>JBOHUC010000138.1:0-3555 GCA_050733935.1 Candidatus Eiseniibacteriota bacterium | reverse complement strand
TCGCGATCGTGGCGAGCCAGTTCATCGCGCGCTCGAATGCGCGCGCGACCGGCGAGGCGAACCGCACGCTTGCCGAAGCCAGCGTGTCGTACTGGCAGGGGAACTACGTCCGGACGATCCAGCTCGCCGATCAGGTCCTGAACGAGTACGGCCAGACCGGAGCGGCGAACGACGCGCGGCGCATGAAGGCCGACGCGCTTTTCTGGCAGGGCGACTTCGACAGCGCCGCCATGCTGTACAAGGCCTACCTCTCGAAGGATCGGCGCGACGGTCCGCTCCGCACGGCGGTCCAGACGAGCCTCGCGTACACGCTCGAGTCCAAGAAGGACTTCGCCGAGGCCGGGAAGCTCTACGAAGAGGTTGCGGCCAAGGCGCCCGATCGGATGTCGACCGCGGACTTGCTGCTCGCGGCAGGACGCTCGTACGCGGCCGCCGGAGATCGCGAGAAGGGTCGTGCGCTCTACGAGCGCGTCGCCGGCGAGTACAAGGAAACACCCTACGCGCGCGACGCCGAGGTCGCGCTGGGCGAGCTCCTGGCCCAGTCGAAATAGCACCGCTGCCATGTCCGGTCGTCCGGACGCACCGGTCCAACTGATTCTGCTGTGGCACCAGCACCAGCCCGGCTACGGGAGTCCCCGAGCCGGGCGTCCTGTTTTGCCGTGGGTGCGCCTCCACGCGACCAAGGACTACCTCGACATGGCGGACCGCCTGCTCGCGCGGCCGGGCCTCGCCGTGACGACGAACCTCGTGCCGTCGCTCCTCGAGCAACTCGCGGCGGCAGCCGCGGGCGTGGACGATCCCGAGCTCGACCTCGTCCATCTTGATCCGGAGGTCGCGCCGGGCGCCCCGGGCGTCGCGGGTGCTCCCGGCGCCGGGGTCGATCCCGACACGCGGAGGCTTCTGCTCGCGCGGCTCGGCATCGTTCCGGTGTGGGCGCGCGCGCGCTTTCCCGCGCTCGGACGACTTTTCGATCGACGCGCGGCGGCCGACCCCGTCCCGCTCACGAATGCCGAGATCGTCGATTTGCAGACGCTCCACACGCTTGCCTGGATCGATCCTCTGTATTACGCGCGGGCGTCGCTCGCGGACCTCGTGGCGCGCGCCGAGAAGGGCGGCGGGTTCGCGCGCGAAGAGCGGGACCGGGTCCTCGCGGAAGCGACGGTCCTCATGCGCGAAGTGCTGCCACGCTACCGGGAGCTCGCGAGTCATCCGCGCTGCGAGATCTCGGTCACCCCGTACTATCACCCGATCCTGCCTCTGGTCGTCGACGTCGCGAGCGCGCGCCGCGCGCTCCCGCAGATCGCGCTGCCGCAGGAGGCGTTCGCGCATCCCGAAGACGCGCGCGCGCACCTCGTCGCGGCGCGACGCACGGCGGAGCGAGCCCTCGGGTTCGTGCCGCGCGGCCTGTGGCCGAGCGAAGGCAGCGTGAGCCCCGAGGTCGTGTCGCTGGCCGGTGAATCGGGATACCGCTGGACGGCGAGCGACGAAGAGGTCCTCAAGCGGTCGCTTGCGGCGGGGGAGGGGGGTGACTGGCCACACGCGCGGCCCTGGCGTCTGCGCGCAGGCGGCCCGGGCGGCGGCTCCGGCGGGGGGCCGTGGCTTTTCTTTCGCGATCACGAACTCTCGGACAAGATCGGCTTCGTGTACGCGCGCTGGAACGCGACCGACGCCGTCTCGGATTTCGTCGCACGTCTTGCGAAGTTGCGCAATGCGTGGCGGGGGCCGGGACCGGCGCATCTTCTCGTCGCGCTCGACGGTGAGAACTGCTGGGAGACGTATCCGAACGACGGCCACGAATTCCTCGAACGACTCTACGACGCGCTCGAGAGCACGGACTGGATCGGAACGACAACGCCTGGCGCGGTCGTGGACCGTCTCGACGAAGCGGCGTCGGCCGTGGCTCCGTCCACTGCGCCCGTGTCCGCGGGCGAGCTCGCGGCGCTCCACAGCGGTTCGTGGATCAGCGCGAACTTCCGGATCTGGATCGGGCACGCGGAGAAGAATCGCGCGTGGAACGCGCTCGCGAGAGCCCGGCGTGCGCTCGTGTCCGCATTTCCGGACGCCGGCGGGGGGCCGCCGCCGGAAGCCTTCTGGAACGGCAACGAGACGGTCTGGGGAGAAGATCTCCGCGGGACTCCGCCCGCCGATGCGCCGTTGTCGCGCGACGAAGCGCAGCGGCAGGCCTGGCGTCATCTCTTGATTGCGGAAGGAAGCGACTGGTGCTGGTGGCTGGGTGAGGACCATTTCACCGAGGACAAAGCGATCTTCGACCGGACGCTGCGAGAGCATCTCATGCGCGTGTACGAGCTCGCAGGGACCGAGACGCCGGCCGAGCTTCTTGCGCCGTTCGGAACGACGCGCGTGCGTGAGGAACGAACGGCACCGCGCGCGGTCCTCATGCCGAGCATCAACGGCCGTCACTCGAGCTATTACGAGTGGAATGGAGCCGGTCGTTGGCGCCCGGCGGGGGCCGGAGGCGCGATGCACGCCGGTCGGCTCATTCGGGAGCTCGACTTTGGGTTTGATGAGCGGAACCTGTACGTGCGCGTGCAGGTCGATCCCGCGTGGCCCGTCGACGGAAAGACAAGCCTGAGTGTCGAGTTCCTCGAGCCGGCGGGACCGCGGCTCGTCGTCGAGCGCGGTGGCTCCGGATACCGATTCGAATCCCCCGGATCCTCGCCACGGATCGGGTCGACGGATGGCGGCCCCGCCGATCCGTCCGGCGCCGGCGTCACGGCGCTCGGAGTGCGCGCCGCCTGGGAGTCGGTCTGCGAGGCGGCCATTCCGTTTGCCTATCTCGGGGTGACCCAGGGGCGAGCCGTCCGCTGGGTCGTCGTGCTCAGGACCGGCAGCCACGTGATCGAGACCGCTCCGGAGGGCGAGCCGCTCGCGATCGAAGTCCCCGGGCCGGATCTCGAAGCCCGGTTCTGGTCCGCTTGAGGGGCCATGCTCGTCTGGACTTGGATCCTGATCTTTCTTCTGCTGGTGCTTATCGCCTACGTCGCCTATCTGCTCGTAATCCGGTACGCACCATGGACCGGATGGACGTTGTTGACACTCGCCGTGCTCGTGGCGATGGATCAAGATCCGAGCCTCGGGCGAAGACCCGGCGATTCGCCGTTGCCGCGGCTTGGCGATCGAAGGATCGAGTTGGTCCGGGGCGCGCTAGAGGCCGATGATCTCGTTCTAGCCGACTCGCTGTATCAAGGGCTCGTAGAAGAGCTCGAGGCCGAGCAGAACCCGGACTCCCATCTGACCCAGGCGGCCTTTCGTGAATGGTGTCAAGTGATGGAGCACCGTCGTGCCGGCAGCGATGTCGAAGCTGGATATCAAAGATGGCTCATTCGAAATCAAACTGGCGCGGACGGGCTCCAGAAGGCAGCAGCCCAAACGCTCCTCGAATGGGCTGCTTGGCGCCAACAGCGCAAGTGATCAGCGACAATTAGAACTCCCGCGCGACGACAATTAAAACTCCCGTCTGGAGCACCGGGTGGTGGGCGTCTAAGTTCCTCACGAGGAGGGACTTACATGGTCACCGACAGGCAGGTGAGGCTC
>JBOHUC010000137.1:0-5603 GCA_050733935.1 Candidatus Eiseniibacteriota bacterium | reverse complement strand
CCACCAAGGAGTGCAAACACCCTGAATCGTAGACAAGGTCAAAGCGCGTGTCCGACGCGTATGTGAACAGATCCGCACTTGCGAACTTGACCACGACGCCCTTCGTTGCGGCGAGCGCCTCGGCCATAGCGATGGCCTCAGGGAAGAGATCGATCCCGGTAACGTCCATTCCTTTGTCAGCGAGCCAGACCGAGAACACGCCCGCTCCACACCCGACGTCCAGCGCGTTTCCGCGCGCCTTGCACGCATCGACTGCGGTGAGCAAGACCTTGCTCGGCGCGTCTCGGTGCCAAGGCAAGCGCTCCGGGTTACCCGCTGCTTGGCGGTAGAACTTGGCCATTACCATCTTCACCATTGCGCTCATGCGTCATGAACCTCTCTTGTATGGCACGTCAACCTCGGCGGCCGCCCAACGCTCGGTATCAGCGGCGGCGCGCAGCGCCGTCCGCTGCATGCCGTGGTTAGATGGGGTGCATGTGGTCTTGCTTCGCATTCGTGACGGCAGTCTCGATCATCTCGATGAGCTTGTCGTCGATCGAAGCCTCCCGATCAAGATCCAGTGTAATGAGCGTGCCATCACGAGCAACGAAGTACGACCAGAACTCACAAATGATCAGGCTCGGGCTTGGCGGTCGTTTCATCAAGACGTAGGAGACATCCAGGGGGACGGGGGCCTGAACAAGCAGATGGGTGTGGGCTACAATGGCTCCCCCCGGGGCCGATCGGAGCAGTGTTTTGTGGTAGGGCTCGACCGCGGCTTCGCCTGCTCTCGAGACAGCCACTCTGAAGTCCGCACCCAGCAACGTGATTCCAGGTGTTCGAGAGGCGGGGTACCAGTAAACGCTGTTGGAGCCGTCGAATTCCGGAACCACCACGCAGTTGTAGGCGTCTACCGCGGAGGAAAAGACTGGCTGCTTCAAGCTGACTGCAATCGCTTGCCCGGCGCTTTTGAGCCAGCCACGGTCCTCACGGACCGGATCGTGCACATGAACATCAAACGGCCACCCATACGGACCGTTGCCGAGGGCCTCGTAGGCGGTCATGAACGCAGCACCGTCCTCTGACATGCGGCCGAACGCAACGCACCAGCGGTCACGCTGTCGATGTGGGATGTAGTATCCGAGAAGTCGAGTATCGGGACCGATCGCGTTAACGGCGTCGGTTCCCCATGCCGCTATCCTGTCGAGTTGGGCGATGAGGCGGCCCCGCGCAGTGACTTCGTCGAGGCTCTCCCGGGGCATGGGGCTGGATTGACGAAGTAGCCTTTCGCGAGGAACCCCCACGTGTGGGGCCTTGCGAAGGAATCGGAGGACTCCCGCAGTGAGCGTCGATCTCTTGGTGTCATCCGGCTGGCGCTCGCCTTCAATTGAAACGACTTGGATTGCCGGGACGCCCGTGCGCTTCACCTTCAGATACCATGGCAAGCTCGGAGAGCGGATCAGGCCAGTTCTCGCACCGGACTCGGTGAACAAGGCGAGGGTTCCATCATCGAAGAATTCCAAGTACCAGGGCGGTGGGGAGGGAAGGCACAGCGACTTAATCTGGTCCGCGGTCAGTGGCGAAGAAGGAAACGTGCCCATCCTGACCGTTACCACGGGCGACTCAACGGCGCGCTTCGCATCCTCAAGCGTCGGCTCACCTTGGAGCGGCGTCCCTTTGACTGAGGGGCCGGCCTGTTGGTCGATATAGCTGAAACCCAGAATGGGATTCTGAACGGCTTGCACCGTCACCCAACAGAACAGCGGTGGGTACTCGGCCTTATTCTCCCTCGCGAGTGTCGACATGGGCTGCCACCCCTTGGTCCATCTAACGCGTAGTAGCTGGTTCAGGGTCGCCGGTTGCACGGCAGCCCAGCGCCCGCTCATCCGCACCCGCGAACCACACGGCCCGCCTGACCGAAACGGCTTCGGCCTCGCCCGTCTCGCGTCCTATCCGGATACGCTGACCGGCAAGCGCGGTATAACACGACTCCGGGACGTGGTTCATGCGCCGTCCAGGGGGCTCCTCACGCCGCGGCCGCCGCGGTTCAGGACGTGGGTGTAGATCATGGTCGTGCTCACGTCGCGGTGGCCGAGCAGCTCCTGGATCGTCCGGATGTCGTAGCCGTTCTCGAGCAGATGGGTGGCGAACGAGTGGCGGAGAGTGTGGCAGGAGGCCGCCTTCGCGATGCCGGCCGCGCGCACCGCCTCCCGCATGGCGCGCTGGAGCACGGACTCGTGCAGATGGTGCCGGCGGCGGCGGCCGCTTGCCGCGTCCGTGTAGAACCGGGTGGCCGGAAATACCCACTGCCAGGCGAGCTCGAAGGCGGCCCGCGGGGACTTGCGCTCCAGCGCCAGCGGCAGCTCCACACTGCCGAGCCCCTGGGCGAGGTCGCGCGAATGCTGGGCGCGCACGCGCTCGATCTGGCCTGCGAGGGCGGGCACGAGGCGCGCCGGCAGCACGGTCACCCGGTCGCGAGCGCCCTTGCCGTCGTGCACGACGATCTCGCGGCGCTCGAGGTCGAGGTCCTTCACCCGCAGGCGGCAACACTCGAGGAGCCGGAGCCCAGCGCCGTAGAGGAGCGAGGCCATGAGGTGCTCGCTCCCGCGGATCCGCCCCAGCACCGCGCGCACCTCCTCGCGCGTCAGGACGGCGGGGACGCGGCCGGGGCGTTTCGCCCGGACGAGCCCGTCAAGCCAGCCGATGTCCTGGTGCAGCACCTCGGCGTACAGGAAGAGAAGCGCGCTCAGCGCCTGGTTCTGCGTCGAGGCGCTGACCCGACCCCGGACCGCGAGATGGGAGAGGAAGGCGCGGACCTCGGTCTCGCCCATCTCCCGAGGGTGACGCTTTCCGTGGAACAGGACGTAGCGCCTCGCCCAGCCGACGTAGGCCTTCTCGGTGCGCCGGCTGTAGTGACGGACGCGAATCTCCTCGCGGATCCGGTCGAGGAGCCGCGGCCCCGGGGCGCGTCCGGAAACGCCGGGAGGACCGGGGCCCTCGCGGACCCACGCGCCAATGGTCAGTGTAGCGTCCAGCGTCGCCCCGACTCCTGCCCACTCGAGCACTTCCGAATCTCCTTCCGGGGATCAACGGCTACCGGGGTCTGAGCGCGGTCTATCCTGAGCCGCCTGGCAGCCGAAGTCAATTCGGCAGGCCGAGAGTCGTGAAAGGATCTCTCAGCGTTGGCCGCCGAATGGGGCTTGGCTGGGGAGGAGATCAAGGGCCGACAACTGGACGAGCGCCAATTCGAGATGGTCTGGACGGTCCTGGCGAAGCACGACACATTCGCCGAATTGGTCGCGATCGGCCTCGCCTTGCACACTGAGGACGACATCACGGCCGACCAGCTCGCACAAGCCAAGCGCATCACTGCGCATTGCGGCTCGGACATCCATCCCAACGTGCGGGCGCACTTGGAACGCCTAAGCACGCGGGTTGCCGAGCTGTCCAATCCGCTCTGCATGCAGACGATGCTCAGGCTGCCGTCGCGCAATCTATGCCAGACTCGGCGCATGGACCCCGTGCTCTACCGTGACCTCGTTCGCTGGTACCACTTGCTCGACCCCGTCGAGGATCATCGCGACGAGGCGGAGTGCTACGGCACGGCCCTCGAGCGCGCCGCCACCCCCCCGCCGGTCACGCTTCTCGAGCTGGGCTGCGGCGCCGGGAACAACGCTTCGTTCCTGAAGAGGCGCTTCCGCTGCACGCTCACCGACCTGTCGGCGGACATGCTCGCCCTGAGCCGCGCGCGTAACCCCGAGTGCGAGCATGTGCGGGGCGACATGCGCACGCTCAGGCTCGGCCGAGAGTTCGACGCCGTGTTCCTCCACGACGCGGTGACCTACATGACGGACGAGGAGGACCTGGTCGCGGCGATCCGGACCGCCCAAGTTCACACGCGCCCGGGCGGCGCCGCGCTTTTCGCGCCCGACTGCGTGCGCGAGACCTTCCGGGAGAAATCCGGCGTGATCTCGGGCCACGACGGCCCGCTCTCGCTGCGCTGCCTCGAATGGCACTGGGATCCGGATCCGGAGGACGGGTCCTACATCGTCGACTTCGCGTTCCTGCTGCGCGAAAACGGGACGATTCGCGCCGTCCATGATCGGCACGCGCAGGGGCTGTTCGCGGAGGATCGCTGGCTCGCTCTGCTCGGGGCGGCGGGGTTTGAGGCCGAGCTGATCCGCGGCCCGCTCGACGAGCCGGGCGAACACCCCAGGGTCTTCGTCTGCCGTCGGCCGCCCGGGTAATCACGGCCGAGCGCTCGCCGGCTTACAGCTTGCCGGCACTCCGGTCCGCCATTCGTCGCCCCCCACCGTGGCTCGTCGCGGGGGACCGTCGTTCATCCTATCCGACTTCCGTGTGACTCATTCGAGGACGATGCTCTTCCCGTGCAGCCCCAGTGCACAGTTCGGGAGGAGTGCCATGAAACTCATCGTCCGTCCGACCGCTTTCGTCCTCGTGGTTGCGCTGTCCCTTACCGGCGCGCCGCGCCCCGGTCACGCGGGGTCAGCCCCGGCACCAACCGCGAAGACGTGCTACTTCCTGCGGAACAATCTCCCCTGCCCCTGCCCGAGTTCCCAGAAGACTCGAGCCGTCGCAAACGCCGCCCGCGTCACCGCCCGAGCTCTCGGGAACGCGATCGGGACGACGGCGGCGGCGCTCATCCGGGCCGAACGCAACCACGGCGCAGCCGATCAGCGTAACGCCGATCAACGTAACGCCGACCAACGCAAGGCAAGCGAGCCCGCGCAGTCGCCGAAACACTGACGCGTCCGAAGCACATGGCGGTTGCGCACTTGGCGCCCGCCACGGGAAGGGCGCAGTCTCCAGCATCCGCATGGATATCCTCATGCCCCAGAAGCACCGTGCGTGAGGAGAATTCCCATGAGTCCAAGGCTTTTTGTCCCGTTGCTGACGCTCGGCGTTCTCATCCCCGGCCAGTCCCACGCCGCACGATTCGACTTCGTCTACGCCGATCAGGTCACGATGCGGCGCCGCTCCCGGACTGGGGGATCTCGCTCGGCGCGTCCCGATCAACCCGGCGATGCATGCATTCCTCGTGAACGCCCATGTGGCCGGCCCCATTCTGCCCGACGAAGCGGTGGGCGGCGTTGGAACGCTCGGCGCCGTGCTCCTGCCTCTCAATGGTGCGGACGGGACGTTCCGCAATGTCTGGCCCGGGTCGTTCACCGGGTACCAACTGTCGGGCATCGGGAACTCGCCCGAAGTCGTGCGCTTCGACGTCCGCCTGCGCATCGGTGACGAGTCGGTTTCGTTTCCGATCTTCGTCACGTTGATCGACTCGCCGGAATACTCGATCGAATTCACGCACGCGTCGCGGGTGTCCAGCTCCAAGGCGGTCACGGGGCCCACCTCGGGGCGAACGACGACGTGGGGAGCGGTGAAAGGACTCTACCGTCGATAGAAGTTGCTGTGCCGGATCCCGTCGACGATGCCGAAACTCTCCTAGCGGACGCGGCCGGGCGGGGGCTCCGTGGCTCGCACTCCGATCCCGACGCCCGTAAAGCCCGCGGTGCGCACGGCGTCGAGCAGGCGCACGACCTGGCCATGTCCCACATCTTTCTCCGCCTCGATCAGCACCTGCCGGTCGGGCTGGTGCTCGC
>JBOHUC010000136.1:0-60569 GCA_050733935.1 Candidatus Eiseniibacteriota bacterium | reverse complement strand
GCGAGCACCAGCCCGACCGGCAGGTGCTGATCGAGGCGGAGAAAGATGTGGGACATGGCCAGGTCGTGCGCCTGCTCGACGCCGTGCGCACCGCGGGCTTTACGGGCGTCGGGATCGGAGTGCGAGCGACCGAGTCCGCGCCTGGCCCTGCCCGTCACGCGGCGCCCTCGAAATGACAAAAGGAAACTAGGATTTCGTTCATGGACCCGGATTCCCACGAGGCCCTCCTTCGCCGGCGGGAGGCAGGAAGGCTGACGTGGCGTGGCCCCGCACTGATGCTGTTTGCGCGCGCAGCTCTTGCCGTGGGAGCGCAAGCCGTTGTCGCAGCCGTCTTCGCCGCGCGAGCGTCGCCGACTCCATGGCATGACGCCGGGCCATGGCTGCCCGTGTATGGGACCTTGATCGACGCCGGATGTTTGGCGCTGCTCTGGCGGCTCACGCGCCGCGAGGGCATTCGCCTTCTCGATCTTGTCGGCTTCGAGAGGACGCGTCTCTTCCGCGATGTGCTGCTCGGCTTCGCGCTCATCCCTGTGAGCCTCGTCTTCATTTTTGGTGGCATCTATGCGGTCGGTTGGCTCTTGTACGGGACGCTCACGCCGCCGTACCTCTCTGGGCCCCTGCCATTGCCTGCCGCTCTCTATGGCGTGTTCGTGTGGCCGTTCATTTGGGGGCTGACCGAGCAGATGACCTATAACGGCTATCTGGCACCCCGCTTCCAGGTTCTTTGTCGGAGTACGAGCGTGGCGATCGTATTCGTGGCGTTCGCCTGGTCGCTGCTGCATGTTTTCATGCCGCTGACCTTTGATGCGATGTTCATGGCTTTTCGGCTGTTGACGTCGGTGCCAAACGCGATCTTCCAGACACTCTTGTATCTGCGAATTCGCCGGTTGGTCCCGTTCGCGATTGCGCACGCCCTGCTGGATGGTGCGAGCGTGCTCATCGGCGTGCTGGGCCGCGGCCTCTAGGTTGGCAACCGTGACAGTGCCCGTACCACGCAACGCGTTGTCGGTTCGTGCGCGTGAATCGCCGGACTATGCCCTTCTCAGCGGTCGCCGGGACTTCGCTCAGCGATAGACTGCGGCTGCGCGGGCTCGCTCGCGTTGCGCGGGTCGGCGTTACGCTGGCTGGCGTTGCGCGAATCGACTGCGCCGTGGTTGCGTTCGGCCCGGCTGAGTGCCGCCGCCGTCGTCCCGAACGCGTTCCCGAGAGCCCTGGCGGTGACGCGTGCGGCGTTTGCGACGGCTCGAGCTTTCTGGGCACTCGGGCAGGGGCAGGGAAGATTGTTCCGCAGGAAGTAGCAGGTCTTCGCGGTCGGCGCGGGGGGCCCCCCGGCATGGCCGGGGCGGGAGGCCCAGGCAAGCGACAGGGCAACGACGAGGACGAACGCGCTCAGACGGACGGTGAGTTTCATGGCACTCCTCCCGAACGTGCACCGGTGCCGCACGTAGAGAGAGCATCGGCCACGAAGGGATCGCCCGAAAGCCGGATACGACGAACGACGGCCCTCCGCGACGAACGGCGATGGGAGCCGACGAATGGCGGACCGAGGGCGGCCAGCTCAGGGACGCGGTCGGTGACGGCGCTCCCGACGTAGTTCTGCCAGGAACTCTTCGTACCGTGCTGCGAAGCCCTCGTCTTCACTCCATTGCCGAATTCTTCGCCACTCGAGCCGGTTCGCGAGGGCGATGCGGATCGCGACCTGGAGACTCTGGCGATCGTTCCAGTGATAAAACGCTGCCAGGCGATCTCGGCAACTGTCGGTGGCCGACAGCATGAGGCATCTTCGGGTTCCCGAGACGTACTCGACGGGGCGGACCGCGTGATCGGCTCCGATGGCCAGCGGTCCTCGCGGGAACTCCACGTAGAAGTCCGACTCGGCGTGGACGTACCGGTCTCCGGAGAGGACGAAGCCGAGCGATGCAAGAGCTTCGTCCAGGCGGTTTCTCGAGACTTCGCCCACGAGGATGAAGTCCGCGTCGACGGAGGAATACCCTCCCCGCGTGTGAATGCTGGCGCAGGCGCCCCCCGTGAGCACCGCACGGATTCCTGCGCGCCGGAGGGCGTCCCCCACGGCCACGGCGACCACGGGAAGGGAGGTCGAACCCCTGATCCTCACAGTGGCTTTCCGCTTCGTCGCGGGCGTGTCCTCAGCTCATCGACTGCGCGTCGCAGATCCGCGTCGACCTCCGCGAGGCGTCGGACGAGGTCACGCACCTCCGATGCGGCGAAGTAGGCCGGGTTGAGGGAGTAGACCCGCGTGCGGCCCACCGATCGGCCCGCAACGAGACCGTCGAGTTCGAGCGAGCGGATCGCCTTCTGCACCACCGAGAGGCTGACGCCCAGGAGCCGCGCGATCTCCCGCGGATAGCTCTCTCCTCGGAGCTCGAGGAGCATCAGAACCCTGGTTCGGGTCCGGCTGCCAAAGGGACTCGAAGTCGTTATGACCTTCATAGGAGGTCATATGACCACCATTCAAGCAGGTCGTCAAGCGTCGTCTGTGCGCCGACGTGGACCTGGAGTACACTCACGGGACTCGGCGTGTGCGTGGGTTTCACCAGGAGGAACTGAAAGTGAAGACGAGGGTTCGAAGCAGCTCAGGGTTCGCGTTTCGAGTCGTGGTGGGTCTGGCGCTCCTGATCGGGTTGACGACCGGCTCGGCGGCTGCAGAGACGCGAATGCACC
Source organism: Candidatus Eiseniibacteriota bacterium (assembly GCA_050733935.1). Classification (GTDB taxonomy): domain Bacteria; phylum Eisenbacteria; class RBG-16-71-46; order RBG-16-71-46; family DASYSL01; genus JBOHUC01. Next base: position 57,887 of record JBOHUC010000136.1, on the reverse strand, counting down.
ACATCGGGCTCGGATTCGGGTACTCGAAGCTCCTGAGTGACGACCTCGATCCGGACCGGACGTTCGGGCTGGACTTCACGGATTGTGCCATGGGAGGGCTCTCGTACCGGATCTCGATCAGCCGGACCTTCGATGCCGTGTTCGATTCCCGGTCCACGTTCAGCCGCCAGGAAGCCCTGGGAGACGACGTCCACTTCACCACGTCCTGGTTCGGTCCCGGACTGCGCATTCGAGCCGCGGAAGGAAACATCCGGCCTTACGCCCAGGCCAATTTCTACTTCGCGCAGGAGGAATTCTCGATCGATAGCGGCTCCACGACGACCAGCACCGACGAGAGCGGGGTGGGTTTCGGATTCTTCTCGGGCGTGGACATTCGAGTGAGCCGTCTGATCTCGATCCCGGTCGAGATCGCCTACCTGTATGCGGACCCCGAGGACAACATCTCGAGCTTCGGAGGCGGAGCAGGGGTCACGTTCAACTTCGGAAAGGTGATCGACTGACGGCAGGCCCGGGCGACCGGCGGCAGACGAAGACCCCGGGGTGTTCGCCCGGCTCGTCGATCGGGCCGCGGACCAGCTCGGCCTCGAACCCCGCGGCGCCGAGCAGGGCGAGCCAGCGATCCTTTGCGAACAGCCCCTGCGCGTGCCGATCATGGACGGCACGGATCGTCCCGTGTTCGCGGAGCAGAAACGCGAAATCGACGACGTAGCTCCCGTCGGCGGGACCCGGATCCCAGTGCCATTCGAGGGCAGCGCACCGAGAGCGGGCCGTCGTGGCCCGAGATCACGCCCGACCTCTCCCGGAAGGTTGGGTTCCATGCGACCGAGTCTAGACGATGACGCCCACGGCCCGACGATCGTCTCGACGTTCCGCGGCATACTCCGCCCAGGCTGCGGCCAGGCGCTCGATCCCTTCTGCGACGCGATCCGGTTCCCCGACGAACGGCATCCTCAAGTGATCCTGGAATCGGCGCGTCGGCGAGTTCGAGGTGCCGGGGACGATCGCCACTCCGCGTCGCCGCGCGAGCGTCGCGAGCTCGGCGACGTCACCGAACGGGATTCGCAGCCACAACGAAAGGCCTCCGGCCGGCGGCGCGAACTTCCAGCTCGGAAGATGTTTCGCGAGAAGGCGCGACGTGCGTTCGAGCCGTCCGCGCGCCTGTTTCCGGCGTGTCGCGGTCAACTCGCGCGCGTGCCCCAGGACGTGCACGGCCAACGCCTGCGAGACGAGCGATCCGCTGAGATCGGTCACCACCTTGAGACGGGCGAGGCGGGCGATCACGGGCTCCGGGCCGCGAATCCAGCCCACGCGGAGTCCACCCCAGAACAATTTGCTCAAGGACCCGACGGTGAGCCACGTGGCGTCGCGACCGTACGCCGCGATCGGCGGGGGCGCGTCGCCGTCGAGCGTGAGATCCGCGAGCGTCAAATCCTCGATCCACAACGAAGAGGAGGCTTCGGCGATTCGCGCCACCTCCTGCCTGTCCGCGTCGTCGAGAACCGATCCCGTGGGGTTGTGCCCGGTCGGAACCAGGTAGACGGCGCGGGGCGAAACGCTCGCGACCGTCTCGCGCAGCGACTCGACGTGGACACCCTGCGAGCCCGAGGTCACGCCTTCGAGTCGGGCGCCGAACGCGGTGAACGCATCGATCGCGCCCAGATACGTGGGATCCTCGAGCACGACGCGGTCGCCCGGCTCGATCACGAGATTCGCCACAAGCGAGATCGCCTGCTGAGCGCCGTTCGTGACCAGCACCTGGTCGGGACGCGTCGGAAGCCCCTGGCGTTCGAGGTGGGCTGCGATCGACTCGCGCAGCGAGGGCAGGCCGAACGGGACATAGCCATGCCCTTGCGAGAGCTTCGCCAGATCGGCGCGTGACTCTTGCCACACGCGTTCGAACACCTCGGGGATGCCGTCGAAGTGCGCGCCGTGGAACTCGATGTCGGCCCCGGTGTGGACGACCAGTCCGCGGAACACTTCGTTGCGCGATCCCATCACCGCGGCCGCGCCTTCGCGAACGGGGAGCGCGCGCACGCGCGAGCGGCGGACGGTCGTTCCGCTTCCTTCACGGCTCTCGAGCCAGTCGTCCTGGACGAGCTGGTCGTACGCCATGACCGCGGTGGTGCGGCTCACCCCGAGCATGCGCGCGAGCTGACGCTGGGCCGGAAGTCGAGTGCCCGAGCCGAGCTCTCCGCGCTCGATGGCGTTGCGGATGCCGTCCGCGAGCCGCTGATAGAGCGGTCCCTCGCCGGTTTTCCAGTCGCCGAGCAGCTCGGGGAATCGAGATCGAATCATGATTGGCCCAGTCCACTTTGGTCTGATTGGCTATTGAACTGGCACGAGTCTGGCCCAATGATTGTGCGAAAGCCAGCACCTTTTTCGAGGAGGCCGCCAAATGACGATTAAAGTGGACACTGGATTGGCTACCCGGACGGTTCGGCTCCCGACCTGGGCGTTTCTCGACGGAGAGATCATTCCCTACGCGGAGGCGCGCTTTGGACTGTTCACGCACGCGCTCCACTACGGGACCGGCCTCTTCGCCGGCGTGCGCGCGTACTGGAACGACGAGGAGCGGCAACTGTTCGTCTTCCGCCCCGAGGATCACTTCCGGCGCTTCCGCGATTCCGCGCGGTTGCTGCGCATGGACCTCGACTACTCCGTCGACGAACTCACCCGCGCCACAGTGGATCTGTTGCGCCGCGAGGGCTACGAGCAGGACGTCTACATCCGCCCGCTTGCCTTCTACGGCGACGAGAGCCTCGGCGTGCGGTTGCACGACCTGAGCCCCCCGCGCGTCGGTATCGCCACGTTGCCCACGCAGTTTCTGGATCGGGGTGACGGCGCCCACGTCTGCTTCTCCTCGTGGCAGCGGGTGTCGGACAACACCATCCCGCCGCGCGGCAAGCTCGCGGGGTCGTACGTGAACTCGGCGATGGCCAAGACCGACGCCGTGCTCGCCGGCTTCGATGAAGCGTTGATGCTCAATGAAGCCGGGCATGTTTGCGAGGGGTCGGTCGAGAACATCTTCATCGTGCGGCGCGGCGAGGTGCTCACGCCGCCGATCACCGATGATGTGCTGGAGGGTATTACGCGATCCACGATGATCGAGCTCGCGACCGAGCTGGGTCACACCGTGGTGGAACGCTCGATCGACCGGACCGAGGTCTATCTCGCCGACGAGGCGTTCTTCTGCGGCACCGGGATCCAGCTCACTCCCATCACGCGCGTGGACCACCGACTCATCGGCAGCGGTGCGCCGGGGCCCATCACGTCGGCGATTCGGGATCTGTTCTTCGACGTCGTTCGCGGACGGTCGGCGCGTCACCGCGGGTGGTGCCGTCCGGTGTTCGAGAAGCTACGGCCCGAGGCGGAGCGGCAGGCGGCGGTGGCGGGCGCAAAGGTGTAACGTGCCCGGAACCATGGCCCGTGATCTGTTCGGCGACCGCGCGTCGGATTACGCCCGCACCCGGCCGACCTACCCCGATCGTCTGTTCGATCATCTGGCCGCATTGGCTCCCGCGCGGAGCCTCGTATGGGACTGCGGATCGGGGAGCGGACAGGCGGCGCGAAGCCTCGTCCATCGATTCGACTGTGTCGTTGGCACGGACATCAGTGAGGCACAGCTCGCGCACGGCATGGGCGGCCCGCGGCTTCATCGGATCGTGGCAGCGGCCGAGCAGGTCCGGTTGCGAGCGCGAACGGCGGATCTCGTCACTGTCTCCGCCGCACTCCACTGGTTCGACCGGCCACGCTTCTACGCAGAAGCCCGGCGCGTGGCGCGATCGGGGGCCGTGCTCGCCGCGTGGTCCTACTTCCGCTGTCTCATTTCTCCCGGCATCGATCCGATCATCGATCGCTATGCCGATGATGTTGTGGCGGCGTGCTGGCTCCCGCAGTTCGACCTGAACCGTCGGGCCTACCGTGATCTCGAATTTCCCTTCGAGCAGATGCCGTGGCTCGAACTCGAGGCCGAGGCTCACATGCGCCTCGAAGAGCTGTTCGACTTCATGCGGACCTGGTCCGCGAGCCAGGCGTGGATGCGCGAACGCCGCACGGATCCGGTCGAGCGAGTGCGCGTCGACCTCGAGCGAGCATGGGGGGATCCCACGCACGAACGCCTCGTACGATTTCCGCTTCACGGCGTCATCGGACGAGTGCCCTAGTGCGTCACGTTGGAATCCTAGCTCACAGCGCCGATGGTTCGGCGCTCTGCTACCTCGAGATCGTGCGCGAAAGCGCCCGGCGCCTGGGCGCGCACAGTCACCCGGAGATCACGCTCTCCATCGTTCCCATGGCCGCGGTGCTCGAGGATTACGACCGGGACCTGTCAAAGGTGCGAGCCCACCTGGCGCGATCCGCGAATCGCCTGGCGGCCGCGGGCTGCGACTTCTTCGTCTGCTCCGACAATACCGCCCACATTGCGCTCGAATCGTCTGGACCACCCTTGTCTCTGCCCGGGCTTCACATTGCCGAGATCGTGGCGCAACGGGCGAAGGCCGATGGACACCGTCGCGTGGGATTGCTCGGCACACGCTGGACGATGGCGGGCAACGTCTATCCCGAGGCGTTCGCGCGAGCGGGGATCGAGATGAAGACTCCGCCCGCGGACGATCGCACGTTGGTGGATCAGGTGATCTTCGACGAGCTGTGCCAGGGCGTCATCCGCGATGCCTCGCGTGAACAATACGTCCGCATCATCGAGGATTTGAAACGCGACGGATGCGAGGCCGTCGCACTCTCCTGCACGGAAATTCCGCTCCTCGTGACTCCCGAGGTCTCGCCGTTGCCGACGCTCGATTCGACGCGGCTTCTCGCCCGGGCCGCGGTCGAAGTCGCGTGCGGCGATCTTTCGCTGCCGGAGTGGCGGGGTGGCCCGCTCGTCTCGTCCAGCTCCGCGCGGTGACCGGAGGGATTCAGGGTTTCGTCGGTGATGTGTCGCGGGGAACCTGCGCGTTCGAGAGATGCGATGCGACCACCTGCCACCGGCCGTTCCGCTCGACATAGGTGTCGGTGTAACGCGAGCGGTCTTCAACTGTTTTGCCGTCGCGCTTCGAGATGGTGACGACAACCCCTGTGAGCACGACCGTGCTTCCATACGGGCGCGAGGTCACGTCCTCGGTGCGAAACCGCGTGGTGTACGGACCCGGGCGTCCGCGCATTGCGCGAAGGTCGGAGAGAATCTGTGGCTTCGTCTGCCGCGAGCCGTCCGGGAACGTGATCAGGAAGTCATCGGCCACGATGCGATCCATGGCGAGGGTGTCGAGCTGCTCGTAGGCGTCGAGCCACGCCCGCTCGAGCGCTCGCGCCGCCTGCTCCTGCTTCGAGAGCGGGCTGTCCGCAGCGAACGAGAGCGCACAGGAAAGGACGAGGGCGGGCGACAGGCAGGCAAGCGTTGCGATTGAACCGAAGCGCATGGGCTCTCCGTCAGCAGGGCTGGAGAAGGCGTCAGCCCGCGAGGATCCTTTCGAGCTGGATTCGGTGCCGCATCGGGTGGACGACCGCGTGCTCGAGCATTTGCTCGAGCGTGTGCGGCTCGTTCCAGCGACTCAGGTACTGTTTCTGGGCGATCTGTGCGTCCCCGAGCGGGGCCAGATGCCGCCGCCAGCCGGCGAGTGTTTCGTCCATGAAGGCGTCGATCCGCGGCACGATCAATGCGGCATCGCGGATGCGCGGCAGACCTTCGATGGGTTGTTCGAGCACTTCCCAGATCCAGAGCAGATAGCTCCGCGCCGCGCCCTGCACGTGAGCGGCGAGCCGTTCCGGGCTTTCGTAGTCCGGATCGCCGTGCGCTTCGGGCATGGGCTTGCCGGAAGCGACGAAGCGCTTCCAGACCGTCATGAACTCCTTGAGCTCCCGCTCGTGCAGCTCGACCAGGCTTCGTACGCCGCGGCTTCGAAACTCGTTCATCGTGGGTTGTCCTCGAGAAGTGGCATTGGGACACCAAGCCTCGCGCGAGTCTACCTCACCTCGTGCCCGGTTATTTTCGCTTCTGGCGGGCCCTGCTCGAGGTCTTCTTGCGGGCCGATGGGGCTTTGGCTCGGCCCAACTTCGACGTGTTGAGCCGCAGCCAGCTCGCGAATCCCGCTTCGTCGAGCTCCCGTGTGGAGAGGGCCAGGACGGCGCTCACGGCGTCCGCTTCGGGGGCTTCGAGCCTCTGCCCGTTGAGCTCGAGGAACACACCGGCCACCGTGAGCGCCACCCGCTTGTTTCCGTCCTTGAACGGATGATCGAGCGTGATCGCAGCGGCGTACTTCGCGGCGAGGTCGAAGAGATCCGGCCTTCCGTAGGCGAGGAGATTGAGCGGGCTCGCGAGCGAGGAATCGAGGGTGGCGTGACTCAGGAGTCCGGAAGCGCCGCCGTGCTCGGCGATCAGAAGCTCGTGGATCGCGAGCACAGCGGACTTCGGAACCCAGCGCGGGTTCACCGCGCCAGTTCGCGAAGGGCGTTCCGGTAGCGACTCATGAAGGACTCGGCGGCCTTCATCGCGCTCGAGAACTCGGGATCGTAGGGTGTGATCCGAAAGGAGCCATCAGGCCCCTCGGTGAGGAAGAGCTGGTGTCCCTCCCGGACCTTGAGCGCCTTGACGGCCTCGGCGGGCAGAGTGACTCCGAGCGAGTTCCCGACCTTTCTGACCTTGAGCTGGACCATCATGCCCTCCTGTGATTACGGATGTTATAACTATCGGCAGGGGGCGTCAAGGGCTTGAGCTGCATGGACTCAGCGAGGAATCTCGAGGGCCTCGATCGGGATCGAGTAGATGTCGCCGAGACCGTTCCCCGGGCTCCCCAGGCGTCGCGTGAGCTCGTCGTAGCTCATCGGCCTGGAGGGTGGTTCCACAAACCGGCTGCGCGCGCTCGTGAAGAAGAACGTTCGTCCATCCGGGGAGACGCTCGGGTTGAAGTCGAACCACGGTGAATTGATGTCGTGCCCGAGCGGGCGCGCGCCCGACCACACTCCATTGCGACGATAGCTGATGTAGAGATCGAGCCCGCCCTTGCCGTCTGCGCGACCTCCGGCACTGAAGACGAGATAGCTCTCGTCGGGGGAGATCCACGGCTCGAGCTCTCCGGACTCCGTGTTGATCGAGTCGCCCAGATTGACGGGTGCTGTGTAGCGTCCGTTCGCATAGGACGACATCCAGATGTCGTCCCGGCCCTTTCCGCCTTCCCGCGTCGCGCCAAAGTACAGGTTGCCGTTGGCGGCGACGGACGGAGACCACTCGGTGCCCGGGGCGCACACTTCCGGACCGAGCCTCCGCGGCGTGCCCCAACCCAAACCCAGTGCCGCGCGCTCGACGACGAAGAGATCGCAACTCCCCTGGGCCACGTCTCCGGAGTCGGGTCGATTCGAGATGAAGAAGAGCTTCGATCCGTCGGGGGACACGTGCGGGTCGGCATCGCTCCAGCGGCCGGAGAACGAGGCCATCTTCGGAGCGCTCCATACGTCGCCGGTTCGAGTCGTCTCGAGGATGGTCCAGTAGCCGAAGTCGGCGGAGGCGCGGCAGAAGTACGCGGTCTTCTGATCGGGGGTCAGCGCGACGAAGAAGTCGTACGCACCGGTCGTGAACACACCCTCTCCGAACAGCGTGGGGCCGAGGTCGCTGGCGGCCCCGCGGGAGTTGCCTGCCAGGGCGGCTGCGATGGCGACTGAAAGAAAAAGCGTGGGGAAAGTGGTTCGCGGCGACGGCATTTCGGTCGAGGCTAGCAACTCCGCGTTCGGTGCTGAAACGTTTTCGCCCGGACGATGCAAAATCACGGCCTTCGACCGTTTAGGACGGAGCTCCGGCAGGGGTGCGGTGTATCCAAACCTCGTGCGACTGCCCGTTCCCCAGAGAACCTTCCGCCGCCTGTTCTGCATCCTCGTCGCCCTGGTCGTGGCGAGCGCGGGCACGCTCATGCGGCCCTCGGGTGCCGGTGAATTGACGACCGGGCTCCGCGCGCCGATGGATCCCGGGCCGACCGCACTTCCTCGGATCGATCGGACGGATTCCCTCGAGAAAGTCCTCGAGCTCGCGGCCCCCGAGCTCGACCCCGACGTGATCAAGCTCGCGCTCGAATCGCAGGCGAACGCGGTCCGCGACGGACTCGTCCTCGACCCTTTGACGCTCACCGTCATCGACTACTCGCGGCCTTCGGACGAGGCCCGGCTCTTCGTGTTCGATCTCGACGCCGGGCGCCTTCTGTTCAAGGATCTCGTCGCGCACGGCCGAAACAGCGGCGAGCTCCGGGCGACGCAATTCTCGAATGTCGAGGGAAGTTTCATGACGAGCCTCGGGCTCTTCCGAACGCTCGATCCGTATGTCGGGGAGCACGGACTCTCGCTGCGCCTCGAGGGGCTCGAGCCCGGATTCAACGATCACGCGTTCGATCGTGGCATCGTGATCCACGGTGCGGACTACGTGAGCGGGGCTTTCGCGCGGCGGGAGGGGCGGATCGGCCGGAGTCTCGGCTGCCCGGCGCTTCCTTTGGCCTCCGCGCGTCGGATCATTGAGCGGATCCGTGGCGGCTCGGCGGTGTTCTCGTATTTTCCGGAGGCGCGCTGGCTTTCGGAGTCGCGCTTCTTCAATGAGGACGGCGTTCCGGTGGCCGGGTCACTGCGAGCGGCGCACGGGGTTCGCGCTCGCAGTCTGTAACGGCTCGGCTAGAACTGCACGTTCGCTTCTCCGCATCCCACGAGCTGGATCCACACGTTCTGAATGCCGGGTTGGTCCGGATCCAGGTCGAGCCGCGAAACGAACACCGCAGCGGTCGCGCCATCGTGCGCACTGGATCCCTGCTGATGGAACGTTGCCTTGAAGACGACCGTGTCGTCGTCGGTCAGCGCGGTCTTGAGCGGATCCGGGCCCACGCACTTGAAGGGGGCGTTGGCCAAAAGCTCCGTGGCGCGCCAGCGAATGCCCTCGCCCGCGTGGAGTCCTGCGAACGGACCCTGCGTGATGTCCTGCGTGGCCACGAAACGCCCTCCTGCCTGCACGAAGCCTGTCGCCGGATCGTAGATTCCGCGGCCTGAGATCGTGATCGCACCGACCTGCACGTCATCGAACGTGAACGAGTGACCGGGCTTCGCTCCCTGGGCATTCGAGCTGAGCAGGAGCAGGGTGCCGGCCGCGAGGAACAACGAACTCCGATGCATGAACGTTCTCCTTGAGAAATACGGAAGTGCTGCAGGGCCCGAGGACGATCCTCGGGCCCGTCCACCACCGACCCTCATCACTTCAGCGTCACGAGCTTCTGCGTGAAGGAGCGTTGATCGGCTTCGAGGCGCGCGACGTAGACTCCAGCGGCCACGAGATGGCCCTCGTCGTCGCGCAGATCCCATGGAATCGCGTGCGCCCCCTCCGTCTGCGAGCCGGAGGCGAGATGTCGAACGCGTCGGCCGCGAGCGTCGTAGATCGAGAGCTCGAGCGACGCCGGCCGCTGGAGCGTGAACCGAAGCGTTACGCCCGTGACCGATGGATTCCGCGCCGGATTCGCGAACGCGATGTCCCCGGATTCCTCGTGGGACGCGGGGACGCCGACGGCCGGCGCCTCGAGCACCTGCATCGCGAAGATGTCGACGTCAGTTTCGCTTCGGCCATCCGCCCAGGTCACGATCGCGCCCGCGTTGCCGGTCGACACGATCTCGGGACTGGCCTGCGGGCTCGGCAGGTCGCACACGCGCCGGCCCGCTGCCGGGTACGTGGGATCGAGCGCGCCCGAATTGAGGACGTGATGGGCGACGATGTCGTTGCTGTCCTGCCAGGCAACCACCGCCCGTTCCCCAGGACGTGCTGCGCGTACTGGTTCAAGTGCACGTCGAACGCCTGCCAGTTGACGATCGCTCCGCCGGCGCCGTCCGTGACGACGAGCGGTCGCGATTCGAGAAATCCGGCCGCGGAGACCGCGCGACCGTTTGCGGGCCAGGCGGCGTCGACCGTCCCACGCGCGAAGACGTGCTGCGCGAAGATATGGCTCGTGCCGACGACGCGAGAATCGCTCCAGGCAGCGACTCCCCCGTGTGCGCCATCGGACACGAGCACAGGATGGGCCTGGTCCCCGGTGGCCGCGCAGAGTGCACGTCCGGTGACCGGCCAGAGCGGATCGAGAGCTCCCGCGCTCGAAACATGCTGCGCGAAGATATCGAAGCCCGAGGTCGTGCCGCCGCGCCCGTCGCCCCAGGCGACGATCGCGCCGCCGGTCCCATCCCCGATGAGGGCGGGAAAGACCTGGGGCGCCGGCGTCGCACTCACGCCGATGCCGTTGACGGGCCAGAGCGGATGAACGACGCCCGACGCGAGGGCCCGCTGCACGAACACCGCGGAGGTCGTCGGGCCCGCGCGCCGATCCGACCAGGCGACGATTGCGCCGCCGGCGTCGTCCGAAACGATGCGCTGCACGTCCTGAATGCCTGGCGCCGAGCACACCACAACGCCGTTCACGGGCCAGAACGGATCGACGGCGCCCGAGCCGAGCAGGTGCTGTGCGAACACGTCGCGCTCGGAGATCAGGTTTCGCGCGTCGTGCCAGGCGACGATGGCGCCACCTGCTCCGTCCGAGACGATGAGGGGCGAGGCCTGGCCTTCGGGTGTTCCCGCTAGGGCGAGCGTGTCCCGAAGCACGGACAGGCCGTCGACCGGCCACGCCGCATCGATGGCGCCGCTCGCGAGCACGTGCTGCGCGAACACATTGCCGCGCGCACGCCGGAGGTCCTGCCACACGATGATCGCCCCGCCCACGCCGTCCGATGCAATCGCGGGATGTTGTTGAGCCTTCGGCCCCTTCGTCACGGCCTGGCCGAACAGAGGCCAGGCGGCCGAGGACGGTCGCGGGAGGGCGAGAGTGAAGAGCCCGACGATCGCAAAAACGGTCGGGATCGAAACGGAAGGGAGACGTTTCTGCGACATCGAGGCGCTCCTTGAAGGGCGTTTCATCGGGTTCCCGAGTTCACCGTCACGAGCTTTTGCGTGAACGTCCGACCGTCGGCATCGAGCCGGGCGAAGTAGAGGCCGGGGACGACCGCGCGGCCGGCTTCGTCACGCAGGTCCCAGGAGATTGCGTGGTCCCCGGCCGGTTGAAGGCCCGACTCGATCTCGCGCACGCGCCGCCCGGCGGCGTCGTAAATGCCGAGACGGATGCTGGTGGCGCGCGGGAGCGCGAATCGAAGCGCTGCGGATTGCCGCGCCGGATTCGGAGCCGGGCTCGAGAACGTGACGCCCTGTGGCGCGCCGGGCGGATCCACACCGACGGTCCCTTCCGTCACGACGAGTGCCGCGTAGATGTCGGCATCCGCGTTCGGAATCAGGTTAGACCACGCGACGATCGCGTTGCCCCCGCCCGTGCCCACGAGGTCGGGCGTGTGCTCGAAGTCGTGCGTCAGGCGCACGAAGCGGCTGTTGGGAGGAAACGTCGGATCGAGCACACCGGTCGCCCGGACGCGCTGCGCGACGATAAAGGAAACCTCCTCCCACGCGACGATCGCGCCGCCGGGGCGATGGAGATCCCGCGGCCCAGCGGCGGCCACTCGGCGGACGCGATGCGCGGCGAAATCGCCGTTGCGGCGACTGCGGCAACGGCCAGAAGCGACTGCGCGACGGAGAGAGCGATGCGGGTCATGGTCTGACTCCTTGATCACACGCTCGGTGCGTCGCGCTTAAGGATGAAACATGTGCAGGCGGGCGGCGGGTCGAGCGGCGATGCATGTCGACGTTCCTTGGACGTCGGGTTGCGAGCCGGGGAGATTCGAGCAGGCAGTTGATACGATACGAATCGTAGCGTAGCGATTCAAGTCAAGTTGATGTGATCTTGTATGATGACGTATTTGAGGCCGTTTTTGATGTGTTGCTAAACTACGAAACGTAGCGTAAAGTCGCTTTATGTCCCGTAATCCGAAGCCGCAAGGCGAATCCGTCCCCCGCGGGCGTCCCCGGAGCCAGCACGTCGAACAGGCGGTGCTGAACGCGGCCCGCGAGCTGATCGAAAAGGGAGGCTATGCGGCCGCCACGATCGAGGCGATCGCGACGCGCTCAGGCGTGGCGAAGACGACGATCTATCGGCGTTGGCCGAACCGGGCGACGCTCGTCGTCGACCTGCTCATGCGAATCGCCTCGGAAGCCGTGCCGATTCCGACCGGGCGGGATCCCATGCAGGCGTTGCGCACGGAGATGCGGGGGGTCGCGAGAGTCGCGCACGAGCTCCCGGGGCAGCTTCTCGTGTCGCTCCTGGGCGAGGCGCAGGATGATCCCGAAGTCCGCGCGGCCCTTCATACGGGGCTTTTCTATCCGCGGACGGATGCGAGCGGTCGCGCGATTCGTCGCGCGCAGGAGGCAGGGAAGCTTAGGGAGGACATCCCGCAGCACATCGCGGTCGATCTCCTGTTCGGACCCCTGTTCTATCGCATGTTCGTGCGTCACGAGCCGCTGAATGACGCATTCGTCCAGCAGGTCTACAAGTATGTGACCGAAGGATTGGGTAAGCGCCCAGACGGGAGCGCGCGGCGGAAGAAGGCGGCTCATTGACGGCCGCGGCGCACCGCCGCGGCGCCCGGCCGGGTCCGGCGGGGGTCTTACCGCGCGCGCACGCCTGCGCCCACGTGCTCTCTTAGAAAATCCACCGTGCGCTCGAACGCGAGATGTGCGGCTTCGGGGCGGAAGGCGTCGCGCGAGGGTTCCGCGAACCAGTGGCCGGTTCCCGGATAGCGATACAAGACCACGCGCCGCCCGGCGTCCTTCAGCGCCTTCGCGAATCCGCTCACGTTCTCTTCCGGCTCGAAGGGATCCACCTCTGCAAAATGACCGAGGACCGGGATCGACGCGCTCGCGAGAGCCGGACCCTGAAGAGTGCCGTAGTAGACGACCGACGCCGCTACAGCAGGGCGCTTCCCCGCGCACCAGATGGCCCACGGCACGCCCATCGAGAATCCCACAGCACCGATCTTCGCCGCGCTGCTCGCACCACTCGAGCCGCCGGACGGTGTGAGGTGATCGACGGCGGCCAGCGCGACGGCATCGGCGTGGGGTTCGTCGACGGTCGTGGCGATCGCTTCGGCATCCTCGACGGTCGATGCGGTCCGACCGCGGACGAGATCGGGGGCCACGACCGAGAACCCGGCCCTCGCTAGCCGGTCCGCGAACGCGACGACATCGTCGTTCAATCCCCACCAGGGATGGAAGACGACGACTCCGGGCATTCCGGGCTCAGCGCTTCCGCTCACGTACAGGCGCACGGACTCATCGCCAACCGACAGCTTTTCGAACCGGCCGTTCATGACTCCATCCTAGCCCACCGGAGTGACGGCGACTCCTTATCGCGGGGCGGGCACCGAAGTCGGGGCCAGCGCATTGCCGTAGTCGACGAGAGTGCCGCGAACGAAGGCCTCGGCGAAGATCGACGTGGCCATGGCGATCAGGTCGCCGAGCCCCACGACCCGCGCCGCGGTGCGCTGCGAGTCGTCGAACGTGTGAACGGTCATGGCGGGCCCTCCTCAGGAGGGAGTCGCAGGCGTGGCGAAGGTGCGATACGTGACGGGCAACGTCGCGGGACCGCGCACGAAGAGCCCCACGTCGGGAGGAGGAGCGTCGTCGGCGAGGCGCAGGTCCGGAAGCGTATCGAAAATGCGACCGAGCGCCACCTCGATCTCGAAACGCGAGAGCCCCGCACCGAGGCAGAAGTGCCGACCGCCTCCGAACGCGAGGTGAGGCGCCTGGCCGGCGAACGCGCGTCGTGGGTCGGACTCCGGTCGCTCGAGGTCGAAGCGATCGGGATCGGGGAAGCGTCTCTCGTCGCGGTTGGCCGAGCCGAGGAAGCACAGGACCTCGGCGCCGGCTGGCAGGATCCCGCCCGAGACTTCGACCTCCTCGCACGTCTGGCGCGGCACCATGTGAGTGGGGGCCGTGTAGCGGAACGACTCGGCGATCGCACGCGGGACGAGCGATCGGTCCGCGCGCACCGCAGCAAGGGTTTCGGGATGCGCGAGCAGGTTCCGCAGCGTGGTCGAGAGTCCCTTCTCGGTCGTCTCGCCGCCGGCAAACACCATGAGCATCGCGAAGCGGATGATCTGCTCGTCGGTCAATTGTTCGCCTTCGACCGTCGTGGTCGCGAGCGTCGAGATGAGATCGCTCTCGGGGCTCGCGCGGCGGGCCGGAATGAGCGGCCGAAGATACGCGTCGAGCTCGTCGCGCGCTTTCGTGCCTGCCGCGGCCACGGCCGGATCGCGCGCAAGATTGAGCGCGCCGCGAATCAACGCCGTGTACCAGGCGCGGAACCGGTCCCGCTCGTGCGCCGGCAGGCCGAGCAGCCCGGCCATGACCCGCACCGGAAGATGAACGACCAGGTCGCCGACCAGGTCCATCTCGCTCCGATCCGCGACCGCGCCGAGCAGCTCGTCGACCGACTCGCGAATCAGAACCGAGAAGCGCTCACGGAGGCTTCGTTCGCTGAACGACGGCGTGAGGAGCCCGCGCTGCTGCGAATGCTCGCGGCCTTCGAGCTGAACGAGCGTCTTCCCGAGCAGGGGCTCCGTCTGCGCCGCGTAGCTCCGGGTCGTGAACGCCGGATGGTTGAGGGCGAGGCGCACGTCGTCGTACCGGCTCAGGATCCACGCCTGCGTCGGTCCGTGGAAGTAGAGCGGGTACTCCTCGCGCATGCGCCGGTAGATCGGATAAGGATCGGCCGCGAACTCGGGCGAGAAGATTTCCGGTGGGTCCGCGAGGATTTCGTGATCGAGTTCGCTTTCGCCTCGGCCACCGGCGAGCGAGAACTCGGGCCGGTAGCTCATTCCACGCGCGAAGCTCGCGAGGTTCCCCGCGCGCATCTCGAGCCGCCGCTTGATCGCCATGCTCTCGGCCGTGAGCTCGCCGACCGCCGTGCGACCGTAGGATTGCGATCCGTCCTGGAGAACGAAGGCAAGCCGATGGAGCAGGGATCCGCGCGCCCCGGGACCGAACGCGCGTGCGCACGGAATGAGGACGATCGGGCAACGCTGGACCTCGCCCCGGTCGGCATACGTCACGTCATGCTCGACGATCACGTAGTCACCGAGATCGCTCGCTTCGAGAGTGACCGCGACGCGCCGTCCGTACTCGTCCTCAAACGATCCCGCCGCAGCGTCGACGGCACGAAAAAGCGGCGCCCAGCCGGGTAGCTCCTTGCGGTCGGTGAGCATCTCGCGCGTGCGATCGATCGGCGCGTCGACCCACATCGTGTTCGCGAGCAGGGAGAACCTTCCCACGGAGGGCTCCGCGATCCCCTCGGCGCGCTCGAGGGCCGCCTTGAGCCCGCGCGCCTCGTAGCCGTGCACGGCTGCGATTCCCTGCATGATCATCTCCGTCCGGCGTGCAGGATCGATCACGCTCACCCAGTGCACGTAGCTTCCGTCCTCGTCGGTTCGCGGATCGGCATAGCGCGAGGGAAAGACGAACACGGGGTACTGCTTGAAGTAGTCGCGATACCGGTAGCCGCACTGCCACTCGATTGCGCCGAAGCGCGGATGCTCGAGCGTGCGCACGTGGTAGCACAGCATCGACTGGTAGCCCGACGCCGTGCCCATGAACGTGTCGTCGTCGATCCGCGTCCGCATACGGCTTCCGAGGGTCCATTCGTCGAGGTTCTCGAGCCGGCGCAGGTAGGCGAACGCGCGGTCCGCCGGCGTGCGGGCGTAGATCGTGGTGGCGAACGTATTGCTTTCCATGACTCAGGACCTCCGGCCTGTCAGGAGACGGGGAAGACCCGCTCGTGACGCATCGAGAGTTCTGCGAGCGCCGCATTCCGCTGGGACGCCGGCGCCTGGCTGCGCCGGTCGATGCGAACGTCGATGAGGAAGGGCCCGTCGGCCGCCATGGCCCGCGCGAGGGCCCGGTCGAGCTGCGCCTCGTGATCGACTCGCGTCGCACGCGCCCCCTGTGCACGCGCGAACGAGGCGAAATCGACCGGCGGGATTTCCGCGTCGGCCGAGAGCCCGAGGGTCGCCATGCCCTGAGCGCACATGCCGTAGCGTCCGTCGTTGAGAACGACCCAGACCGCCCGCGCTTCGAACTTCACCGCCGTGTTGATCTCATTCGTCATGAGGAGTGCACCGTCCCCGACGACGGCGACGGCCTTGCGTCCGCTCGCGAGGGCCGTGCCCACCACACCGGCCGCGGCATGGCCCATGGCCCCGACGCTCGTGCTCGACCGATAGCGATGGGGCTCAGAGAACCGAAGCCGGTGGGTCGTCCACAGGAATGAGTTTCCGGACTCGGCGAGGATCGTGGCGTTGCTCCGCTCGACGACGCATTCCTGAATTGCATCCATGAGCGCCTCGGGACGGACCGGGCCGTTCTTGCGCCTGCGGACGCGGTCGATTCGAGGGCGGGGAAGGGCGGGCATCGCTCCGCCGATCGAAGGCGTGAGGTCGGCGAGAACGGCGCGAAGCGTCTCGCCGACATCGGCCACGACGGCAAGCGTTCCTTCGGGGCCGAACGCCGCGCCCGGCACGTCGGGATCCAGGTCCACGTGAATGAATCCCTGGGGAGCGACGAACCGGCGGTCCCAGAACGAGGTCGATTCGCTGAGCCGCGAGCCGAGAACGAGGATACGTCTCGGCTTCCACTCCTCGAGGCACTGGATCACGGACACATGTCCTGCAAGACCGGTCACCCCGACGAACAGAGGATCGTCCTCCGCGAAGATTCCCTTCCCGCGCGGAGAGCACATGACCGGAACGCGCATCCGGTGCGCCAGCGTCGCTATCTCGGGAGCGGCATCGCGTGCGCCGAATCCCACCCAGATCGCAAACGGCCCGTCCCGGAGGGCCTCGACGAGCGTCGCGACCTCGCCGGGCGACGGCGCCGCGGCCCCTGCTCCGTTCCCGCGTGCGGGCGCGTGTGCGGGCGCGTGCTTCACTCGCGCGCGCTGGGCCGCGGTCTCGAGCGCCAGATGCGCGACGAAGCCCGTGCGCGTGGCAAGACCCGACGCGAGCTCGTTCTCGATCGCCGGGAGCTGCGCGGGGTCGTCGAGGACCGTGGCGTAGTGAAACGGCCGGCCTTGTTCGTACAGAGAGCGAGGCAATGTGTCGCGCGTAGTCTCCTGGATCGCGAAACGGCCCCGCGTGGAGGCGGACGTGTACGCCGACACGACGATGAGACGCGCTCGCTCGTCGCGTGCAGCCACGATGCCCGTGATTGCATTCGTGAGCCCGGGGCCGGTGGTCGTGAACAGGATGGTCGGTCGCTCACTCGCGAACGAGGCCTCCAGTGCGGCGAATGCGGCCCCGGTCTCGTGGCGGAAGTGATGGACGGCGAGCGGTCCGGACGAGAGGGCATCCCACATTGCCGCGATGGCGCCGCCGGAGACGCCGAACGCCTGACGCGCGCCGAGGCGCGAAAACATCTCGACCAGCTCGGACACGACCGTCGTGCCCGGAATGGGCACATCGAGAGCCGGGAGCGCACCCCGTTGCGACTGGCGAGCCGTGGGTATCAGGGCGCGGATTTCCATGGCCGCAAGCGTGGGGCGCCCCGAGGTCGCGGCCAAGCCGGCTGCGACGAAAGACCGGCCCGAATGGACGGACCACGGCCGAGGCGGACGAACGGCGGGAGGGTCGGGGCGAAACTACATTTCGCGGAACAGGTGGAGGTAGCTCCGGCTCACGGGCAGCACTTCCTGGCGGCCCTTGAGATGGATGTCCGCCGTTTCGTTCTCCCCACGGGTGACGTGACTGATGGCCTGCAGGTTGACCACGACGGAGCGGTGGACCTGCACGAACTGCGCGGGATCGAGCTGGGCCGCGAGGTCCTTGAGCGGCGCGCGCACGAGCGCCTCTCCGGGTTGTCCGCCTTCACCCCGCCAGGCGATCAGCGTGTACTTCGTGTCGGAGCGGAGGTAGTCGATGTCGTCCACCGGGATCAATCGCAGCATCTGTCCGACGTGCGCCCGAATCCAGCGCAGCGGCGCCCGCGCCGACTCAGCGCCGCGCTTCATCTCCGCGAGCTGGGAGGCGAGCTGTTGGAGCAGCGCCTCCGTGTTGGTGGCGGGCTGGGCCGTGTCGAGTCTCTCCTTGAGCCGCGCGACCGTTTCGGCGAGCCGGGGAAGTTCGACCGGTTTCACGAGATAGTCCAGCACGCCGGCGGCGAAGGCCTGAACGGCGTACTGATCGTAGGCGGTGACGAACACGAGATGCGCGTGTCGGCCGATGTGGTGCGCCGCCTCGACGCCCGACATCCCCGGCATGTGAACATCGAGAAAGCAGATGTCCGGCCGCCGGGCCTCGAACAGTCGCACGGCTTCGCGTCCGTTCCGGGCCTGCGCGACCACCTCGAGCTCCGGCCAGGCCTGCGCGAGCTGGCGAGCCAGCGAGTCCCGCAGGAGCGGTTCGTCGTCGGCGATCAGTGCGGTCGGGCGCTGTGTCATCAGGACTCGACGGGGCGGGCCGGCAGGTCCACTTCGGCGACGACGCCGCGCGGCTGCTGGGCCGTCACGCGCAACTCGACGTCCCGGCCGAACGTGAGCTCGAGGCGCTCGCGCAGCGTCGAAAGTCCCGTGCCCAGACCATCGCTCATCGAGCGGAGACCCGCGCCCGTGTCGCTGACGAGCAGCACGAACCGGTCGCCGTGCCGCTGCGCGTAGATGTCGATTCGCCCGCCTTCCTCGCTCGGGTCGATCCCGTGGCGAACCGCGTTTTCGACCAGCGTAAGGAGCGTCATGGGCGGACAGCGCAGCCTGAGGGTCGACTCGTCGACGTGGAGAGCGAACTGGAGACGATCGGGGATGCGCATGTGCATCAGGTCGAGGTACGCGCGGACGAGGTCGAGCTCCTGGTCGAGGGTCGTGGCCGGCTCGTTGATGCGTGGCACAGCCGCGCGCAGGTAGGCGATGAGGCTCCGCAGCACGTCCGAGGCCTGTGGCGATCCGGAGTCGACCAGCGCCTGCACGTTCGCCAGCGTATTGAACAGAAAGTGGGGTGCCACCTGCGCCTGAAGGAGGCGCATGCGCGCATCGAGAGCTTGGCGCTCGAGCTCGCTTCGCTCGAGATCGAAGGCCAGTGCCTGGTGACGCGCGAGAGCCTCCTTCTGTCGCACGAGCGACCCGAGGGCGACCCACGGCGCGAACAGAAGCCCCGTCATGCAGAGCAGCCCGAATCCCTCCATGCGCTCCTTGACCTCGTAGAAGGGGGGTGCGCCGGGCGGGGTCGTGACCGCCCAGATGATCGCCGTGGTGGGCGGGATCACGGCGGCCACGGCGACGACCTGGAGCACCCAGCGCGCGATCCACCTGGGGAGCCGCTTCGGCCATCGCTCGAACAGACTGAAGACGAACATCGCGAAGAGGCTGAGGATCACGGTGCGGGTGAGCAGGGAGCCGAACCCGGAAAGCCATCCGTGGCTCACGAGCAGAGCCCAGCCAGCTGCGAGGAGGAGCGTGGCGCGCAATCGTCGCCAACTGATCATCGACGTCGGGGCGCGGGGTTTCTCGGCAACGGCGATGGCGTGCATGGAGCGAGAATAGCCGATTGCTCAGGCTTCCGTGGCCGCAGGCTGCGTTCTCGCCCCGAAGATCAGGAGCCAGAGGATGATCGGCACTTCCGCGACCTCGAACGGGAGTGCGAACCGGGAGACCACGGGCAGCAGCTCGGGCACGACGAGAGTGGCGAATGCGCTCGCCAGGTAGGCGAAACCCGCAATGAACAGCAGGTAGCCCAGGAACTTGGGGATGAACCCCGATCGAATCACGAGGATGCCGAACGGGAAGAGCCACAATCCCCAAAAGATCGAAGCCACGTCGAGTCCCCGGCCGTGCAGGCGGAGGAAGAAGAACGCGAGCGCGTCGAGCTGTTCCTGGTCGATCACGGTCAGGAAGGGCTCGCCGCGCACCAGGATGAGCGCTGCCCCGGCGCGGCGGCGAGCGTAGTCCTCCCCGCGCGCGGAGTCGAGGTTCAACGGAAACGCGGGCCCCGGCGCTAGGTCCCGGGAGTTTGCTCGAGCGACGCTTGCAAGGCGGACGCGAGCGCCGCGTCGCCGCTGATTAGGTCCTTCCAGGAGAGCTCGAGTCCCTTTCGCTTGCCCTTCTCGACGAGCTTGAGTCCCTCAGGAGAGAGCGTGAGTGTGAACGGCCTGCCCTGAATTTCGAGCTCGCGCTTGAGCGCCTTGTCGAGTTTCGTGGCCATGCGCATTGCCTCCTTTCCACAGTGGAGGATCGACGGGCGGGTAACCATTTGTAAAGCCCGAGGACGAAAGGTGTCTCACAGGAGTCTGTACCATTTGTACAAGGGCGTACGAGCGTACGATCGCGTACAAATTGTACGAGCCGCTGCGAGCGTCCCCCTCGCCCTCGGGCTTTGCAATTGCCAGGGCCTGGGTCGGAACCGGGCTCAGCGGACAGCCGGAAGGTCGTGATACTTCACGCTCCGGTTCGTACATGCCGGGGTGAGCAACCGCCGGTTCGAGCCCCGGGTCTGGATGGAGAACGTTCTCATCGGCGCCGATGCACTGCGGATCCATCCGCTGCGCACGGCGCTTTCCGTGCTCGGCATCCTGATCGGCTCGGCCGCGCTCATCGCGACCATGGCGGTGAGCGACGGCATGGTGTCGTTCGCGCGCGAGCAGGTCCTGCGCAACACTTCGGTGCTCGTCGTGACGATCAGCCCGAGGACGAGCACGTACGAAGCCGGTGAGTGGGTGTTGGTCCACGACTATCCGATCTTCTCGACGAGCGACGCGCGCGCCCTCGAGGCTCAGCTTCCCGCAGTCGAAGCGGCGATGCTCACGCTCGGCGGACGCGCGAAGGTGCATCTGCGCGGAATGCGCTGCAGCGCAACCGTCCTCCTCGGAACGGCGGGGCTCATTGATTTCCAGTCGCTCGATCTCGCGGCCGGGCGATTCTTCAGCGAAGGCGAGGTGCTGCACAATGCGCCGGTCGTGGTCGTGAACTACGCGCTCGCGCTTGAGCTCTCGCCGGGCCGGGATCCGCTTTCGCTCGTCGGCCGGCAGATCCACGTGAACGGACGCTCGCGCCGCGTCATCGGCGTTCAGGTGCCGACCGGGTTCGAGGATCGGAGCAATCCATCCTTCACCGTCTACGCGCCGATTCGCTCCGCGGGCGCATTGCTTCCGCCGCCGGCGCGCGGACGCTTCGCGCCTTCCATCCAACTGCGTGCGGGCAGCGTCGAGGACGTGGGGGAGCTGCGCGAGGCCGTGGCGGAGTGGCTCAACCGCCGCTCTCCACGGTGGGAGGAGCGCGTCCGCGTGACGGTCGCGCTCGAGGAGCTCAAGCAGGTCGAGCAGGCGTTCCTACTGATGAAGCTCTTCGTGGGTTCGCTCGTCGGCATTTCGTTGCTCGTGGGAGGGATTGGCATCATGAACGTCCTGCTCGCCGCCGTCGCCGAGCGAACGCGCGAGATCGGGATCCGGAAGAGCGTCGGCGCGCGGAAAGCAGACATCCATGCGCAGTTCCTGGCCGAGTCGGTCGCGATCGCGCTCGTCGGAGTGGCGGGAGGATTCGTGCTCGGATTCACGATCGCGCTCGGCGTCACCGCGGTCTTCCGCGAGTTCTTCGGAGCGCCCGTCTACGCCGCACTCTCGCCCGCGTCCATCCTGATCGCGACCGTGTCGTCCTCGGTGGTCGGGCTCGTCTTCGGGACCTATCCGGCGCGGCGTGCGGCGAGCCTCCCGCCGATCGTCGCCCTGGCTCACGAGGAGGGGACCCGACCCCGAAACCCCCCGGCAACCTGGCGGGGCAACCCGGCACGTCTCCCGCGCGTAGCGAGTCCATGACCCCTTCGAAGCCCTGGTCGAAGCTATGGACGGTGTCCCTGGCCGTCGCGGGGATCAACGACTGCGGCATGGCCCTCTATCACTTCTTCCTGCCGTTCCACATGGGGTGGGGCCCGTACCTCGACGGCGTGCCCACAAGCATCGTGTGGGCCCTGTACACGCTCAATTTCTCGTGGAGCCTGCTCGTTCTCCTGACCGGCGCGCTCGTTCTGTCCGTCGCGAGGATGGGCCCCGGCGCGGGTGTGTTTGCCCGGCGTTTCGTGTTCGTGGTCGGACTCTTCTGGCTCGTACACGGCACGTACACGTGGATCCACCCGCTGCCGATGCCCGCATCGCTCGCGTGGCTTCGAATCCTGCTTGCCGCGTTTCCGGCGCTCATGGTCGTGTTTCACTGGTGGCCGCTGTTTGCATTCCGGAGAACGGGCGGCGAGCCGGCGGCGTGAGCCGGTCGAGTCACCTCGTGAGCACGAGCCGCTGCGCGCGAACTTCGCCGGCCGCCGACAACACCGCAATGTAGACGCCGGGGGCGCTGCGCGTGCCGTCCGAGCGAACGCCGTTCCAGACGAGCCGATGCTCGCCCGCGGGAAGCGTCGCGTGCTCGAGCGTCCGCACGTGGCGGCCCGCCGCATCGTAGATCGAAAGCGTCACAGCCGCGGAGCGCGCAAGGTCGTAGGTCAAATACGCCTGATCGACGACCGGATTCGGGACCACGCGATGGAACACGAGCCCCCCGATCGCGGGCGAAGAGGGCGCGTCGACGGTGGCGCTGTTGCGATTCATGAGGACCGAGACGTCCTCGCTCTCCTGATTGAGCGTGATCAGGTCGGCCGCCCCGTTTCGATCGAGATCCCCGGCGAGAAGCACTTCCGTTTCCGGGCTCTGGCCCACCGGATAGACGACCGGCACGAAGAAGATGCCGATCCCGCCGTTCTTGTTCACCGAGACGTTGTCCGAGCCCGAGTTCGAGGTCGCGACGTCGACGTGGCCGTCGAGATCGAAGTCCGCCGCCGCGATTCCCATAGGCTCGATCCCGGGAAGCGTCTGGCCGTTCACCGGCCCGACCCAGATCCCCACGCGGCCTCCGTTGTTCTGCAGGAACACGCTCGGATGCTGTTGATTGTCCATCCCCGAAGTCGCAGTGACGAGGTCGAGGGCGCCGTCGCCGTCGAAGTCCGCGAACGTAACTCCCTCGGGCTCGAGGAGGGACCCGAGCGACAGGTCGCGAAACATCTGGAACGTCCCGCCCAGGTTCTCGAACAGGCGAACGATGCGACTGTCGCGTGCGCTGACGGCGAGGTCGGGGAGACCGTCCCCGGTGAAGTCGCCGGCGTCGATGCTGCGGGTTTCGACGCCGACCGGATGGGAGACCGCGGCCTCGAGCTGTCCCGCGCCGTCGTTGAGCAGCACCGACATGTCGCCCGAGACGCGATTGTTGACCGCGACGTCGATCCAGCCGTCCGCGTCGAAATCGGCCGCGACGATCATGCTCGGCTCGTCTCCGACTGCGATCGTTCCACCGAGCGAGAAGTGACCGCTGCCGTCCCCGAACACGAGCTGCACCTGATCGGTTCCGAACAGTGCGACCGCAAGGTCGACGTGACCGTCGGAGTTGAAATCGGCGGGGGCGAGGCCCTCGGGTCCGGTTTCATTACCCGTGAGCAGCGCGAACGGCGCGGCGAACGTGCCGTTCCCCTGGTTGGCGAAGAACTCGATCTTGTTCGGCTGATCGCTCGTGACCGCGAGATCGAGGAAGCCGTCGTCATTGAAATCGAGGAGTGCTGCACCTTCCGGATTGCCGCCGACGGTGTACGTCACGGCGGGAGCGAAATCGATGTGGGCCTGGGCGTGCGCGATCCCGGCGGAAGCGATCAACAGGAGCGCTGGGAGGAAGACACGAGACATCGCAGAACCTCCTTCGAGGGGTCGGGGTCCTGGCATGCCTGGGGGGAGCGTGCGGGGAGGGAATCCGCGGATGACGCTAGTCCCGGAACGCGGGGAGGACAACGGGAATCAATCGGGCTCCGGGGCCGAGGGCCTCAGACGAGGTGGATTCTCTCGAGGAGAGCCGTGAACCGCGGATGGTCGCGCAGGGGCGAGAGGAGAAACGATCCCTGGATGCCGTAGAGCGGTCCCTTTCCCTCTGCGAACGCGAGCTCGAGGCAATCGAGTGCGCGCTCCGTGTCCCCGAGGCCGATCAGGACGTAGGCGAGATGGTAAGGCGGGGTCGGGGTCTCCCGCGAAGGATCCTCGAGCCGGCGAAGGATGTCGCGGGCTTCCGCGGTTCTTCCCACGAGGCCGTACGCCTGGCCGAGCTGCGCCATCCAGAGAGTGCTCGAGAGGCTTATCGACACCGCGCGCTCGAGCTCGGCGATCCCTTCCTGGGTTCGTCCCAGACGGAAGAGGGCCCACCCATACGTTGCGCGGAGGCGCGGATTCGCCGATTCGTTCCTGACCGCGCGAACGGCCGCCTCGACGGCCTCTTCGTTTCGGCCGGCGCGAATCCTCGACGTGATGGCGTCCACCATGTGGGCGAGCGGGTCGAGCTCGTGCGCGCGATCGTGGAAGGCGATGGCTTCGTCGAAACGACCGACGCTCGAGCACAGGCGTCCGTAGTAGTCGTACGGGTCCGCACTGCCGGGACTCAGCTCGAGAGCCCGTTTGAACCCCGCTTCGGCTCTCAGCCAGTCGAACTCGAAGAACAGCCGGGCGAATGCGAGCGCGCAATGGGCATCGCCTAGCTCGGGATCCAACTCGACGGCCTGCGCCGCGCTCGAGAGCGCGCGGTTCCCCGCCTCGTCACGTTTCCATTCGCTGATTTCGACAAGCTCGGTGTAGGCGATCGCTCGCCCGACATAAGCGAGAGCGAACTTGGGATCGCGGGCGATGGCCTGGTCGAAGAGCTCGATGCTGTGGGTCATGTTCTCGGTGGTGTAGCGCACGAGATTGAAGCGGCCCTGGAGATAGAGGTCGTAGGCCTGGAGATCCTGCGTCGGTTTCTTGCCGATGCGCTCGCATTCGCCGGGGGAGAGCTCCGCCTCGAGCGCGGTCACGAGCTGCAGTGCTACGTCGGTCTGAATCGCGAAAATGTCCGTGAGCTGCCGATCGTACGTCTCGGCCCACAGGCTCCGGCCGGAAGGAACCTCGATGAGTTGCGCGACGATCCGCACGCGATCCCCGACGCGTCGCACGCTTCCGTCGAGCACGCTCGCGACCTGGAGCCGGGAAGCAATCTCCCTGAGGGGGACCTCTCGATTCCGGAATGGCATCACGGAGGCTCGGGAAATGACGCGGAGCGTGCGCACCTTGCACAGCTGCGCGATCACGTCCTCCGTGATCCCGTCGGCGAAGTGCACGTCCTCCTCGGCATGCCCGAGGTTCGTGAACGGAAGGACGGCGATCGAGGGTGTCCCGTTCGCCGGGCGAGCGGGGCCCGTTGCAGATCGGAGGAGCTCGAGCTCGTTTCGGATGTCCTTCGCGGTCTGGATCCGGCGGTCCGGAACCTTCTCGAGGCAGCGCTCGATGATCCGGACCAGGTCCGCCGGGAGATCGCCGCGGAGTCCAGGAAGTGGAGTCGGCGGATCGCGAAGGATCGACGAGGCCAGGTCGGCCGACGACTTCGCGCCGAACGGGCGGCGACCGGTCGCGAGCTCGTACATCAGGATTCCGAACGAGAACAGATCCGTGCGCGCGTCGACGGGCTCGCCGCGGATCTGCTCCGGTGACATATAAGGAAGCGTTCCCGGGCTGCCTCCGGGATCCAGAGACGAGCGGGTCGCAGTCGAGAACTGGGAGGGATCCGAGGTCTCATCCGCCGACGACTTCGCGATCCCGAAGTCGAGCACTTTCACCCGCCCCTCGCGCGTCACCATGACGTTGGCCGGCTTGAGATCGCGATGGACGACCCGGCGCTCGTGTGCGGCCGCCAGTGCGTCGGCGAGCGGAATCGCGAGCTCGAGCAGGCGCGCAAGCTGCAGTCCGCCCGGAGTTACGAGCTGGTCGAGGCCGTGACCGTCGACCAGCTCCATCGTGAGGAACCGGATGCCGCCCGCTTCCTCGACGGAATAGAGGACGACGATGTTCGGGTGGTTGAGCGCTGCGACCATCTTTGCTTCGCGCTCGAGACGCGCGAGATTCCTGGCGTCGCCCGACAGGGATTCGGGCAGCACCTTGATCGCAACGTCACGCCCGAGACGTGGGTCGTGGGCGCGGTAGACCTCGCCCATTCCTCCGGAACCGAGCGTGCAGAGAATCTGATAGGGGCCAAGCCGACTGCCTGAAGTCAGGAGCACTGCGGCAGTCTAGCGCAAGCGCTTCACGCCTGCCGACCGAAAGCCTCGAGAATCCGATCTCCGCCGCTGAATCGGCGCTACTTCACTCCGCCCGTGACCGTGCGCAGGACCGTGCCGGATTCTCCCACCACGGTGCCGGTGGACGTGTCGGTGAAGAAAACGTCGAACAGGTCGTGGACCGTGCCGCTCTCCTGCGGCACCCAGGTCTGGCCGCCGTCGGTCGTGCGCAAGATCGTACCCGCAAAGCCCACGACCGTGCCGGTGTCCGCGTCCGCGAACAATCGCCCGACGACCGGTGCCGTTGGCAGACCAGCTCAAACGCTCTCTCCTGTTTTCTTGCGTTGCGAGGATCCGGGCGGCGATGCCGCGGCCGCCCGGCCCCGCCGTGCGGTAACGAAGAACGCCCGCCGATAGGCCGTCGGTGTCGTCTTGAGAATCCGCCGAAAGTGTTTGCGCAGCGTCGCGGCGGTCTGCAGCCCGACCGACTCCGCGATCCACTCGATCGGCCGGTCGCTCTTCTCGAGCAGCTGCTGAGCGCTCAGAATCCGCTGGTGCGTCAGCCAGCGATGGGGAGTGGTTCCGGTCTCCTGCTTGAATCGACGAGCGAACGTTCGCGCCGACATGTGTGCCTGATCCGCGAGATCGTCGACCGTCAGTGCTCGATCGAGATGCGCGTGGGCCCACTCGAGGATGCGCGCCAGCCCCTGCGATTCGTCAGCCGGAATGGGTCGGACCGCGAACTGCGCCTGCCCACCGTCACGAAGCGCCGGCACGACGAGCCGGCGTGCCACCTGATTCGCGATCTCCGCTCCGAAGTCGCGGCGGACAATGTGCAGGCACAGATCGATCCCCGCAGCGCTGCCTGCAGACGTCAGGATTGAACCTTCGTCGATGAAGAGGACGTCCGGCTCGACCCGGATCTTCGGGTAGCGTGACCGCAGCGTCTCGACATAGCGCCAGTGCGTCGTCGCACGACAGCCGTCGAGCAGACCTGTCGCGGCAAGCACAAACACACCGGAACAGATCGACACGAGCCGCGCGCCGCGCGCGTGGGCCCGCAGCAGCGCCGCGACAAGGGGCGCGGGCGGCGCATCGTGGACCCGCCATCCCGGAATGATGATCGTGCCCGCGCGGGCCAGATCCGCGAGGCCGCTGCGCGTCTGCAGGAACAATCCGCCGGTCGCGCGAAGCGGACCGCGTTCCAGCGAGCAGACGCGGAACCGATACCAGTGCTTGCCCATCTCCGGACGCGGCAGCCCGAACACCTCGACGACGATGCCGAGCTCGAAGGTGCCGAGGCCGTCGTAGGCGAGTGCCGAGACGCGGCGGCGATCGATTCTGGCCATGGCAGGATTCTAGCGAATATTGTCATTTCTGCCACTCGATCCGGCAGGCGACGGCCGCCATACTCTCGGGCATGTCACGAGTCACCGAGCTGCCCGCCGCCGATCCCGTCGGCGCGCGCACGCACTTCGAGGGTCTGCTGGCCTTCGAGACCGACTGCTGGGACGTCCATGCCTCACTCGGCGATGCGCGGGACTTCGTCCTGCTCGACGTGCGCGCTCCACAGTCGTTCGAGGCGGGGCACGTGCCCGACGCAATCAATCTGCCGCACGGAAAGATTGACGAGCGACATCTGGTCGCCTACCCGGCCGACACGCTCTTTGTCGTCTACTGCAACGGACCGCACTGCAACGGCGCCGACCGCGCGGCCGCACGGCTGGCGCGCCTCGGCCGACGGGTCAAGAAGATGATTGGCGGCATCGAGGGGTGGAAGGACGAAGGCTTTCGTCTCGTGGGAGCGGTGCGGCCGTGATGACGCGGCGGCGCGGCGGCGAACTCCGGCGGCTCGTCGCGAGACGCGATGACGATTGAACGACTGCTGGCCTTCGGCGATGCCTGGAACCGCGGCGACGTCGACGACATCATGAGCTACTTCGCTGCGGAGTGCACATATCATGCCTCGGTCGGCCCTGAGCCTGGACGGACCTATCGGGGGCGGGAGGCCGTGCGACGGGGTGTGATCGACATGCTGGCGTACGACCGGGGCGGTAGGTCCAAGACCGGGCCGGCATTTGTGGCCGCTGAGCGCGGTGTTGCCGAATGGTCCTACGAGTTCACAGCCGCCGACGGCGCGGTGACCGTGATTCGCGGTTGCGATGTCTTTGAATTCGAAGGCGATCTGATTCGTCGAAAGGACGCCTTTCGAAAGGTGTACGACTAGCGTCCCTGTGGACGAACCACGCAACTACTTGTCGGTCTGCAGAATGCGTTGCGCGACAATCGCTTCGTGCCGGCGGCGGCTATTGTCTCTTGATCAGTAGGTTGAAGGTTTGGTTCCATCGCGGCGCTTGATGCGCAGGTCAAGGGCGAAGAACGACGAGCTTCACGACCCCAGCTTGCTCTCCATCCAGCGAGAAACGCGCGAAGTACACTCCCGCGCTGAGGCGGCTTCCCCGATCGTTACAGCCGTCCCATTCGACTTCCCATGGACCGGGATTCCGGTGGAGGGGCAAGAGGCGCCGGACCTGCCTTCCTTGCAGGTCGTAGAACGCGACTTCGACCCTTCCCTCTTGCGCGAGATCCAATGGGATGCGCGTCCGACCGGAGAACGGGTTCGGCCGGGGCGGCTGGAGGCGGATCGAGGGACGAGCGCCGACAAGTCGTTCTGGATCCTCGACTCCTACCACCAACCCCGGTGTGCGTACGTTAAGTTGGACCTCCCCGCCGGGGTTCGCATCCAGCCCCACGATCTGGACCGCGAGACCATCCTCCAGTAAGTCACCTTGCCTCCGCAGAACGCCGGTGAAGATCGAGCTTCCGGGGGGGCCGGTCGTCGTGATCGTGAAGCCGTATCCCAGCTCCTGCACGTCCAGCAGCGCGTAATCCGTGTTCGATGGATTGCGGATGATCAGGCGAAATTCCACGGCACGC
The DNA here is from genome assembly GCA_050733935.1 of Candidatus Eiseniibacteriota bacterium. Lineage (GTDB taxonomy): Bacteria > Eisenbacteria > RBG-16-71-46 > RBG-16-71-46 > DASYSL01 > JBOHUC01. Next base: position 28,943 of record JBOHUC010000136.1, on the reverse strand, counting down.
GGGCCGGAGAAGGGCGGGATCCGAACCGCACCGTCGGGCGGTAGGGTGACCTGGCCCGCGGACGGCGGAAAATTCTGGCTCAGGTGGAGGTGGACCGATTCCGAGTCGGCGTTGGTGACGATGAAGCCCTCGTGTCGTTCGAAGGGGGCGATGCCGAGGGACACTTCCTGGCTCGGTGCCAGAGCCAGTGACGCCCCGCGGCCGATCCGCAGGGCCACCGATGCCAGCCCGGTGCCGGTCTGCCGCCAAACATCGACCTGCAGGTCACTCTCTTCTTCGAGGACGTCGGTTTGGAGCACGCCGGCGCGGGATTTGCCCGCCACGGTGGCCACGTTCGGAAGCGTCAAGTACGTCTGGGCGCTTGCTGCTGGAGAGGGCGCGTAAGGCCAATCGGGCGCTCCCGACACGCCACAGCTTGCGAGACCCAGGCCCGCGAGCCGAGCGAGGTCGCCGTTCCTTCCCGCCGTGGAGGGCCATCCGAAAACGGTCGCGATCACACGGCCCAATGCCGGACTCTCCGCCGAGGCCAGGAAGGTACGCCCGGCCGCAGGTGTGCTCCCGGCCTTGATCCCGGAGGCGTTCTGGACCGCGTTCAGCAGATTGTAGTTTCCATTGAGGACGAGCACCGGATTCTGCACGGCGGATCCGGGGTCGAGGTAATGCACGGCCTTGACGGTGGTGAGCGAGACGCTCCGGAACACCGGATTCTCCATCGCCGCCCGGGCCAGGCGGGCCATGTCCGCCGGAGTCGAGTACGGGTCCCCCCAGTCCAGGCCAGCCGGGTTCCGAAACTCCGTGGCGAACATTCCCAAGGAGTTCGCCCGGACGTTCATCGACTCAACGAACTCGCTCACAGTGTCGAGCTCGCCCTCCCAATCGTGCCCCCCGCCCGTCAGCAAATCCGCGATTGCATACGCGGCGTCGTTGTTGGACGGATAGAGCGCGAGTCGGATCAGGCCGTCGAGCGTCCAGACCTGTCCTTCGCGGAACAGGGGGGTGTTTACCGGCATGTTTCCGTCCGACAGGTCGAGCCACGGCGGGATGGAATACTCGGTGTCCAGGCCGAGGTAGTTCGGGTCGTTCAGCGGGAGCTGCGTCCGCTCGCAGGCCAGGAGTACGGTCATCACCTTGGTGGTGCTCGCCACGCGGACCCGGTCGAAGGGGCGCTGGGAGAAGATCAGCTGGTTCTCGCAGTCGTACACGGCGGAGTGACGGCAGCGCAACGGTTGGGAGGGCTGGGCCCAAGGCATGAGGACCGAAACCTGTCCTGCCGCCGAGGTCTCTTCCAGGTCCACATCCTCAGCATCGTACGAGACGTCCACAGAGGTGTCCTCGCCCGGGGCGCTCACTGCGAGCCCCTCACGTCCCGTATCGTCGAAGGCGCCGAAGGCCAGGGCGAACGCGAATGTGTCGTCGGTCTCTGCGATGTCTCCGGCCTGCAACTGGGTAAAGGTCTGCATGCTTGAAATCGTGAGCCCGGTCCCGCTCCCCGGAATCACGCTCAACCTGCCTGCGTCGTCCGTCGCCCCAGTGACGTTCTCGCCGGGCGAACCGATAGCCAGATCGTCGTAGGGGGTCGGGTCGTTGTCCCAATTCCCGGCTGCCAGCGCGGAGCCGAATCGTTCGTCGGGCTCGGTCGGCGTAGGGAGGACTACGCGCGCCGATCCCGCAGCCCATTCGAGCCCGGCCAAGCTCCCCGGAATCGCCAGCACGCGACCCGCGCCCGCGTCGCTGCTCACGGTGCGGCCGGGCTCTCCCATGGCGAGGGATGCATAGGCGTCCGAGGAAAACCGACCGACGGCAAGCGCGCTGCCGAAGTGCGCGAACGCCTCGGGCTCGTCCCAATCGTCGGCACTGTAGAGCCCCGGGTCGACTGTCGACAGCCCGTTCGCGCTTCCCCGAATGAGGAAAACGGCGCCTGCGCGCGCGAATTCAGACACCATGCGGAGGGGGGCGCCCACGGCGAGATCGCCGTGCGTGCTGCCGTACAGGTCTCCCGATGCCAGAGATTCTCCGAAGCGTCCCCCGGCCAAGGCTCCGCCGCCGAGATCCACAGGGGTGAAGAACCCTCCTTCACTCTCGTCCAAGCTCCGGTTGCCGTACACATGGAAGACGGCTCCCCGGTTGAAGTCCTCGCCAGGCGAACCGATCGCGAGATCCACACCCATGGAGTCACCGGAGTCACCGTCGAAGTTACCGACTGCCAGTGACCAACCGAATTGGTCGTCGACCTCCGCCACCGCCGCCAGAAATCCGTTCTGATCCAATACGTCGCGGAGGACCGGCCTCAGCCCCCCGGGGCTTCCGGGGAGCACGTACACGCGCCCATGGCTATCGCCTTCGGTATCGAAAGGCGCGCCCACCGCCAGATCATCGAACCCATCGGCCCCGAAATCGCCGGCGGCGAGCGCGTACCCGAACGACATGCCCTCCGTGGTCGGGGCGCCAATCGCGCCCGGCACCAGGAACTGCGCGCCTAAGTGGGTGAGTCCGGTCGGCGAGCCGTAGACCACGACGATCGCGCCGACTGACGTGAGCCCGCCCACAATCTCGCCGGGCGCTCCCATTGCCAGATCGTCGAACATGTCGCCATTGAAGTCTCCCACGGCGAGCGAGAATCCCGTGTATTCGTTGGAACCCTGCACACCGGCCGATTCGGCGCCCTGGCGGATGATCGAGAGATGGGCGAAACCGATTTGCGGATGGATGAGAAGAAGGATCCCAAGCAGGATGGAGACGCCCAAGCGTGGGGAGATGAGCGTTACTTCGCGGCCGACCGCGGGGCATGGTCGATGGGACCGCAGGGGCAGTCTCATTGGTCCTCGAGACAGGGGAAGCGCATCCATTCTACAGCTGTCGATTCGGTGCCGTCAAAGGCGAAGGGATCCCTCCCGCGTTGGGCCTGGACGGAGGCCTAGTGCGCTCTATCTGGAAGCGGGGGAAGGGCTTCGAGATCTACAGCGGAACCTGCTGGAGACTGCTGGAGACAAAGAGAGAGGGAGGGTCGAGCTTGCCCTGAGCGTCGAACAGGAACGCCTCCGGAGTACTGCCGCGCCGAACGCGCGAGCCACATCGGATGAGGCATCCACGACCTACGCGAAGCCGAACTTCTTGTCCTTGGAGCTGCGGCGCGGAGCCAACAATGCCGCTTGCACAACTGCAGCGGCGGCACCGCGGAAAACATCAATCGGCACCTATCCGACGACGCTCCCGGTCAGCGGACTTCGTCTCGTGGGATGCTCTGCATGTGTTAGGTTCCGTGCTTCTCTCGAACCGGGGGGGCCCGCCGATGAAGCTGTTGCGCCGGATCGGAATCGCGCTCGGCGTACTTGTCGTGTTGATCGTTGTCGCTGCGATCGTCCTGTACATGATCGGCGGGAACACGCTCCGCCAGAAGCACACGCAGGACGTGGCGGGGATCGACATTCCGGATGACTCGCTGTCGATCGCGGAAGGCAGACGCTACGCGCAGATGTTCGCCTGCACGGTGTGCCACGATGCGCAGTTGCAGGGCAGCGTCATGATTGACGATCCGGTGTTCGGCCGGATGGTGGCACCGCACATCGGTCCCGGCGCGGGTAGCGTGACGGCGTCGTATGAACCCGAGGACTGGGTGCGGGCCATTCGCCACGGGATCGGCAGCAACGGGCGCCCCCTGGTCATCATGCCGTCCAGCTACTACACGCGACTGATGGCGCCGGAAGATCTGGGGAGAATCGTCGCGGCGATCCGCAATGGGCAGGCGGTGGACCACGACCCCGGGAAGAGTTCACTCAGGCTCGCTCAGGTATTGCTCGGCGCTGGGGTGTTCAAGACGGAATACGCCTCGATCGACCACGCCGCGGACCCACCTGCGAAACCCGATCCGACGGATACTCTCGGCACGGGTCGTTACGTCGGTGGGATTTGCACCGTGTGCCACGGTCCCACGCTGATGGGCAACAAGGAGTTCGGTGGCCCGCCGCTCGTCCGGGGCAGTGTCATGGACACCTACGACGAAGAGGCCTTCCGCAACCTGTTTCGTACCGGCCAGGCGAGGAATGGACGGAAGCTCGATGAAGAAGCCATGCCGTGGAAGGAACTGGGCCAGATGACGGAGGGAGAGATGCACGCCGTCTGGACCTGGATTCGCACCGTCCCGCCGACGCCGACGACTCCCTGATGCAGTACGCGGTGGTCGGCGCACTACCTTTCGGACGTGCGCATCGCCCGCGCGCTCTGTAAGACGGCGCGCGTCTCGTCGAGCATGGCCGTCGCCTGCGCGTCGGGCCTCGTCATCGTGGTCGAGAGGATCATCCACTGCCGCTCGGCGTCCTCGATGCGACCCATCCCCGCGTACACGCGGACGAGCCGGGTACGGACGAACGGCTCCCACTGGCCACGCATCCCTGCATGCGGCGGCTCGTTGGCGGGCGGGTCGAGAATCAGCCCGAGGTAAGCGACCGCCGAGTCCGGCATCGCGAGCTGCTCGAACGCGTCCGCCAGCATCCAGCGCGCGGGGAGCCGGAGCACTCGCTCGACCGTCGGCGAGTCGCGGTTGCCCCTCGAGGCATTGGACCGCAACCGGGACACCACCTCGTCCCACCGGCCCTGCCTCGCGCCCAGCCGCGCCTCGACGTGATTTCCAAGCGCATCGAGCGACGCAAGGTCCGTGGAATCGGGCCAGGTCCCCACCGCCTTTCTCGCCCGGACCGAGTCGCCGTCGTCCGCGGCGCGGACGGCAAGTGCGGCGATGCCCCAGGGCGTCTTTCGGATGACGTTCGGCACCTCCGGTTGCGGCTCGTCGAGCAATCGTGCTGCGAAGGAGCGCATGAACCAGTTCACGCCGATCGGGCGCGGCAGATCGCCCATGAGGGCCCGCCGCTGGGGGCTGTCCATCGCCCGCCTCGCTCCAACCAGATCGCCACGCACGGCGAGCACGGCGCCGTGAGCGCCCAACCCGAAGCTGCGGATCACCGGTGGAAGCGCGGCGTCGCCGGCGACGGCGGTCGAAAGACTCTCGGCGCGGTCCCACGAGCGTTCGGCCATCAGCGCATCGAGCGCCGACATCCGGCTGAACGGATCGGAGAGGTCCGCAAGCACCTCGCGCGCCTCCGCGAGGCGGCCGAGCGCGATCAGCTCGTTGGCGATGTTCCCGCGCCCGAGCGCCGATGGTTCGACCGGGTCGAGGGCGACCGACTCGCGATAGAGCGCGAGCGCCTGCTCGGTGTGGCCCCGACGGCTCAAGGCCACTGCTTTGTTGTTGAGCGCCATGGCCCGGTCCCCGGGGGACGGGTCGAGGTGGAGGATCGCGTCGTAGACCTCCAGAGCGGTCTGGTCGTCCCCGCGGCCGGATGCGATCTTGCCCTCGATGTCGAGGCGGCGGATGGTCGAAAGCCTGTCCGGATGCCGCAGCGCCTCTTGCAATGCGGCCATCGACGAATCGATCTGCCCCAAGTTGCCTTGCGCCGTGCCCAGCAGAGCCCACGCCGAGGCGAACTCGGGGTCGACGGCCAGCGCCTGGCGAGCCAGGGGGATCGCGGCCCAGTACTCGGACTGATCGTGCAGAATCCGGCCGCGGTGGAAGAGCTTGAAGGCTTCGAACGACGGCGTCGCGGCGTCGGGCCAGGACTCGGACGTCCGAAACGCGTCGGGTCGCTCGCCGAGCGCACGCCGCAGGTCACGGGCGAGACGCGTGAGCACCGGCACCAGATCGCGCTCGCTCTGTGCCTCGCCGATGGCCGACTCGATGACGGTGCCCTTCTCGGCATCCATCGCGCGCAGCGTGACGGCGTACGAGGTTCCAATGCGGCCGATCCGACCCTCGATCACCACCGGGATGGACGAGCGGAACGCCAGCTCGCGCGCCAGCTCGGGGCCGATCGCAACCGTGTCGGCTCGCCCCGAGTTACGGAGCGCGATCGTGATCTGCTCGCTCGGAACCGTGGCGAGCACCTTGGATTCGTCGATCGACGCGGCGACCAGGCCGCGCGCGGCGGGAGCGAGGCCCGGATCGTCCGCAGGGCCTTCGAAGTCCGCGAGCCACACCCAGCGGCGATGGGACGCTCCGTCCACACTCGAGTCCTGACCGAGCCGAGTGCGAGCCAGGACGAGCGCGATCGCGGCGATCGCCACTACACCTGCCGCGACAAGGGCGACCCGGAGCTTCGGGCGCTTCGCGCGCACGGGCGGCGGCGTGGCCATCGTGGGAACGTCACGCGCGAGCGGGACCGTGGTCCGGCTCGCGGCAGCGAGCGCCGCCACCAGCTCGGACCCCGTGGCGAAACGGTCGGCCGGCGTCTTCGAAAGCGCGCGTGCAACGATCGCCTCCAGCTCCGCGCTCACCGAGGGCCTGAGGTCGCGGAGCGGGCGGGGTGCCACGTTCAAGTGCTGGTGCGCGAGCGTCTCGGCCGGGCCGGTGAACGGCGCCTGCCCGGCGAGCATCTCGTAGAGCATGCATCCCAGGCTGTAGACGTCGCTCCGTCCGTCCACGTCGATTCCGCCCGCAATCTGCTCGGGGCTCATGTAGGGCGGTGAGCCCAGCGTGACGCCGCTCCGGGTCAGGTTCTCTCCGCCCGACTCCCGAATCGCGCGTGCGATACCGAAGTCGCTGACGACCGCCTCGCCGTCGGCGAGCAGCACGTTCTCGGGCTTGATGTCACGGTGCACGATTCCGTTCCGGTGGGAGTAGTCGAGCGCCCGCGCCACCTCCGCCGCGAGCCGCGCGGCCTCGTCCTGCGCGAGCTGCCGCTGGGAGGAGAGCCGGGATCGCAGCGACTCGCCCTCGACGTAGGGCATGACGTAGTAGAGGAGTCCGTCCTCGGCGCCCGAGTCGAGCAGCGGGAGAATGTGCGGGTGCTGGAGCCGCGCGGCGGTCTCGATCTCGCGAACGAATCGTTCGGGACCGAGCATGCCCGCCAGCTCGGGGGACAGGACCTTGATCGCGACGTTCCGGCCGTGCTTGAGATCGCGCGCGAGGTAGACGGTCGCCATGCCGCCGCGCCCGACTTCGCGCTCGATTGCATAGCGGCCCGCGAGGACGGCTTTCAGGCGCTCGAGCAATCGCTCACCACGAGGATAGTGGCGCCGAGCTTCGCGATGATCCGCGACAGGATCAGCACCGAGCCGACGAGGTCGGATGAGTACTCTGCATAAGGATCCTCATGAGCGCGGGCCTGAGGCTACACTCGGCATGACGCCCTCGCCAGCCCGATCTGGCACCATCCGAAGACGACGAGTTGACAGGATGCGGAGGTTGTCGAAGACTCCCGCCCCACCATGGCAGAAAACCAGAACAGCCGCCTGGAGACGTTCTGCGACGGCGTGCTCGCCATCGCCATCACGTTGCTCATCCTGGAGATCGAGAGGCCGTCGGCGGAAGAAATCGCCACCTCCAGGGATCTGTGGCAGCACCTGCTGCACCTGTTGCCCTCGCTTTACGCGTTCCTGCTCAGCTTCCTGATCATCGGGGTACAATGGGCGACGCATCACCTGTTCATGAAGCTGGTGGATCGAGCCTCCGACCCTTTCATCTACGCCAACCTCTTCGCGCTGCTTCCCTACGTGATGCTGCCCTTTCCCACGGCACTCATGGCCGAGTTCTGGGGGACCGAAGCCATGGCCCCCGCGGTGGTCCTTTACAGCTTCACCATCCTGCTGGGAAACATCGGCTGGCTTCTCCTCACCTTCACCGCGCTTCGGCCGAAGCCGCTGGCCAGGAGCGAGGCCGCGGAGAAGATCATCCTGAACATCCGCGGGCAGGCGATTCGCGCCTTCTGGCTCTACCTGTCCTGCACCATCCTCGCCTTCTGGTTTCCGGTCGTCGTCTTCCTGGTGCTGACGCTCAGCTATCTGGTCTGGCTCGCACTGGGCGCGACCTACAAGGAAGCGCGAGCGTGAAGGATCCCGCCCGCTGGAGCCGCCACGATCTGCACCAGCACCTGCAGCACGCAGTGGACGTGGAGTTCTGGACCATCCCGCTCTACCTCACGGCGCTCTACTCCATCAAGGGCCTGAAGGAGCTCAAGCCGTCTGCCTATCCGGATGCGGCCAAGCTGGTCCAGTCGGTGGCGATCCAGGAGGTGCTCCATCTCGAGCTGATCTGCAACATCTCGAACGCCCTCGGCCACGCTCCGCGCTTCCATCCCCCGCGGTACCGTGAAGCGCACCGCATTCCCTTCATCCATCCCCGCAAGGAAGCGCTCCCCGCGCATCTGCACGGATACGAATGCGCGATCGGTGGGCTGGACGAGAGCCGCTTGAAACTGTTCTGCGCCATCGAGCTGCCGCAGGCTCCCCGGGAGATCCGGTGGGAGGAGGAGCCCTCCTACGACTCCATTGCCATGATGTACGCGGCGCTGAAAGAAGGGGTCGCGCTCCAGTGGGACGCGAGCTACGTCGGGGCGGAGCGCAACACCCGCCAGAAGGCGTCGTTCAAGGAGTACCACCCGCGGAGCGGCCGCCATCACGGCTTCAGCCAGACCGTGCACTCGCTGGACGATGCCTTGCGGGCGATGAACGCCATCGTCGAGCAGGGCGAGGGGGCCAACAACACGCGCGTGCCGGTCGAGTTCAGGCCTCCGTCACTGGAAGCGGGGAAGGAGTTCGACCCCGGATGGTTCCGGGGAGACGTGAGCCACTACCACAAGTTCTCCCTCCTGCTCCATCACCCGGGGAAGCTGCCGGAGGTCCACGCCGTGGTCCCGGGCGCCGGCAACGCCGCCGCGCAGATGGAGCTAGAGGTCCACTATCGCCGGTTCCTCTCCGAGCTCGAGGCGAGCTTTCGCAGGGACGGGCCGGAGATGATCCCGACCTTCTGGGACGCCATGTTCGGCCTCACCCGTGCGCTGATCACCGTGTGGGAAGATGGAGCCTGTCCGGACCTCGACCTCGAGGCTTAGCGGCGCGCGCAGGCACGTGGCTTGTCGCAAAGCGCTGAGCGATCACACCGCCGAGTACCGAGAGGAGCCGACGATGACCACGGTCAAAGACATTGTTTGGGATCACCTGGAGCACACCTTCGAGAAAGAGGCGTGGCAGCCATCCCTGGCCATTGCGGTCGAGGGGCTCACCGCGGCGCAGGCGACCTGGAAGCCCGCGCCCGAGCGCAACTCCATCTGGCAGATCGTGCGCCACGTTCTCCACTGGAAACGCGGGGTGCTGGCAGCGCTCGACGGGAGACCGCCGGACTACGAGGACCACGGACGCGCCGACTGGTCGGAAGCCTCGGGCGATGAGGCCGCCTGGCAGGCCGACGTTCGCGAACTCAACGCCCAGTATCAGGAGTTCCGGCGGCGACTCGAGCCACTCGACGACGTGGCTCTGGCACAACCACATGTTCCCTATCGGGGCAAGGCCGAGTGGGCGCAGCCGCTCGCGTATCGCCTGGTCCGCGTCTTCACCCACGACATCTACCACGCCGGCCAGATCCGCTACCTCCGGGTGCTGCAGGGAGCGTAACAAGGCCACTAGCGCGCGAGACGCGCGGATTCGATGTGCCAGCGAAGCTGCTCTGCCGTCGCCCCGGGCACGTCGTTCACCCGGCGAAGTGTGTAGCTCCCTGTGAAGCGCTGAGTTTCGCCGCGGATCGTGGTCGCACGGACCACGACCGGAACCTCGGCGTAGATCGAGCCCGCGGCGCCCTCCGTCTGCACGGGTCCCACGATCTCGACCGAGGTGTTCGCGGTCTCGCGGAATCCGTCCGCGAAGGCCTCGAATGTCTTCCCGCTCCCGGCTCCGCTCCTTCCCCACAGGTCGTACGCATCGCGATACCGACCGTCCTCGATGGCCTCGTAGTAACGGATCACGATGTCCGCCGGAGCGCTCCGCGAGTTCCGCTCCCTTGGACCGGGCTGGCACCCGGCGAGTGCGAGGAGGCCTGCAAGGACGACGACAAAGCGAAGCGGGACGGCCGTCGAGACACCCCGCCGAGCCGTCCCGCCGCGGTCCCGCATTTCGAATCTACGGACGAAGTTTCACGATACCGATCGAGCGAGCCTCCGCACCGGCTTCGATCTGCACCCAGTACCGCCCTGATGCGAGATCCTGCCCCGCATCGTCGCGCCCGTCCCAGGCGATCGATTGCGGCCCTGCGTCGCGTGCTTCGTCGAGCAGCCGGCGAACGACGCGTCCGGATGCATCGAACACCGTCATTCGAGCGTGCCCCGGTCGCGCAAGCGCGAAGTCGAAGCGCGTCGCGCGCGCGAACGGATTGGGCGCGTTCTGCGCAAGCTCGACTCCGCGCGCCGCCGGTCCGTCGACCGAGGTCGTCGACTGCGGAGTGACGCGATAGATGCCGAACCCGCCGCCGACGAAGTCGAGACGAAGCGCCATCTCGCCGTCGGGATTCAAATCCCCGAACTGGATCGCGCTGATCTCACGCATGTCGGCTCCTGTGCCGGCGCTCCCTGCGACATCGAACAGATCGCCCGTCACGGCGACCTCGCTCACGATCCCTGTGGCGTCGACAAAGTAGAGCGCGCTGCGGGCGCCGAAGGCCGGATCGTCGAGCTCCGCCCGGAACACGAGCTGTCCGGCCGGCGTGAAGCCATGGATCGTGAACACGCTCAAGATCACGACACCAGGACGGCCGGGGGCGGCACCACCGGGAAGGGCGACTGCCTGTAGTTCCCCCGGCGCGCCCGGCTGGTCCCACCAGAGACCGAGCGGCGGCCACTGCCCGCTGCCCGAGAGGATTGCGCGGAACGCGATCCTCCCGCCGTCGCTCAGGCGCGCATCGGTCAGGAACCCGAATGTCTGTGCCGTGCCCGGTGCAGGATCCCCGAACTGTGCGACCGGCAGCAGCGAGCCGCGATGGTCCGAATACAGGAGATACTTCGCCTCGGCGCCGACCCGTGCGTTGAATGCGATCTGACCGAGCGCGTTCATCTCGACGCCAGAGAAGTCCGCGAGCACGGAGTTCCCTCCGAACGTGTCCCCGTTCGGCATGCCCGGCGCCTGCTGTCCCTCGCGAGCGATCAGCGTCAGCACGCCGCCGCGCTCGGCGTAGATGGTCTCGTTGTTGAACGTGGTGACGTTCGGGCCGGTCACACTCGCCTGGAGCGCGAGCCTCGAATCGGGGCTCCAGTCCACGGAGCCGAACGAGTATCCCGTGCCGATGAACTCACCCGCCCCGCCGAACTTCACGCCCGCGCCGGCGCCGGGAGCGGTGTCGCCTTCGCGCAGCACGAGTGCCAGAGAGCCGCTGCGGTCGCTCCAGAATCCCTCGTTGTCGAGCGTGGTCACACCCGGGCCAGCGATCGAAGTCCTGAGGAAGGCATGACCGCCCGGATCGATCTCGAGACTGATCGGAGTAGTCAGTGTGATTCCCGACGCAAGTCCGGGGGCCGGCGCGCCCTCGCGTGTGAACAGTCGGAGCGTTCCGCCGCTCAGGTCCCATACGCCGTCGTCATTCTCGAAATCGATGCCCGCACCCTGCACCGTGGCGCTGAAGCCCATGCGTCCGCCTCCTGCTGCCGGGGAAACGAGCGCAAAGTCGAACGGGAAACTCGTGAACACGCCGGGTGCGACTTCGGGCGCTGCGGTGCCTGCACGTGCGATGCGCGCGAGCGCGCCGTCGCGGAACGACCAGACACCCGTGCGATTCGTCGCGGTGACCGACGGACCCTCGAGCGTGGCGACGAACGAGACTGCCCCCGTCTGATCGAGCGCGGGAACGGAGATGAAGTAGGCGTCGACGAGGGGGCCGAAAACGGTTCCGGGTTCGGTGCCGGGAGCGGCTTCGCCGCGAACGGCGATCTTCTGGAAATCGAAGGCTTGCGACGCCAGCGCCGGGGACGTGCCTGTCACCAGAAACGTGAAGCACATCCCGCTGCAGAGGGCGAGGACGCCGAGAGGACGTTCCGTGCGCATCATGGCGCACCTCCTGCGGAAGGAAGAACTGGGGGATCGATGTGGGACCTTGAGGCTCGCGCCGGGGGGCTTCGTTGTCAACCGACTTCGGGGCCGGCCTTGAAACCTGCTAATCTGCCCCCCGGCATCGACTCGTTCGACCCTGAGAAAGGGGGAGAAATGCTCCAAGGCCGCGCTCGCCGAATCGCGTCCACCGTCTGCGGGACGCTCGGCATCCTCTTGATTTTCATCTCGGCACTCCTCGGATACGCCCGCCGCTCCGTGTTCGACGAGCGCGCTTTTGCGTCCCACATTGCGACGGGCCTCCGGGACCCGCGTGTCTCCGAATTCGTCGCCGAGGAGATCGCGGACGCCGTGATCAAGGCCAGTCCGGATCTCGTCGGCGTCCGACCCATCATCGCCGGGCTCACGCGAAGCATCGTGTCCTCCGCTCCGTTTCGCGCCGCCGCGAAGCGCAGCGCCCGCACGCTCCATCACGCGATCATGACCGGGACCGCACGCGATGTGGTCCTCTCGGTCAAGGATGTCGGCGCGCTGTTCGAGAGCGCGGCGGCCATGCAACCGGGAATGGTGAAGAAGATCCCGCCGGGCGTGTCGGCTGCGATCGCAAACCTCGAATCGCTGCCCGCGGGGGAGCGCATCGTGGTTCTCGTGCGCTTCGGCCAGCGCGTGCGCGCGCTCGCGATCGCGCTCTTTCTCCTGGGGATCGCGTTGTGCGTCGCGTGCGTATGGCTCTCGGCGGCCCAACGGAACGCGCTCCTCCGTCTGGGAATCGCGCTCACGCTGATCGGGCTCGTGCTTGCGATCGTGGCCCGGTTCGGAGGGAGCGTCTTCCCGCTGTTCATGCGCGATCACGAAGTCGCACCCGTCGTTGCCGGGCTCGCCGGTGCCTTCCTCGCCGGACTCATGGTGTGGGCCGTCGCGTTCGGGCTTGCGGGCCTCGTGCTCGCGTCGGCCTCGGCCTCGCTGCTCGATCGGATTCCGCTCACGGTGTGGAGGCAAGCCGCCTGGAAGTGGCTGGCCGGGCCCCAGCCGCGCATGCGGCTCAGGCTCGCGCGGGGCATCGTCGGGGCCGCGATCGGAGCCGTTGTCCTGCTCAAGCCGCTTCCCTCGCTCACGATTGCCGCGTGGGTGTTCGGCCTTCTGCTCGCGTTCATTGGATTGCGCGAAGCTTTCGTCGCGGCGCTCCACCTCCTCCCCGAGATGGAGCCGCGCACCCGCGAAGAGCGTGCGCGTCGCCGCGGCAAGATCGGGCGCACGACCCTCGCGTTCGGCGGCATAGTCGTCGTCGCGGGACTTGCGATCGTGCTCTGGGCCCTGCTTCGCCGGCCGGATCTTCCAGACGCCGACGCGAGCGTCGCGATGACGTACAACGGCTCGCGCGAGCTCGGGGAGCGAACGCTCGATCAGGTCATGTTCCCGACGACTCACAATGCGATGGGGAGCCCGGACGTTCCCGGCTGGATGTTCCCCAATCAAAGCGCGGACATTCCGCAGCAGCTCGAGGACGGTGTCCGCGCGTTCATGATCGACGCGCTTTACGGAGTCCCCGCGGGAGACCGGGTGAAGACCGAGATGGCCGACTCGAGTGGGTCCCGCTCGAAGTACGAGGCCGAGGTCGGCCCCGAAGGAATGGGCGCCGCGCTTCGGATCCGCGATCGACTCACCGGCAAGGAGACCGGCGAACGCGACATCTACATGTGCCACGGTTTCTGCGAGCTGGGCGCGGTGAAGCTCGTTCCAGTGCTCGCGCAGATGCGTGACTTTCTCGTGGCCCATCCCGGGGAGATTCTGATCCTCGTCATCCAGGACGAGGGAGTGCCCCCGCTCGAAATCGCGCGCTGCTTCGAAGAGAGCGGGCTCGTCGATTTCGTCTACCGCGGTCCGGTGGGCCCCCCGTGGCCGAAGCTGCGCGAGATGGCCGAGAGCGACGAGCGCGTCCTCGTTCTGATGGAGAACAATTGGGCGGGTGTGGCGTGGATGCACCCGGCGTTCGAGGTGCTCCAGGAGACGCCGTACACGTTTCACAATCCTTCCGAGTTCTCGAACAAGCCCAACCGGGGCGGGGCCTCGGCCTCGCTTTTCCTCATGAATCACTGGATCGAGACCACCCCGATGCCCAAGCCGAGCAATGCGGACAGCGTGAACGCGCACGATTTCCTTCTGAACCGGATCCGCCGGTTCAAGCGCGAGCGCGGCCATTTGCCGAATCTCGTGGCCGTCGACTTCTATCGCTCGGGTGACCTGGTCAAGGTCGTGCGGGAGCTCAACGAAGGCGAGCCGCCGCCCGCGCAATCGGCAGCGGAGAGGCCCGCGGGAACGCGCTGACCGGGTCGCCCGGCGTGCCGGGTTTGACGCGCCCCGGATCGGCGCCTATCCTCCTTGGGCCGCAAGGCCCTTCGCGCGTTTGCGCCCTCGTGACGCCCGTTTTCGTTCGAGGTCATGCCATGAAACCCACCGCTCGCCTCGCCCGGGGTATCGTTGGAATCGCTTCCTTTCTCTTTCTCACCGGATTCGCTCCCACACTCCTTCTGTCCGAGATCTACATGCTCGAGGTGAGGAGCGGGGCGCGCACGGTCACGGGGCGGATCGTTCGGCTCTAGGTCGACTCCGACGGCATCAGGACGAGGCCGCGCGACCCGAGTGCGCCGCGCGGCCTTCGAGTTTTCCCTGCGAGGCCCGCGTCGCGATTGAAACCGTCCGCCCGTCCGCGTACGGTTTGCACCCTCCCCATCCGGAGGATCCTCAAGGTGATCATTACTCCCACCGGGCTGCGTCTGTCCGCGTCGGACCTGATCGAGTTCTTCGATTGCGAGCACCTGGCGTGGCTCGAGCGCGAGGTCGTGCGAGGCCGGGCCGTGGCGCCGCCGCGCGGTGCGGATGCGATGGAAGACCTGCTCGCGCGCAAGGGCCGGGACAACGAGACCGCGTACCTGGACGCGCTCGAGGCCAAGGGCACGCCGGTCGCCCGCATGCGGCGCGTGGAGCAGGCCGAGGCGGTCCGCGTCACGCAAGAGGCCATGGCGAAGGGCGAGCCCGCGATCTACCAGGCGACGCTCGCGGGCGAGCAATGGATCGGCGTTCCCGACTTCCTCGAGCGCATCGAGCGCCCCTCGAAGCTCGGGGCGTGGAGCTACGAGGTCGTCGACACGAAGCTTTCCCGTCGCACGAAGCCGGACCACGTGATCCAGCTCTCGCTCTACACCGAGCTCCTCTCTCAGGCGCAGGGCCTCGCGCCCGAACACATGCACGTCGTGCTCGACGGCGGCGTGCGCGAGAGTTTCCGCTGCACAGACTTCGGCGCGTACGTCCGCACCCTCCAGAGGCGATTGATGACGTCGGTCGCGGAGAACGGCGAAGCGGACACGTATCCGCTTCCGATCGAGCACTGCGCGATCTGCCGGTGGGAGGCCGCGTGCAAGCGCCGGTGGGCGGAGGACGATCACCTCTCGGGAGTGGCCGACATTCGTCATCGCCAGATCGCGCGTCTCGAGAACGCGGGCGTTCGCACGATCGCAGCTCTCGCCGCGTTGCCCGACGGAGCGCGCGTGCTGCGTCTTGCGACCGGCACGCTCGGCGGGCTCAGACATCAGGCGCGACTTCAAGTCGAGCAGCGAACCGACGGTGAGCCGCACTACGAGCTCCTCGAACCGGTCGCAGGCCGGGGCCTCGCTCTTTTGCCCGCGCCTTCCCCCGGAGACGTCTTCTTCGACATGGAAGGCGACCCGTTCGTGAACGGCGTCGGGCTCGAGTACCTGTTCGGCGCCGATGCATTCGACGTTCCCGACCTGGGCGGGCGGCCCGAATACCGCGCGTTCTGGGGACACGATCGAGCCGGCGAGCGCGCGGCCTTCGAAGCGTTCATCGACTTCGTCGTCGAGCGGCGCCGGATCGATCCGCTCCTCCACGTGTACCACTACGCGCCGTACGAGCCTTCCGCGCTCAAGCGCCTCGCGGGCCGGCACGGCACGCGCGAGGCCGAGCTCGACAACCTCCTGCGCGGCCAGGTATTCGTGGACCTCTACCGGATCGTGCGCCACTCGCTGCGTACGTCCCTTCCGGGATACTCGATCAAGGACATCGAGCGCTTCTACATGGGCCCTCGCGACGCGTCCGTGACGAGTGGCGGAGACTCGATCCTGGCCTACGAGCTGTGGCTCGACACGAAGGACGATTCGCACCTGCGGGCGATCGAGAGCTACAACGCGGAGGATTGCCGCTCGACGCGCCTATTGCGCGACTGGCTCCTCGACCGGCGGGAGGAGTCGATCGCCCGCTTCGGTGAGACCTCGCCGTTTGCACCCGAGCCCGAGCCCTACGTTCCGACGGACAAACGCCTCGCCGAGGACGCGGAATGCGCAAGGCTCATCGCAGCGCTCACACAGGGCCTCGGCCAGGACCCGAAGACGTTCTCGGATGCGGAGCGCGGGCGCTGGCTCCTCGCGCAGCTCGTCGGCTACCACCGCCGTGAAGAGCGGCCGGAGTGGTGGATGTACTTCAACCGGTTGGAAATGACGGAGCGGGAGCTCGAGGAGGACAGCGAAGCCATCGCGGGACTCGAGCTCGATCGCGACGTGAAGCCGAGGGTGGTCGCGCGCTCGATCGACCTTGCGTTTCGATTCCCGCAGCAGGAATCGAAGCTCAGCGCGGGGACGATCGTCCGCGATCCAGCCACCGGAACGAACGCCGGCACCATCGTCGAAGTGGACGTGGACGCGGGGAGACTCGTGTTGCGGCGAGGCCCCAACCTCGGGAACGCGTCGCTCCCGCGCGCGATCGTCCCGGTGCCCACATTTCTCAAGGATCCGCAGCGCGAGGCGATCCAACGCGTCGCCCGCGAGGTCGTCACGCGCGGCATCGAGGGGCCGGGAAGCTACCGTGCGCTGCGCGATCTGCTGTGCGGCCGACCTCCGATCGTGCTCGGAATCGACCAGGGTGAGCCCCTCCAGGGGGAACGCCTCGATTCCGAAACCGCCTGGCGAGTCGTCTCGCGGCTCGCTCAAAGCGCACTTGTCGTCCAGGGTCCGCCGGGCGCGGGGAAGACATATCTCGGGGGCCGTCTCCTCGTCCGGTTGATGCGCGAGGGTCGGGCGGTCGGAGTGACCGCTGTCTCGCATCGCGCGATCCACAACCTCCTCGACGAGGTCGAAAGAGTCGCGCATGCAGAGGGGTTCGAGTTCCGGGGGATCAAGAAGTGCAGGGGGGACGGCGGTCCGGACGACGACACCGCGTTCCATTCGAAACTCGATCGGCCGTTCATCAACAACGTGCGTGACAACCCCGACGGTGTTCCCGGAGGCTGCCTGCTCGTCGCCGGAACGGCCTGGCTCTTCTCCCGCGAGGCGATGGACCAGTCGATCGACACCCTGTTCGTGGACGAAGCCGGGCAAGTGTCGCTCGCGGACGCAATCGCCGTCGGAACGAGCGCGCGGAATCTGGTGCTGCTCGGGGATCCGCAGCAGTTGCCCCAGGTCTCGCAGGGAACGCATCCGGACGGCGCGAGCGCGTCCGTGCTCGAGCACGTCCTCGGGGCGCACGATACGATTCCCCCGGAGCGCGGGCTGTTCCTCGATCACTCGTGGCGCATGCACCCGGACGTCTGCCGCTTCATCTCGGAGCTCGCATACGATGGCCGTCTCGAGTCCGCGCCCGGCCGCGAGCGCCAGCACGTGGACTCCCCGGGACTTTCGGGCTCGGGGCTCCGCTACCTCCCGGTCCTCCACACCGGAAACTCGCAGCACTCGGAGGAAGAGGCGCGCGCGATCGCCGCCGAGATCGTTCGCCTGCTCGAGGGCACGTTCACGACTTCGGAGGGAGAGAAGAAGCCGATCACCCTCGACGAGATTCTGATCGTGACTCCCTACAACGCGCAGGTTCAGACGCTGCGTGCCGTGATTCCCGCGGGTGCGAAGGTGGGGACGGTGGACAAGTTTCAGGGACGCGAAGCGGCGGTCGTGTTCTACAGCATGGTCTCCTCGAGCGGAGACGATCTGCCTCGAGGGATCGAATTCCTGTTCATGCGCAACCGTCTCAACGTTGCCGTTTCACGTGCACGCGCCTTGTCGGTGCTCGTCGCTTCGCCCCGTCTCCTCGAGATCCGATGCCGGACGACGGATCAGATGCGCCTCGTGAACGGCGTGTGCCGCTTCGTCGAGCTGGCCGGAAAGCTCGATGCCTGACCTCCGCGCCTGGATCGCGGGCCTCCATCTCGCCGTCTCCCTTGGCTTCGTATCACCTGCGTCCCGCGCGGCGGCGGACACCTCATACGACCGCCCCGCCACGAAGGACGACGCCTCGCGGCCGGCCCATCCCGGCACCGCCGACTCCGTGGCCGCCGCATCTCCCGCGCCCGGCGGAACCGTCCACCTGGGCGGCGCCGGGAAGCTCCAGATCGGCGGGTTCGTGAAGGTCGACGTGATCCACGATTTCGACGCGATCGGGAACGCCAACGAGTTCAAGGTGAACAGCATTCCCGTCGCGGGAACGCCGGGCGCCGACCAGGGCCCGCGCACGACGATCCAGGCGCGCGAATCGCGGATTCATCTCGACTATCGGACGGGCGGGGATCTGCGCGTGTTCATCGAAGGCGACTTCTTCGGTGACAACAACACGTTTCGATTGCGGCACGCCTACGGGGAAGCCGGTCATCTGCTCGCGGGCCAGACGTGGAGCACGTTCATGGACCTGAGCGTTCGCCCGCTCACGGTGGATTTCGAAGGTGCGGACGGGGAGGTGTACATCCGCCAGCCGCTCGTCCGCTGGACGCAGTCCGTGGCAGCGCACTGGCTGGGCGAGCTCGCGGTCGAGAATCCGAGCCCGGAATTCGCCGTGCCCTCGACGCTCACGGGCTCGGCGCGGGGCGCCTGGCCCGACGTCGTCGCGGCGATTCGATACGAACGGGCGCGCGGGCACGTTCGTGTCGCGGGCGTCGTGCGCGAGATTCGCTTCGACGGCGAGGGCGGCTCGCCCGATCAGACGGACACCGGCTGGGGCGTGAACACAACACTCGGATTGAAGACGTTCGGTCCGGACGAGCTCCTCGCGCAGTTTGCGACCGGCGAAGGTCTCGGACACTACGTCGAAGGCCTGAACGGAACGAATTCCGACGCGGCGTTCGATGGCGCGGGAACGCTCACGGCCCTCGGCGTGCAGAGCTTCGCGCTCGGATACATCCGCCACTGGAACGCGTCTTTGCGATCGGGTGTCGCCTATTCGACCGCGCGTGTCGACACGGATCCCGCACAGGGGGGTCAGGCGCTCGAACGCATTCAGGACGCGCGTGCGAACCTGCTCGCGAAGCGCGGCCACCTCGAAGTGGGTGCTGAGGTTCTCTGGGGACGGAGGGAGGACGCCGACGGCGCCCGCGGCGAGGCATGGCGCACCGTGCTCGCCTTCATTTACCACATCGACTAGTGCAAACGGTTCGAGGGGCGGCGTCCTCGCGGATGCCGCCCCCCGGATGCGATGCGCGTTCAGCCGAGAAACTAGGCCTTACGAACGTTCGCCGCCTGCAATCCCTTCGGACCGCGCGTCACGTCGAATTCGATTGCGTCACCCTCGGCAAGGGACTTGAATCCGTCGCCCGTGATGGCAGAGAAGTGGACGAACACGTCCTCGCCATCGGCCTGGGAGATGAAGCCAAAGCCCTTCGCATCGTTGAACCATTTCACAGTGCCACTAGCCACTTGTTGCTCCTGTTCGATCCGGGTCCTAGACCCGTACTGGACGCGGCATGATGCCGCGATTCTTCCGGCCTGTGTGGCCGGCTCTTCGATCGTTCACGCCCTGCCAACAAAAAACCCGCCCGAGGAGTCCTCTGGCGGATCGGAACGTTGGCAAGACATCCATACACAACCGAAGACAACCGGAGTATCGGCGGGGAGCGCGGGAAAAGATAGTCATTTCGTAGCAAGGCCCGATCGGGCCGGATTGGCCGCGAAAAGGCCGTAGCCCGCTCGGGTGTGCGCATTCCCGGAAATGGGCTGGCCGGTTGTTACTAATGTCTGCTAACATGCGGAACATGCGGCCCACAGCCACCACGCTCGGGCGGGAAATCCGTCGCCTCCGCATGCTCTCGGAAACGAGCCTGCGAGGGTTCGCACAGGCCGTTGGAGTCTCTGCCCCGCACCTCTCGGACATCGAGCGGGATCGGCGCAGGCCCTCCAAGGAACTGCTGAAGACGATTGCCCGGGAGCTGCAGGGCGTGGGTGCGACTCATGCGGGGCTGGACCGCCTCGACGCCCGCTTCGAGAGCGACCTGCAGGAGTGGGCCTCCGAAACGCCCGAAGTCCGCATCCTCCTTCGGAAGGTCAAGGAATCGGGCCGCCCCGTCTCCGAGTTCCTCAAACTGCTCGAGAAACACCTCTAGTCGCCCCGACCGTGGTGCCGGGGACGGCGCAACTGCACTGGAGAATGTCATGGCCTCCTCGACCTTGCGCCGCATCGCGTTCATCGGAAACTACCTTCCCCGCCAGTGCGGCATCGCCACCTTCACGACCGATTTGTGCGAGGCGATTGCCGATTCGTACGAAGGGACCTCGTGCATTGCCCTGCCCGTCAATGACGTCGAGGCCGGATACGACTATCCATCCCGAGTCCGTTTCGAGCTTTCGGAGAAGGATGTCGATTCCTATCGGCGAGCCGCGGATTTCCTGAACATCAACGACGTGGACCTCGTGTGTCTGCAGCACGAATACGGGATCTTCGGCGGGCGTGCCGGAAGCCACATCCTCGCCCTGTTGCGCGAGCTCCGCATGCCCATCGTGACGACGCTGCATACCATCCTGCGCGACCCCGACGCCGATCAGCGCCGCGTCTTGAAAGCCGTCGTGGCCCTGTCGGACCGCGTGGTCGTGATGAGCGCACGCGGCGCGGAGTTCCTCGAGCAGGTCTACGACGTCGCGCCGGAGAAGATCGATCAGATCCCGCATGGCATCCCGGACGTGCCGTTCGTGGACCCGAGCTTCCACAAGGACCTGTTCGGCGTCGAGGGGAAGATCGTCCTCCTGAGCTTTGGGCTGCTCTCTGCGAACAAGGGGATCGAAAACGTCATTACCGCACTGCCCGCCATCCTCGCTCGACATCCGAACGTGGTGTACATGGTCGTCGGCGCCACGCACCCGCACGTCATCCAGCAGGAGGGCGAAACCTACCGCCTGTCCCTGGAATGGCTGGCCCGTGACAAGGGCGTCGAAGGCCAGGTGATCTTCTACAACCGCTTCGTGAGCCTCGAGGAGTTGAACGAGTTCATCGGCGCGGCCGACATCTACATCACGCCGTATCGAAACCCGGCTCAGATCACCTCCGGCACGCTCGCCTACACGCTGGGAGCGGGCAAAGCCGTGATCTCGACTCCGTACTGGTACGCGGAGGAGATGCTGGCCCAGGAGCGTGGCGTCGTCGTACCGTTCCAGGACCCGGCGGCGCTGGCGGAGAACGTCCTCGCGCTCCTCCAGAACGAGTCGGCCCGGCACGCCATGCGGAAGCGCGCCTATCTGTTCGGCCGGGAGATGGTCTGGCCGCACGTGGCGCAGCGCTACATGACCACGTTCGAGCGTGCGCGCACCGAGCGACGACACCTCCCCACGGGTGAGTTCGCGGTCAAGCCGCTCGACAAGCGGCCCGGAGAACTGCCGCCCCTCAAGCTCGACCATCTGCGCCGCATGACGGACGCCACGGGGATGCTGCAGCACGCCCTGTTCACGGTGCCGAACTATCGCGAGGGTTATACGACGGACGACAATGCCCGTGCCCTGGTGGTGAGCTCCCTGCTCGAGGAGCTCGGTCACAGCGAGGCGCTCGACCTGGCGTCGCGCTATCTGGCGTTCCTGTGGCACGCGTTCCACGCCGAGAACGGGCGCTTTCGAAACTTCATGGACTACGAGCGCCGCTGGCTCGAGGACGTGGGCTCCGACGACAGTCACGGCCGCGCGTTGTGGGCGCTCGGCACGATGCTGGGCCGCTCGAACACCCCGGCCCTGCACAGCATGGCCGGCCGTGTGTTCGAGCTCGCTCTCCCCGCCATCAATGACACGACCAGTCCGCGGGCATGGGCCTTCGCGCTCGTCGGAATCCACGAATACATGCGCCGCTTCGCCGGCGATCGCCGCGCGAGTCAGACGAGGGACGAGCTGGGCGGACGCCTCCTCGACCTCTATCGCAGGCATCGCAAGGACGACTGGCGCTGGTTCGAGAACAGCCTGAGTTACTGCAACGCCGTCCTGCCGCATGCCCTGCTCCTGTGCGGGCGGTCGATCCCGGACGAGGCCATGACCGAGGCCGGACTCGATTCCCTGCGCTGGCTGTCCGACGTGCAGCGTTCCGATTCGGAGGGCAAGCACTTCGTCCCGATCGGTTCGAACGGCTTCTACCGGCGAGGTCATGAGCGCGCACGCTTCGATCAGCAGCCCGTCGAAGCCCAGGCCACCGTCTCGGTTTGCCTCGAGGCCTATCGCATCACGGGTGACAATCGCTGGCGTCTCGAGGCGCGACGAGCGTTTGAATGGTTTCTGGGGCGCAACGATCTCAACCTGCCCATCTACGACCCCACGATGGGAGGATGCCGCGACGGGCTGCATCCCGACCGCCCGAACGAGAACCAGGGCGCGGAATCCACGCTCGCCTTCTTGCAGTCACTCCTCGAACTGCGCCTGGCCGAATCGGCCCCGCTCGCGGTGGAGCCCCAAACTCATGAGCCAGAGGTACCCCGAACTCTTTCGCCGGCATAAGCTCAATCCCATCCTCACCGCGAAGGACTGGCCGTACCCCGTGCACCAGGTGTTCAATCCGGGCGCCACGCTGCTCGAGGACGGCACGACGTTGCTCCTGTGCCGGGTCGAGGACCGGCGCGGAATTTCGCATCTGTGCGCCGCCCGCTCGACCAACGGCGTCGACAATTGGCAGATCGATCCAAGCCCCACGCTCGCGCCCGCGCCCGAGGACTCTCCCGAGGAGCTCTGGGGCATCGAGGACCCGCGGATCACGTACGTCCCCGAGCTCGAGAAGTACGCCGTCGTCTACACGGCCTTCTCGCACGTCGGCCCCGGAGTGGCGCTCGCCCTGACCTCGGACTTCCACGAGTTCGAACGTCTTGGCATGATCCTCCCGCCCGAAGACAAGGACGCGGCACTCCTTCCGCGTCGCGTCGGCGGCTCGTGGGCGCTCATCCATCGGCCGGCCGGACCCCGCGGTGCGCACATGTGGATGTCGTACTCCTCCGACCTGCGCCACTGGGGGAGTCACAAGATCATGCTCGAAGCGCGCGCGGGCGCATGGTGGGATGCGAGGAAGATCGGCCTGTCCCCACCCCCGATTGAGACCCCGCACGGCTGGCTCGTGATCTACCACGGGGTGCGCATGACGGGCGCCGGCTGCCTCTACCGGCTCGGCCTGGCCCTGTTCGACCTTCAAACCCCCGAGCACTGTCTGAAGCGCGGAGACGAATGGGTCTTCGGCCCCGAGGAAAGCTACGAGATGTTCGGGGACGTGGGCTACGTCGTGTTCCCGTGCGGTTACACGGTCGCTCCCGACGGCGACACGCTGCATCTGTATTACGGCGGGGCCGATTCGTGTATCGCGCACGCGACCGCGAGCATTCGGGCCCTGCTCGACTGGCTCATGACGAATTGACTTTCGGCTGTTCCTAATGTCTGCTAACATAGCGAACACGCGCCCGAAACCCACCGGCCCTGGCTGCGAAATCCGCCACCTGCGCAAGGGGAGACCGCGCTTCGCGCCTCTGTGGGTGCGCTCAGCGAAAGCACTCTTACAAGGACTTCAGCACGTTCGCGCTCCAAGGGCTCTGGGACATCGCTCCCCGACGCGAACGTGAGTCATGCTCCCTGTGACGGTCCTTCCGCATCGGGGTCAGAGCAGCACCCTGCAGCATCGAGAACGGAGCACCCAGCATGAACAAGACCCCCTGGATCATCTGCGGCGCCGCACTCGTCATGGTCGCGGCCGGTACGATCTACGCCATGCAGTCGAAGGAAACCTCCACGGAGGACATCGTCCCCACTGGGACCGTGTCCGTCACTCCGGGCGACTCGCGCATCATGGTGCCCCAGGGCACCGTGCTCGCGCTCACGCTTCAGACGGGCCTCGCGACCAAGACGGCAAGCGTCGGCGATCGCTTCGAGGCCACGGTCGCTTCGCCGGTGCACGTCGGCGGACGCGTCGCGATTCCGGAAGGCGCGAAGGTCTCGGGACACGTGATCCTCGCCGAGCAGCCTGGCAAGGCGAGCGGTCGCGGACAGCTGCAACTGTCGTACGACGAGCTGTCATTCGGCGGTCATTCCTACGACCTGGCTACGGTAAGCCAGGTGTATGAGAGCGCCTCCGGCACGACGAAGGACGTCGCGGTGATTGCCGGTACCACGGTGGTCGGTGGAGTCGCAGGTGCCGTCGTCGGTGGGAAGAATAGCGTCGCCAAGGGTGCAGCCGCGGGTGCCGTCGCGGGAACGGGCGCCACGCTGCTCACGCGCGGCCCGCAGCTTACGATCGAGCGCGGCACGGTTCTCAATGCGAGCCTCGACCGGACGCTGAGCGTGCATCGGTCGTAGGCGGAGGCACAGCGGAGTCGCGGAGATCCCGGCCCCCGGGGCTTGTGCCCGGGGGCCGGATCTTGTTCGGGATCGAGCCGGGGGTCCGAACCGGGTTGCCGGGCCCCGAAGACCTCGGGGTGGCCGGAACGATTTTCTAAGATTCGGGAGAGGTTTTCCGTCCCCCGCGCATCGTAGAATTTGTCCGCAAAGCCCGCGTTTGGGGCCGTTGAGTGTAGCGGGATTGATCGCCTGCCGCCCGGCAGGGTGCCGCCGCACCGCCCGCTTCGCGTGGTTAGGAGGGTGTTGCCATGGCGAAGCGCATGCGTCTCATGCTTCTGATCGTCGGTCTCTTCATCGCAGCCATCGGGACGTTCAAGTTCCTGCAAATTCGAGCGGCCATCGCCCAGGGTTCCTCCTGGCAACCGCCCCCCGAAACGGTCACTTCGATCGTTGCGAAGGAAGAGGACTGGCCGGCCACGCTCACCGCGATCGGGAGCGTCGAGGCCGTTCACGGCGTCCTCCTGAGCGCCGATCTCGCGGGTGTTGTCCGCGAAATCAACTTCGAATCGGGGCGGCGTGTCGCGAAGGGACAGGTGCTCGTGCGACTCGACACGTCGCAGGAGCAGGCGCAGCTCGCGCAGGTGCAGGCTTCCCGGGATCTCGCGGAGCTCAATCTCAAGCGCGCGCAGAAGCTCGTCGGCCAGGGCGTGATTGCCCAGTCGGAGTTCGATCGCATGCAGGCCGAGGCACGGGAGACCGTGGCGAGCGTGGATGTGATCGAAGCGACGATCGGCCGCAAGACGATCCGCGCTCCGTTCTCGGGCGCGATCGGCATCCGCCAGATCGATCTCGGACAGCGGCTCAACGAGGGCGATCCGATCGTCCAGCTCCAGACGCTCGATCCGGTCTACGTGTCGTTCTCGCTTCCGCAGACCGATATGGACGAGCTGCGTGTCGGCTCGGAGGTCCGCATCAGTGGCGAGGGCCTGGCCGGTGCGGCGGGCGCGGAAGAAGGCCTCGTGGGACGCATCACGGCGATCAACTCGCTGATCGACGTCGCGACCCGGAACGTTGCGGTCCAGGCCACGCTCCGGAATCCGCGTGAGCACCTGCGTCCCGGGATGTTCGTCGACGTGAGCGTGGACCTCGGAAGGGCGAGCCGGGCGATCTCCCTTCCTGCGTCCGCAGTCGCGTTCGCACCCTACGGCAATTCCGTGTTCGTCATCGAAACGCTCAAGGACCCGAAGGGGAAGGCCTACAAGGGAGTGAGCCAGCGCTTCGTGAAGCTCGGCCAGCAGCGGGGCGATCAGGTCGCGGTCGTGTCCGGGGTCAAGCCGGGCGAGGAAGTGGTCACGTCGGGCGCGTTCAAGCTCCGTCCGGGCGCGGCGGTCGTGGTGGACAACAAGGTCCAGCCGGCGAACGATCCGGCCCCGAAGCCTGCGGATAGCTGATGCGCTGGACCGATCTCTTCATCAAGCGGCCGGTCCTCGCGATCGTCGTCAATCTCCTCATCCTGATCGCGGGCGTCCAGTCGATCCGCTCGCTGAGCGTGCGGCAGTATCCGCGCACCGACATCGCGCTCATCACGGTCACGACCGCGTACATCGGCGCGAACGCCGACCTCGTGCGCGGCTACATCACGACCCCGCTCGAGCGGGTGATCGCGAGCGCCGACGGTATCGACTACATCGAGTCCTCGAGCGCGCAGGGCGTGAGCACGATCACCGTCCACCTCCGGATCAACTACGACACGAACGCGGCCCTCACGCAAATCCAGACCAAGGTCGCGCAGGTGCGGAACGACCTGCCCCCGGAGGCCCAGGCGCCGGTCATCGAGCTCACGAGCTCCGACGTGGAATTCGCCGCCATGTACATCGGCTTCTCGTCCGACGAGTTGGACCAGAGCCAGATCAGCGACTACCTGGTGCGCGTCGTCCAGCCCAAGCTGAGCGCGATCCAGGGCGTCCAGCGCGCCGACATCCTCGGCGGCCGCCAGTTCGCGATGCGAATCTGGCTCAAGCCGGACCAGATGGCCGCGCGCGGGATCTCGGCCTCCCAGGTTCGGGACGCGCTCGCGCAGAACAACTACCTCTCGGCGCTCGGCCAGACGAAAGGCTCCTCGGTCACGGTCAATCTGGTCGCGAACACCGACTTGAAGACCGCGGAGGAATTCCGGCAGCTCGTCGTCAAGTCCGACGGCAACGACGTCGTGCGCCTCGGCGACATCGCCGATGTCGCACTCGGGTCCGAGACCTACGACCAGGACGTCCGCTTCGACGGCCAGGATGCGATCTTCATGGGCATCTGGGTACTCCCGGGCGCGAACTCGCTCGAGGTGATCCGGCGCGTCCGCGAGGCGATGCCCGAAATCCAGTCCCAGCTTCCGGTCGGCATGAAGAGCGGAATTCCATACGACTCGACGGAGTACATCGAAGAGGCGATCGTCGAGGTGCTCAAGACGCTGAGCGAGACGCTCCTCATCGTCATCTTCGTCATCTTCCTGTTCCTGGGCTCCGTGCGCGGACTCATCATCCCCGTGGTTGCGATCCCGATCTCGCTCATCGGGGCCGTGTTCCTCATGGCCGTGTCGGGATTCACGATCAACCTGCTCACGCTGCTTGCGATCGTGCTCTCGGTCGGTCTCGTCGTGGACGACGCGATCGTCATGGTCGAGAACATCGAGCGCCACTTACACGAGGGGAAGAAACCGCTCGAGGCCGCGTTCGTGGCCGCCCACGAGCTGGTCGGCCCGATCATCGCGATGACGATCACGCTGGCGGCCGTCTACACGCCGATCGCGCTCCAGGGCGGCCTGACGGGCTCCCTGTTCCGCGAGTTCGCGTTCACGCTCGCCGGTGCCGTGTTCATCTCGGGCGTGGTCGCGCTCACGCTCTCGCCCATGATGGGCTCGAAGCTGCTCCGGGCCGGCGACACGGAGCGGGGCTTCGCGGGCTGGGTGAACCGGCGCTTCGAGGCCTTCCGCAACCGCTACACGAAGACGCTCGCGGGCACGCTCCAGTACCGCCCGGTCATGCTCGTCCTCTGGGGCATCATCGTGCTGCTCATCGTGCCGTTCTACATGTTCACGCAGCGCGAGCTCGCGCCGACCGAGGATCAGAGTGTCGTGTTCGGCATCCTCCAGGCGGCGCCCAATTCCACGCTCGACGAGACGAAGAAGTTCGCCGTGAAGGTCGAGGAGGTCTACAGCTCGCTCCCTGAGAAGAAGAACAGCTTCCAGATCCTGTTCCCCACGGGCGGATTCGGGGGCATCGTCACCAAGCCGTGGGACGAGCGGAAGCGCAGCGTGGACCAGATTCAGCTCGAAGCCGCCGGGAAGCTCTCGCAGATTCCGGGAATTCGCGTGATCTCGGTCGTCCCGCCCGCGCTGCCCGGCGGCGGAACGTTCCCGGTCGACCTCGTGGTCGCCTCCACGGCTCCGCCGGACCAGGTGGCGGAGCTTGCGAGCAAGCTCGTGCAGAAGGCGTACGCGAGCGGCATGTTCATGTTCGTCGACACCGACGTGAAGTTCGACCAGCCGCAGACCGAGGTCGTGTTCGACCGGGATCGCGTGCGTGCACAGGGCATCGACATGGCGCAGGCCGGTCGCGACCTCACGACGCTCTACGGCGGGGCCTTCGTGAACCGCTTCAGCATCGACGGACGAAGCTACAAGGTCATTCCGCAGGTCAAGCGCGCGGAGCGCCTCACGCCCGAGCAGCTCGAGGACGTCCGGATCCGGGGCGCGAACGGCGAGCTCGTGCCGCTCTCCACGTTCGCGACGCTCAAGACGTCGGCCCAGCCGCGCGAGCTCAAGCGCTTCCAGCAGCTGAATGCCGTCCGCATCCAGGGCGCGATCCCGCCCGGCGTGCCGCTCGACGGCGCGCTCAAGGTGATCGAGGACGAGGGCCGGCGAATCCTGCCGCGCGGCTACTCGATCGACTACGCCGGGGAATCGCGTCAGCTGCGCACGGAAGGGAACAACTTCCTGATCGTGTTCCTGCTCTCGGCGATCCTCATCTACCTCGTGCTCGCCGCGCAGTTCGAGAGCTTCAGCGATCCGTTCGTGATCCTGGCCGGCTCCGCGCCGCTCGCGCTCGCCGGCGCGCTCTTCTTCTCGTTCATGGGATTCACGACGCTCAACATCTACAGCCAGGTGGGGCTCATCACCCTCGTGGGATTAGTGTCGAAAAACGGCATCCTGATCGTCCAGTTCGCGAATCATCTACAGGAGCTGGGGCGAGGGAAGCTCGACGCCGTGATCGAGGCGTCGGGCACGCGCTTGCGTCCGATTCTCATGACGACCGCGGCCACCGTGTTCGGCCACCTGCCGCTCGTGTTCGCGCACGGACCGGGCGCAGGCGCTCGGAACAGCATCGGCATCATGCTCGTCTCGGGAATGATCATCGGCACCACGTTCACGCTCTTCGTCGTGCCTTCGATCTACATGGCGGTCGCGCGCACGCGCCGGCCCGTCGCCGAGGCCGTGGCGGCGGAAGAGGCCGCCCGAGCCGGCCACGGCGAGGTGTCGCCCCAGCCGGCCTAGATATAGAC
>JBOHUC010000135.1:0-19971 GCA_050733935.1 Candidatus Eiseniibacteriota bacterium | reverse complement strand
CGCCTTGCTGCCTTCGAGGCGCGCGGCGCGCGCCCCCGGGCCGAACACGGGCGTGCCCGCCTCGCGCAGCCGGTCCGCAAGGCCCTCGACGAGCGGCGCTTCGGGACCGACGACCACGAGATCGATGCGCTCGCTCGCGCACAGTGCGGCGAGCGCCGACGCATCCCCCACCCCGACGGGCCGGCACGCGGCCACGCGCGCAATCCCGGGATTCCCCGGTGCGGCGACGATCGCGTGTCCGTCGCGCGCAAGACGCCACGCGAGCGCGTGCTCGCGCGCTCCGCTTCCCACGACCAGGATGCGCATGCGGGGAGTCTAGGAACCGGCTCCGGCACCGGTCAAGCCGGCGTCCGAATCCCCGGCCGGAACGACTTCGGAAGCCTGCGGGAGAAAGGCGACGCGCGGCGTGCGACTGATCTCGGCGCGCACACGCGCGATCGAGGTTGCGATCGCATGATCGAGATCGCTCTCGTGCTGGACGCCCAAGCGCTCGAGCGCCGGGTGCCCGACCTTTCCGACCCAGCGCACGTCGAAGCGCGAGGCGATCGTCGCCAGGGACACCGCGGTCTGACCGTTCAGCGCGTAGCGCTCGCGGACGTGACGCTCGAGATCTTCGCGATCCTTCGCCTCCTCGAGCCAGCGCGCGAGCGTCGGCGATCCCGTTCCCTCTGCGCACTCGGCGGCGAGCACGATCACGCCTCCCGGGCGGGCGAACAGCGACGCGTGGAAGAGCGCTTTGTGCGATTGCACGAGATCGATGTCTCGCGGCCAGCCCCCCGCCGAAGCGACCACGACGTCGGCCGCGTGCGCAGTCCCGCGGCGCCGGCCGGCGGCATAGCGCCCGCACACGCGCGAGAACTCCGAGAGTTCGCTCCAGGGCTCGCCGTCCCACTCCAGCACGATCCTTGGGGGGCTCTCACCTCGCGGGCGCGGTCTTCCCGGACGCAACCAGAGTGTGAGATGGCGGACGGCCGGAAGAAACGAGGCGACCTCGAGGAGGTCCCGCGACACCGGATTCTCCGTCGTCGCCCCCGGACCAACGCCCGGCGCGAGTCCTCCGGGTGGAAACGGTCCGAGCGAGAGCCGGTGATTGTGTGCGATCGACTCGCGCGCGCCGAGTCCCGGGAACAGCAGCTTCGGCCCGCCGCCGAATCCCGCGAAGTAGTGGAACGCGGTGTTTCCGAGCGCGAGCACGGCGGAAGCTTCGGTGACGATCGGATGGACGCGCACGGGTGTGCCGGCGGCCGTCGTGCCGAGTTCAGCCATCGGTCCGTCTGGATCGTGACGTACGAGACGCACGGCTCCGGCCGAGATACCGAGACGCTCATTATCGAGATCAGCGGTGGCCGGCCGGTGCGTTCCCGACGCAATCGCAAGCGCAACCGCGGGCGAGCCGTTTCGTCCGTGGCCGTATGCCAACAGTGCATCGAGGAGCGCAGGGAGGACCATCGGAAGGGGAAATGAGCGCGTGCGGTCGGGAACGATGACGAGAACGGGCCCGGGGCCCGAGCCACTCGCGGGCAGCTCGCGCACGAGCCCGCGCGCCGCGGCCCCCGGACTGAAATCCGGCCGCGAAGGCTCGTCTTCAATCGGTGCCATGCGCTCGGGCTCGATGCCGGCGGGCCACCGGATCGCGACCTCGTCCCGACCGAGCCGGATCCGCTCGACGCGGCCTTCCGATCCCGCGGCCACCGCGACGCCCCTCAGGAAGCGGGCGCGCGACGGGCGAGCGCTTCCCGCAAAAGCTCCTGCGCCACTTGGGGATTGGCGCGTCCCTTCGTCTCTTTCATGAGCTGCCCGACGAGGAACGTCAGCGCCTTCTCCTTCCCGCCCAAGAAGTCCGCGACCACGCTCGGGTTCGCCTCGAGGACCTTCTCTGCCACGGCCGAAAGCGCACCCGCGTCGGACTCCTGAACGAGCCCGTGCTTCTTCGCGAGCTCCTCCGGCGCGCCCGGCTCCTTGAGCATCACGGTGAAGAGCTCGCGCGCGAGCTTCGACGAAAGCGTTCCCCCGGACGCAAGCCCGAGGAGTGCCGCGAGTCGCACCGGCGGCAGGACCTCGCGGAACGAAGCAAGCTCCTGCCCGTTTTCCTTGAGCGTCCGGAGCACGTCGTTGCCGATCCGGTTCGCCGCTGCCTTCGCGGGCGCTCCGGCCTCGACCGTCTCTTCGAAATACGACGCAAGGTCGCGCGAGTCCGTGAGGAGATCCGCGTCGTACGCCGGAAGCCCGAGCGCTGACTCGAAGCGCCGCGATCGTGCGAGAGGCAATTCGGGAAGCGCCCTTCGAAGCGCTTCGATCTCCGCGGCCGCGAGCGTGAGCGGCGGCAGGTCGGGCTCCGGGAAATAGCGGTAATCGTGCGCCTCCTCCTTCGAGCGCATGACCTGGAGCCGCTCCTTGTCCTGATCCCAGAGAAGCGTCGCCTGCTCGATGCGTCCCCCGCTTTCGAGCACGCCGCGCTGGCGCTCGATCTCGGCCGCGATCGCGTTCTTCACGCCGGCGATCGAGTTCAGGTTCTTGATCTCGGTGCGCGTTCCGAACTTCGTCTCCCCGACCGGCCGAAGCGACACGTTCGCGTCGCAGCGCAGGCTCCCCTTCTCCATGTCGCCGTCCGAGATCCCGAGCCAGCGCACGAGACGCCGCAGTGTGGTGAGGTAGGCGAACGCCTCCTCGGGCGTCCGGAGCGCGGGCTCGGAGACCATCTCGGCGAGCGGCACGCCGGCGCGGTTGAAGTCGAGGCGCGTCTCCTCGCGATCGCCGTGGCGCTCGGGATGGAACGATTTCCCCGTATCCTCCTCGAGGTGGATGCGGGTGAGCGGAACCGCGTGCGGAGCGGCGGACGTGCCGATGTCGAGCGCTCCGCCCGTGACGAGCGGCTCGTCGTACTGGGAGATCTGGTAGTTCTTCGGCATGTCCGGATAGAAGTAGTTCTTGCGTGCGAAAATCGAGCGTTCGTGCACGGTCGCACCGAGCGCAAGGCCGAGGCGCGCGACTCCCTCGACCGCCGCGCGATTGAGCACCGGCAAGGAGCCCGGGAGCCCCAGGCACACGGGACAGACGCGCGTGTTCGGCTCCCCCGCGAATTCGTTCGGGCACGCGCAGAAGAGCTTGGCACGCGTCGCAAGCTGGATGTGGACTTCGAGCCCTAGGACGGCTTCGTAGGCCATCGTCTCTCCGCGGGATCCGTGAGCTGATGCTCGACCGCAGCCGCGAGCCGGTAGAGAACGTCCTCCCGGCACGCGCGGGCCGTGAATTGCACGCCGACCGGAAGCCCGCCGCCCGTGAAGCCGGCGGGTACGGCGAGCGCGGGCAGGCCCGCGAGGTTCGCCCCGATCGTGAAGATGTCGGACAGGTACATCGCAAGCGGATCGTCCGCCTTTTCACCGAGCTTGAAGGCCGGCGTCGGCGACGTCGGGAAGAGAAGCGCATCACAGCCCTCGAGGGCCGCGAGGAGATCGTTCTGGATCCGCCGCCGCGCTTTCTGCGCCTTGCGATAGTACGCGTCGTAGTAACCCGCCGAGAGCGCGTACGTGCCGAGCAGGATCCGCCGTTTGACCTCGGCGCCGAATCCCGCCTCGCGCGTCTGGCGATAGAGCTCGAGCACGTTCTGAGCCGGCGCCCGCAATCCGTAGCGCACGCCGTCGAAACGCGCGAGATTGCTCGACGCTTCCGCGGTCGCGAGCAGGTAGTAGGTCGCGACCCACGACGATGGCGGAAGGAGCGTCACCTCCCGCACGGTCGCACCGGCCGCAAGGAGCGCCGCCTCGAAGATGCGCTGCCCTTCTTCGACGTCGGGATCGAGCCCCTCGGCGAGGAGGGCCCGCGGCACGCCAACCACGAGCCCCTGCGCGGTGTCCGGACCCAAATCGAGCGTGTCGAAATCGAGCGCGGGGTCCGGAAGGGAGGTCGCGTCGCTCGGATCGTGGCCCGAGAGGGCGGCGAGCACGCGCGCACCGTCCGACGCCGAGCGCGAGAAGATTCCGACCTGGTCCATCGAGGAGGCGAACGCGACGAGACCGTAGCGCGAGAGCCTTCCGTATGTGGGCTTGAGTCCCAGGAGATTCGTGAACGACGCGGGCTGACGGACCGAGCCACCGGTCTCGGAGCCGAGCCCCACGGTCGCCATGCCCGTCGCGACGGCAACCGCGGAGCCCCCGGACGATCCGCCCGGGACCCGCGTTACGTCGTAGGGATTCCGCGACGGCCCGAACCCCGAGTTCTCGGTCGAGGAGCCCATCGCGAACTCGTCGAGGTTGGTCTTTCCGACGATGACCGCTCCGTGCGACTTGAGCCTGCCGATGACAGTCGCGTCGTACGGCGGCACGTAACCTTCGAGGATGCGCGAGCCGCAGCTCGTCGCCACGCCGCGCGTGCAGATGTTGTCCTTGACCGCGACGGGCACACCCGTGAGGAGCGGCCGCGCGGGCTTCGCGGCGCCGTCACCGCCCGCACCGTCCCTGAGTCCGCCCGGAATCCGGGTGAGGAACGCGTGAACGTGCGGATCCCAGGCCGAAGCCTGCGCCTCGTGCGCCGCCACGACCTCGTCGACGCTCGTCGTACCCGCGCGCACGGCCGACTCGATCTCGGCTGCTGACCATTGCCAGAGAGGGCGATCGGGACGGCTCATCGCGTGTCCACGACCGGCGGAACCAGGAAATGCGCGGCGTCGGCTTCGGGCGCCTGCTCGAGCACGACTTCGCGGGAGAGGCAGCGCTCGGGATGCGGCGTGTCGTCACGCGCCGGAGCGAACCGCGCGTGCACGTGCGAAAGCGGCTCCTCCTTCTCGAGACCGAGCTCGTCGAGCGTGCGGACGTAGTCGAGCACGGCCGAGAGATCGCGGCCCATCCGGTCGGGCTCGCCTTCGGTCAGCGCAATGCGCGCAAGCAATGCGACGTGCTCGACCTCACGCGGGTTCATCGCCATCGTCGACTCCCGTCAGGAAACGCCCCAGGATCTTGCGTGTCTCGCCGTCCTGGAACTCGATCGTGTACTTCTTGTCCGGCCCGCGGCCTTCCGCCGCGAGCACGCGCCCGCGCCCGAATTTTTCGTGGTGCACGCGCCGGCCCACGCTCGGATCTTTCGGATTCGCGGCCCCGGGAAAGGACGGTGACGTTCCGCCGCTCCCCGAGCCGCGTCCCGCGCCCCATCCCCCGCCCGCGCTTCGGCTGCCATCCCGCATGCCCGGACGTGGCGGCAGCGGGCTCTCGACGGCGAGCAGATCGGTGGGGATCTCGCGCACGAAGCGCGACAGCTCGGCGGCCCCCGTGCGATCCCAGCGCCGCCGGAACGAGGCGGCGCTCAGAATGACCTCGTCCTCGGCACGCGTCAAGGCGACATAGAAGAGGCGCCGCTCCTCCTCGAGCTCCTCTTCGTCGTCGAGTGCCGACGCATGCGGAAAGAGTCCCTCCTCGAGGCCCGCGACGATCACGACCGGGAATTCGAGTCCCTTCGCGTTGTGCGCGGTGAGGAGAATCGCGCGCTCGTCCGTTTCCTGCCAGCGATCGACGTCCGCGACGAGTGCCGCTTCGGTGAGGAATCCCTCGAGCGACCCGGCGGTGCTCTGACGCGCCGCAACCACGAGCTCGCCCACGTTCTCGCGCCGATCGGCCGCGTCCTGCGAGTGCGCGTCATCCAGGTATTCGAGGTAGCCCGTGCGCTGGAGCATCTCCTCGATCAGGATGTCCGCCGGCTCCGCCGCCCGCGCGTGGAGATCCCCCAGCAAATCCAGAAGCCCGCGCGCTCGCGTGGCCGCGGTGCCCGTGACCTCCCCCGTCTCGATGAGATGCGCGAGCGCCGCCGCCCCCGTCTCCCCCGTCGCGACCCGGGCTTCGATCGCCTCGCGCACGCGATCCCCGAGCCCGCGTCGCGGAACGTTGAGAATCCTGAGGAAGGACACAGAATCGCGCGGATTGAGCGCGGCACGAAGGTATGCGAGCACATCCTTCACTTCCTTGCGTTCGTAGAAGGACACGCCGCCCACGAGGTCGTACGCGAGTCCGGCGCCGCGGAATGCCAGCTCGAGCGCGCGCGACTGCGCGTTCGTGCGGAACAGGATCGCGACATCCGAGAGCTTGCGGCCGGCAGCCACCTGACGCCGCACCTCGCGCGCCAGGCGCTCGCCTTCGGATTGCTCGTCGGCCGAGAGCACGAGCCGGAGCGGCGACCCTTCGTCGCGCGTGGTCCAGAGCGTCTTCCCCTTCCGCGCGCGATTGCGCGCGATCACGCCGGAAGCGGCCTTGAGGATGTTTCCGGTCGAGCGGTAGTTCTGCTCGAGACGAATGATGACCGCGCGCGGAAAATGGCGCTCGAAGTCGAGCACGTTCGAGAGGTCGGCCCCGCGCCAGCCGTAGATGCTCTGGTCGTCGTCGCCGACCGCGGTCACGTTGCCGTGGACCGACGAGAAGCTCGTGACGAGGCGAAACTGCGCGTGGTTCGTGTCCTGGTACTCGTCGACGAGAACGTGCCGAAAGCGCCCCGCATAGCGCGCGCGCACGTCAGCATCCCCCTCCAGCAGTTTCACCGAACGTACGATGAGGTCGTCGAAGTCGACGGCCCCGGCACGCTCGAGTCCCGTCTCGTAGTCCTCGTAGATGCGCGCAATCTTCCGCTCGACGTCGGTGACGGCGGATCGGAAGTAGCCTTCCGGGTCGACGAACGCATTCTTCGCCCCCGAGATCCGGGACAGGATGAGCCCCGGCTTGAGCTCGTCGCTCGTCGAGTCTCCCGCTCGCATGACCTGCTTCAAGAGTGTCGTCTGATCGTCACGGTCGAAGATCGTGAACGCCTGCGGGAGCCCCGCGCGGCCCGCCTCGCGCCGCAGGAGCCGCGCGCACGTCGCGTGGAAGGTCCCGACCCAGAGCTCCTTCGCGGCCGCCTCCCCCACGAGCGCGAGCACACGCTCGCGCATCTCGCGAGCCGCCTTGTTCGTGAACGTAAACGCAAGGATCGAGGACGGCGGGACGCCCCGCTCGGCGACGAGCCAGGCAATGCGCCGCGTGAGCACGCGCGTCTTGCCCGACCCCGCCCCGGCGACGATCAAGAGCGGCCCGTCGCCGTGCGTCACGGCCTGCACCTGCGCTTCGTTCAGATCGTTTGCGAACGTCTGCATGGTCTCCTTCGGCTCGACTGGTTATCTCTAAGTAAGGTAGATCACCAACAAGACACCAATGAACGGCAACACGATGGCAGCTGCAACGAGTGCAAGGATGCCAAGGAGTAGCCGGCCGACGAACGGCAGCCGCGCAAGCTTTCCCTTCACCTCCAGGATGATGAGAACGGAAAGAAAGAACGCTGCAATCAGTCCGACCTTGAACGCCTTATCCCAGTAGTCCGGGCTCGAAAAGAGCGAGGTTTGATACAGCATGGGGCTACCTCATGGGATCGCGAACTCAGGGAGGGCTGCGGGCCTTGGCAGCCGTCCACCTACCGCGTTTCGCACTCTATCAGGAAGCTAGAGGGCGACGATACGACCGGGCGCATGACGAGCGGGCGATCGCACTGCGCGCTTACGAAATCCGCGAACCGGCGAAAACCGCCTCGCGCGCGGGCCTGTTCGCACGTTCGC
Organism: Candidatus Eiseniibacteriota bacterium; assembly: GCA_050733935.1. Lineage (GTDB taxonomy): Bacteria > Eisenbacteria > RBG-16-71-46 > RBG-16-71-46 > DASYSL01 > JBOHUC01. The sequence continues at coordinate 12,410 of JBOHUC010000135.1, read as the reverse complement.
GAGAGTCCGTCTTGCGGCGCGACCGGGGTGTGGCGAATCGCGATCGTCTCCGAGGCGACCGGGACGGTCCGCGAGGAGATTCTAACTTTCACCCGCAATCAGGCTCTATGCTGGGGGGCCGGGTCGGGGGCCCGGAGCGGCGACTCGTGACCGCCGGCAGAAACGGAATCGAAGGACTAGAGGAGGTCGCGCCGGCGGGCAGGTCGGAGCCGCGAAGGGCCCCTGGCCCGGCCCCCGCCAACAACGACGATCAGAACTGCGGCGAAAGGGAGAAGTGCCAGCGCGGACCGCCCCAGTGGTCGAGGTAGTTCGGCCACGCGACATCGAGGCGGAGCAGCATGAAGCCGAGCGAAGACCGCGCGCCGACGCCGACCGAGCCCAGGAGATCCTGCGCCTGCCGGTTGCCGTCGGGCCCCACGTTCGTGAGCCGGAACGCTTCATCCCGCGTCCACACCGCACCGATGTCGGTGAACACCGCCCCGCGCAGGTTGAAGAAGCCGATCGGCAACGGGCCCACGACGCCGAGCGCGTTGATGAACGGAAAGCGGAGCTCGAGGTTCGTGAACACGACGTTCGACCCGCGCAGCGAAAAATCCGGGAATCCACGGATGGTCGAGTAGCCGCCGACCTCGAACACCTGCTGGTCCGGCCCGCTCGAGCGGATCGCCCGGGCCCGCATCGCGAACTGATAGTCCGCGCCCAGGGGCCAGTACTTCCGCCAGTCCGCGGCGAGCGTCAGGTAATCGAGCCCTTTCGGAAACAGCGGCACGGCCCGGCTCGCGTACAGGTAGTAGCGCCCGCCGCTCACCGGCCCGTAGTAGCCGTAGAGCCCGGTGTCCTTCACGTAGGTGACGGACGGAGCCGTCACCGTGCGCAGCTCGCTCCCGGTTCGGTACAGGTTTCCGAAGATGTCGGGCGCGTAGAACGAACGGTCCACGACGACGTTCGTGAGATCGAAGTCGATGCGCCGGAAGCGGTCGAACGGATACGACAAAGTCCCCGAGAACCCGACGTTCCGATCCGCAAACTGTCTCGCCGCGCTGAACGACTCGCCGAGGCTCGTCACGCTCGAGTAGTAGTAGCTCTTGTAGTGGAAGACGCCGAGCCCGTAGTCCCAGCGCTTCGGCAGATAGTAGTAGTAGGCGAGGATGTTCGTCTCGTCGAGCGACCCCGCGAAGATGTCGGTCGTGATCATGAACCGGTGGTTGCCGAGAAAGTCGCTCACCGAGATCACCGTGCTGCCCGCAAGCCCGAACGACGAGTTGAAGCCGAGCTGTCCGGCCGCAAACTCGGTCGAGAACTTCCGTTTGTACGGCGTCGGCTCCTGCGACAGGATGCTGTCCGGCAACAGGAACGGCGCGTTCGCGTCCCGGACGTCGATCCCGGCGCGCGCAACCCGCATGCTGTCGGCCATCGCCACGCTGTCCTGGTTCGCCCTGGCCCGCTCGGTATAGCTCGGCTGTCCCGGCACTCCGATGTCGCCCCACTCGCGGACCGTGGTCGTGTCCACCTGCGGGGAGCCGTCGGGCCTCGGGTTCCCGCCGATCTCGAACGACTCCGGCACCCTCGAGGAGAGCGTGTCCGGCCACACGGGAGCGAGCGCCCCGCGCGTCGAGTCGACAGGCGCGGGCTCGGCGAGCGCGACCGGCTTCATGGCGTCCTCGAGGCTCAGCACGGCCGCCGGGTGGCGCTCGGCAAGCTGCTTCCGGACGACCGAGAGCGAGAGCGGCTCCTTCGCGACGAAGATGTCCCAGCCGCCCTCGTTGAACGCGGAGAACACGACCCGGTCGTTGTCGCGCGACCACGACGTCGAGTAGATCCCGCCGATCAGGTCCGTGAGCTGGAGGATCTTCGACTCCTCGGGATCGAAGAGATAGGCGTTCCGCGATCCTCCGCGATCGGAGACGAACGCGAGGCTCTTGCCGTCCGGGGCGTACGCCGGGTTCGAATCGTCGCCCGAGGTGTCGACCAGCTTCTTCACGGTCTTCGACGCGAGCTCGAGCTCGAAGATCGCGTACTCGCCGTAGCCTCCCGGCGGTCGCATCGCGGTCAGGATGAGCGGGTGCGAGCGGTCCGACGCGAACGCGACGTGCTTGCCGTCCGGCGACCAGGTCGGCTCCTTCTCGTCCCACGAGTCGTCGGTGAGCCGGGTCAGGTTGCCAACCACGTCCACGATGTAGAGGTCGCTCCGCCCGTCCCTCACGCCCGCGAACACGATCCGTTCGTCGACCGCCGAGAACGTGGGGTAGGCCACGGCGTCGAAATCGAAGCGGTGCTCGCGCAGGATCTTGCCCTCGTTCTCGACGTCCACGACGTAGATCACGTCCCGCGACTGGCTCTCGGCCACGAACGCGAGCCGCTTTCCGTCCGACGACCACGACAGGCTCGAGCGGAACGACGGCACCGACTCGAACTGGCGGTTGCTGTCGCCGCGGATCACTCGCTTCAGGACCCGGCCGTCGAGGCTCGAGAGCACGTAGATGTCCGTATAGTTGCTCTTGTCCGAGATGTACGCCACCCGGTCGCCAAGCGGAGTCACGGCTGCCGCCATGTTCAAGTTCGAGCGGTCGCGCCGGTGATCCGTGAGCCGGCGCGCGAACTCCTCGGGGCTTCCGCGCTTCGCGACGCTCGGCCAGTACATCCGTTTGCACCACGCCTGGAAGTCCTGGTCGAACTTCTCGACGCTCGTTCCGAGCGTGACCTCGAACGCGCGGTAGAAGCTCCGGTAGTACTTCGTCTTCTGGAGCAGGTCGCGGATGCGCTCGGGCCCGTAGCGCTCGGTCAGGAACTTCATCGCGGCCTGGCCCTGCTTGTAGACGAGATAGCCGCCGTTGTACTGAATCGGCGGCAGGTAGCCCCCGATCGTCCCGTCGCGCAGGAACATGTCGGCGTTCGGCTCCCAGCCGAGCGACACCCACTCGGCGAGGCCTTCGGCGAACCACAGCGGCACGTCCACGATGTTCTGCCGCGTGATGAACGACGGGAGCCCGCCGGAATAGATCATGTCGAACATGAACGCGTGCACGAGCTCGTGCACGAGCACGTGGCGGAACTCCTCGTAGGAGCCGGGGAACGGCAGCACGACGCGGTTCTTCAGGAGCTCCGTGAAGCCGCCCGTGCCCTCGTCCAGGAAGTCGAGCGTGACGTTGGTCTGCGCGAAGTCGTTGTGCGAGACGTAGAGGATGATCGGGATCTTCTTGGTCAGGATGTGTCCGAGGTCGCGCGTGAGCTTGATGTTCGCCTTCTCGCACAGGTCGAGCGCGCGGATGGCGAGCGAGTCCCCGCCTTCGTAGTAATAGATGTCGAAGTGCGGGGAGGAGATGATCTTCCACTCGAACGTGCGGTACTGGACCTTGTTCTTCCCGAATCCCTGGGCCTGCGCTGCCACGGCGCCCGCCCCGAGCAGGACGAGGGCGACGAGGATCCGCCACGCGGCGGTGAGGAACCGGCGCGCGGGTCTGGATCCGGATCCGGAGCTAGCGGGCTGCTCGTGCAAGTTGCAACGTCCTCCGGGCGCCCTAGTACTCGTGCCGGGCGCGGATATCGATGTTGTAGCGAGTCTCGTCTTCGCTCGTAACCAGGATCCCCCGCCGGCGCGTGACCTGCCCGCTCAGGTAGAACAGCTGATTGAGCCGATATTCGGCGATCACGTCCTGATAGTCCACGCTCGCCGCCTGACTCACGTCGCCAACGACCTGAGAATAGCGGACCAGGAGGTCCCTGGTGAAGTATCGGCTGACTCCGACCGTAGTATAGGTCTGCGAGCTCTGGCCGCCCCCCGTGACCCCCTCGGCGACGGTCTGCCCTATCTCGATATCCCCGACGTACTCCGATAGTTCCGGGATTTGTCGTGTGATCTGCCGGGCCAGGTACGAGGCCCCCAGTGCCCCGATATTTCCGGCCCCGCCGGACAACTGTCCGTAGGTCAAAAGCGAGACAATCTCGCCTTGTGAAAGTTGTGTGGGGGACGAGCTGAGCGTGACCGTCGGCTTGCTCACCCGGTCGCTCACGGTGAGCGTGATCGTCTCTCGCGCCCCTCCCTCGGACAGCGGAAGCGCCTTCTCGCAGGTCAGGGTCGCGTCCATCGTGGGGTCGTTCGGATGGGCCGCGTCGAAGAAGAGCCGTCCTGACTCCATGTCGAACTGGTTGGCGAGGAAGTAGTAGCGACCTCGAATCGCCTCGACCGTCCCGAGCAGGAGGAACCGGTCGGGCTCCTGGATGATGCTGAAGTTGTCGAGCTTCCCTTCGATATTCGCCTCCGAAGGCCGGTACCAGACGTTGTTCTCCGCCGTGACGTCGATCGCGTAGGTCCACGGCGGAAGTGCCGCCGGTCCCTGCGACGCCGCCTGGCGCGCGGGGTCCGCGAAGTTCGTGAGGAAGACGCCTTCACGGACATTCGCCCGACCGGTGATGTGAGGGAGCGGAAACGGCCCGTTCCGGAGCGTCCCGCTCACGACCCGAAACACGCCGTCCAGGCTCACGATGTACTCCCCGCTCGCGAACGCCGTCACCTCCTGCGCGCGGACGTCGACCTCATAGGACTCGATCCTCAGCTCGGCAAGCTTCGCGTACCCGCCGGGCGTGACGTCGATCCGCCCCTTCTTCCCCTGGCGCGCCGTGAGCTCTTTGATCACGAGCCGGTCGCCTTCGAGCTCGATCCGGCCGTTCACGTTCGTGAACACCTCCTCGCGCCCGGCGGGGCGGACGATCGCGTCGCGAATGAACGCGCTCCCTGCGAGCACGGGCTTCTTGGGCGTACCGGTCAGCGACATGCGGACCTCACCGCGCCCGCCGGACGCCGCGACCTGGGGCAGGAAGAGCGGCAGGAGCTTCAAGTCGAGGCGCGGCATGTGCGCGAAGACGCTCATCGGCTTGTCGGGCAGGCGTTCTTCGGGCGCGACTCCCCAGCCCAGGCGAATCGGAACCGTTCCCGTGACCGTGCCCACGGTGTCCGCGGCCGACATCGTGAACTGACGAATCGTGAGGAGCTCGTCGTCGTAGGCGAGGTCGAAGCGCAGGTTGTCGAACACCGCCTGGCCCCATGCCGGCTCCCGGACCGTTCCGATCGCGCGCACCACCGGGGCCGCAGGACGTCCGTTGAGATCGATGCCGGCGTCGAGCTGGCCGCGCCAGCCGCCCGCCCGCGGGTACCACTCGGTGAGCTCGTCGATCGCGAGCCCTTCGGCCTCGAGGCGTCCGCGCCAGCGAGGAGCGCGGCGCAGGGCCGCGTTCCATTTCTCGGTCGAGCCTCCGAACGGTGGCGGATCCTCCCATTCGAGCACTCCCTCGAACGAGAGCTTTCCCCGGCCGGTGTCGATCTCGAGCCGCTCGACGGTCCATGCCTCGTAGGCGAAGCGCCCGCGCGCCACCAGCTCCTGCGCGTCGAGCCGGTCGTAGTGAATGTCGCGCCCGGTGAGATTCACGGTCCAGGTCTGCCTTTCTCCGAGCCCCTCGATTCGGGCCTGGCCGGTGAACGTGCCGCGCAGGCCTTCGTTCTTGATGAGCGGTCCCAAGAGCGCTTTGACGTCGAGGGTCTCGAGCTCGAGCGTGAGGTCGCTCGGCACGCGATCTCCGCCCCAGAGCCCCTGGGCCGAGAGCACTCCCGCGTTCGACACGACGCGCGCGCTCTCGAAATCGACCCCGCCGTCCCCCCGGAGGGTGAACTGAATCGGTCCGTCGTTGTCGAGCGCCAGTGCCTCGCCCGTCTCCCAGCTCAGGAGATCCACGATCACCTCCCAGTCGCGGCCCCGGCGCTGGGCGCTTCCCTCGAGCACGAGCACGGACTCCTCCCGGGCCGCGCGGAACGACTCGACGGCGATCCTCCCGTCGCCCAGGTGCATCCGCGCGGACGCCGAATCGGCGACCAGCGGACCCGTGCGTGCAAGCCCCGAGCGCGCGGTCAGCGCAAGATCGGGCGAACGGCCGATCGGTCCGTCGAACGACATGAGGACGTCCTCGAGGTCCAACGCTCCATACGCGACGTGATCGAGCGCGGCCTGTCCGCGCGCGCGCGGCCGCGAGGCGGGACCGTCGAGCCGTGCGGTGAGCGACGAAAGGCGCGCGTTCGGTGCGCTGTCGAGACCGGCCTCCTGCCACAGAGAGAGCGGAATGCGCCCGGCCTCGAGATCCCACGCGTCGACCGTGAGGGCAAGTCCTGCTTCGCCGATCGTTCCGCCCGAGTGCACGCGACCTCCGGCGGCGCGGACCTTCCCCTCGTAGGTCTGCGTGCCGCGCGCGAGCGTCCACGCGCCGCTCAGCGAGTCGAACGGCATCCCGCGGTAGACGCCGCTTCCGCGCGAGACGCTTCCGCCGAGACCGTTCCGGTCGCCCGCAAAGCGCACGTCACCGCCCAGGTCCGTCTTCTCGAGTACGGGCATGGGCCACAGGCGGACGAGTTCCGAGAGATCGAGGTGCGCGAGCTTCCCCATGATCTCCCACCGGCCCGTGCCGGTCGCGAGCTCGAAGTCGCCGTCGAGGGCGGTGTCGCGCCAGCGGAGCGCGGCGTCGTCCAGGTGCAGGCGGCCGCCGGAATAGCCGCCGTCGAAGCGCGCCGTGACGGGCTCGTTCCGCCACAGGACGTCGAACCGCCCGTCGCGCCACGTGACAACCGTGTCGCGGATCGAGATCGCGAGCGTGCCCGCGGCCCCTCCGGGGAGATCGAGCGCGGGCCGGCGCGCGATGCGTGCGATGTCGCTCCAGTTCCACTCCCCGGCCGAAACCGTGCCCTCGAGCTGAAGCCTTGGCGTGATCCGCCCGCCGCCCCTTGCTTCGATCCAGCCCGCATCCGTGCGCACGCGCAGCCGATCGAGCCCGAGCGTGTCCGCGCTCACCCAGCCGTGAGCATCCGCCTTCTCGATGGCAAGCCGGGCCGAGGGAAGCCGCGCGGCGAGCCGATCGAGCGTGAGCTCCCACAGCCCTCCCCGCTCCTGCGCGCGCGCCTCGACGGAGAGCTCGCGCAGCGTGGTGTCGGGGTCTCCGTCATACGGCCAGACGACGACCGTGCCGTGACGGAGCGCGAGATCGAGCAGGAGCTTCGACTCCGGCCGCGGCTCCTTTTTCGACGTGCCCCGGAAGCGCGGCAGGATGAATCGTCCGGACGGGTCGCGCTTCAGGAGCACGATCGGATGATCGAGTTCGATGTGGACCGCGTCGGGCCGTCCCAGGACGAGCCCGTACCAGGACGTCACGAGCTCGACCCGGCGCGCGCGCAGGAGCGCATGCCGGCTCCCCGTCGAATCGGTGACGACGAGAGAAGGACCCCAGATCCGGGCCCCGTGGTCGAGCAACACCAGGCGCTCGGCCCGGAGCTCCACGTTGCTCGTCTTCGAGAGCGCGCGATTGACGAGCTCGACCGCGTAGCGGCTCCCGGTCGGCTGGCGCGAGAACCAGATGAGCGCCACCGAGGCGGCCGCGATCACGACCACCGCGAGCCCGACCGTCCAGACCGAGACGACGCCCAGCCGCTTGAAGATGCGCTTCAGGAATCCCGGCTCACTCATTTGCGCACGCCCGCCTCCTCAAAACATGTTGCCGATGCTGAAGTGCCACTCGTCCATCGGCGGATCCGACACCTCGAGCACGTCCCGCTCGTCCGGGTGGAAGCGCCGGCCGTAGTCGATCCGGATCGGACCGATCGGAGTCCTGAGCCTCACCCCCAGACCATACGCCCAGCGGTAGTCGTTCGCTTCGGCCGAACCGTCGACCCCCGAAGGATGGAAGAACTGATTCCACTTGAAGTCGGTCGTCCGCTCCCAGACGTTTCCGCCGTCCAGGAACAGGGTCCCGCCCACGATCCCCAGGATCGGAAAGCGGTACTCGAAGTTCGTGACGATGACGAGCAGCCCGCCGTCGCCGTTGGCGTCGATGTGATTGTCCGGATAGCCGCGCACCCAGGCCGCGCCGCCCGTGCGGTAGCGGTCCGTGACCGGAACGCGGGCGCGCACGTCCTCGTCGCTGTGTCCTCCCCCCCAGGCGCCGATCCGGCCGACGCGCAAACGCGCCGCGAACGACGAGCCGCGCCGGAACGGATAGTGGCGACCGCTCGAAGCCTCGGTCTTCACGTAGCGCCCCTGGTCGCCATGCACGTCGGCCGAGGTCTGGAACGTCAGGTTGTTGAGGCTTCCGCGCCGGGCATCGAGCGGATTGTCGCGCAGGTCCTGGTCGAGCGACGCGGTCACGCGCCGCACGTACGGCGCGACGGTGAACGTGCTCGTGTCCGCGGGATCCTCGGTGATCACCTTGGCCACGCGCGTCCACGTGTTGTCGAACACGACCGAGATCCGGTCCTTGGGACCGGACAGCTCGCGTGACGCGCCGAACGAGAGGCCGAGCGCTTCCTGGATGTAGGCCTTGCTCGAGAAGAGCTCGAATCCACGCTCGGCCGACGCGGCGACCGTCCCGCGCGTGCGCGTCCCGAGGAGCCACGGCTCGGTGTACCCGACCACCGCGCGGGCGCTGTAGAGATCCGATTCGTACCACCCGAACTTGAGGTTCGCGGAAAGCGCGTTCCCCGTGCCCGAGAGATTGCGGCGGCCCCAGTCGCCCGTGACCCGGATCTTCTCCTGCGTGCCCGTCCCGAGGCCGGCGGCGATCCACTGCTTCTTCCGCTCGCGCACGCGCACGGAGAGATCGACGGTGCCTCCGGCCGAATCGACGCCGGCCGGATCGACTTCGGCGGCGTTGAAGAGCCCCGTCGAGTAGAGCCGCTCCGTGCTCCGCACCATGCGGTCGCGCTCGAACACGTCGCCCGGATGGAGAAGGAGCTCGCGCCGCACCGTGTTCGTGTCCACCTGGCTCACGCCCGAGATCCGGATTTCGTCCACCTTGTAGACCGGTCCCTCTGCGACCACGAAGCGGACATCCATCGCGAGCGAATCGCGGGTCACCTCCGTGCGGATGACCGGGAAGTGCCCGCGCTCGGCGTAGCGGGCCGCGATCGTCTCGCGGTCGAGCGGGACCTGCACGGGATCGAACGGCCGTCCGGGCTTCGTCTTGATCCAGCCCTGGATGCGCTCAGCGCTGAACTCGCTCGTCGAGTCGACGCGCACGTTCCGCACCAGCACGCGCCCGCGCTCGATGATCGTGTACGTGACCACGACGTGGCCGGGCTTCTTCCCGGAATCAGCGGTCGCGCTCACGCTTGCATCGAGGAAGCCATGCCGCAGGTAGAGAATCTGGATTGTGGCGGCGTCGGCCTTGAGAAAGTCCGGCCGGTAGAGGGGCTGGGAGCGGAGGCCCAGGAACGATCCGGAGCCCGTCTTGAGCAACTTCTTGATCGTCTTCTCGCCGATCGATGCGTTCCCGACGATTTGAACTTTCTCGACGCGCTTGAGGGCGCCCAGGAGCTCGTCGTCCAAAGCAAGCGCCGGGCGGGCGCAGAAGACGAGCGGAAGGAGGGCGAGGACGCCCAGGAGAAGGGCTGGAGGGCGGCGCGTCGGCAGGGAGGGCCTTGCCCTAGCGCGCCGGCTCGACTTCACCCGGGGACGCCTGGTTGTTCCGATTCACGGCGGCCCGATGCTGGAGGGATCGCGACAGATCGTTGAACAGCACGAAGACGATGAAGCCGCCGATCAGCACGAGCCCGACCCTCTGATAGGCCACGGTGAACCAGGCGGCGGGTGGGCGACGTCGAACGGCTTCGACGAGTGCGAGGAAGATGTGCCCGCCGTCGAGCACGGGCAGCGGCAGAAGATTGAATGCCATGATCGCGAAGCTGATGACGGCCAGGATGTAGATGAAGTCCCCCGCGCCTCGCTTCGCGTTCGCCCCTGCGACCTGGATGATCATCTGCGGACCGCCGAGCGAGCCTGCGGACTGGAACGGCCGCGTGAGCACGGCCGCGATGCCTTCGAACGTCTGCGCGATCAGGACGCGCGACAGCGGAAACGCGGAGAGAACCGCTTCCGGGAAGCTCGACCGGACGAGGAACGTGCGGTTGCGGGGCGCCTCGATGCCGATGCGTCCGCCTTCCCATGCGTTCGCGGTCGGCGGCGCCTGCGGCGTGATCGTCACGTTGAACGCCTTGCCCTTCCGGTCGACGGCGAAGTCGAGCGGCTTGCCAGCGCTCCGGCTCACGACGTCGGTGAGCTCCCGCCAGCGCGAGATCGGCTTTCCACCGATGGCGACGATGCGGTCGCCGCCCTGGAGCCCGGCCAGGTAGGCAGGCGTTCCGATGACGACACTCCCGACTTCGGTCCCCGCCTCGGGGGGACGGAGGTCGTTGAGCACGGCATCGCGCTCCGCCGCCGGCACGTCCACGGTGCGCACGGCACCGTCGGGGGCGGTGACCGCGAGCGCGAGGCCCGAGCCCTTGGGGAGCTCGGAGATCTTCCGCAGGAAGTCCTGGTAGCTCGTGACCGTCGCACCTGCGAGCGAGGTGATTCGCACGCCCTCGACGAGGCCGTAGGACGCGGCACGCGTCCCGGGCTCGATCGGACCAAGCACGGCGTCGTAGTCCGGGAGCCGCACCCCCACGACCCCCATCACGACGAGGGCCAGGTAGCCCGTGACCAGGTTCCCGGCCGGGCCCGCGAGCGCGATCACAAGCCGCTTCCACCACGGCTGTTCGCTGAAGCGGTCGATCAGGTCGGGCTTCCCCTCCGCGTCCTTCGTCTCCTCGGCCATCGAAACGTAGCCGCCGAGCGGGAGCCACGAGACCTGGTAGCGGGTCTCGCCGCGGTCGAAGGCGAACATCGCCGGGCCGAAGCCGAGCGAGAACTTGTAGACCGGCACGCGCAGCCATTTCGCCATCAGGAAATGGCCGAGCTCGTGCAGGAAGACGAGGATGCCAAGCAGCAGAATGCCGGGGATCAGGACGTCCAGGATCACGTTCGGGCCTTCCTCGCGCGGTTCAGGTGGCGGCTCACCGGGCGGGGTCCGGGAGCGGGCGGGTGCGTCGCTACCGTATCAAACGGCGCTCTTTCCGGTCAACGAAGGCTCCCCTTTCGGACGCGCCGCGGCCAGTCCGAGGCCCGTCCAGGTAAAGAGCTGGTTCACGACTTCGACGTCGCCGAAGCTGAAGTCGAAAAGCCCGTGGATCTGGAACGCGACCCAGACCGCGAATCCCGCCGCCCCGAGCGCGCTTCGACTCGTGCGCCAGGCGCGCCAGAGAAAGAAGCCCGCGATCGCCATCCAGGCTGTGTACGCGAGGAGCCCGATCGTTCCGGTCGAGACGGCGATCTGCACCCAGTTGTTGTGGAAATGTCCGGCGACGAACGTTGCGTCCGCGCGCCGGTAGCGCGCGATGAGAGGAAGACCGTCCTGAAGGCCGGCGCCCACGACCGGATGATCCTTGTATGCCTCCAAGCCCGACTTCCAGAGCGAGACCCGCCCGGTCGCGGTCTCGTCGACCGGATGGGCGAGCTGCCACGCGCGGTCGCGCACGTGCTGCGGCCCGAACGCAAGCACGAGCGCGACCAGGACCGGCACCGCGAGGAGCCAGCGCGCGCGCTTGAGCCCAATGAGAACGAGTGCCCCGCCCATCACCGCAAGCCACGCCGAACGCCGGAGCGCGAGCACGAGCGCGATGGCCGTGAGCCCAAACGCGATCGCATGGATCACGCGCTCGCGTCCCCGGGCGGCGCGCCAGAGAAGCGCCGCCGCCGCAACGACCACGAGGGTCGCGAGCACGTTCCCGGTCGTCATCCCGTTCGAGAACACGCCAATCAGGTCCCTCTGGTCCTGCCAGTCCCGGACCATCTGGGCGAAACCGAGGAGCGCGGTGAGCCCGGCGCCGGCGAGCGCTGCGGTCAGGAAGCGACGCGCGCGCACGGGATCGCGCCCCCAGTCCGCGAGCAGGAACACGATCGCAACCGAGTAGAGCTTCCGCGCGTGGATCAGGCTCTCGACCGGAAGCGGCGAAAAGGCACTCGAGAGGAGCCAGCTCGAGGCGAGCGCAATGGTCGCGACGAGGAGCGGCTTGACCCCCGGCGCCTGCGGCCGTGTCCACGGCCGCGTGAAGAGCCAGGCGACAAGGCTCACGCCGAGCAGGATCTCGCTCGCGGCGATCGAAAGCGGAAGGGCCGCCGCGAACGCAACGACCGTGAAATCGAGCACGCGCTCGAGACCGGTTCTCACCGCGCGACCACCTCCCGGTACGCGGCTTCCGTGCGCGCGACGAGGAGCGCGACATCGAACTCTTCGACCGAGCGACGCGCACTCCGCACGCGCTCTTCGGACTCTTCGCGCCCCGAGAGCGTGCGGAGAATCGCCCCGGCGAGCGCTTCCGGATCCCCGGCCGGGACGAGGAGCCCGGTCGCGCCGTCCTCGACCGACTCGGGAACGCCGCCGACGCGGGTCGCCACCACGGGCACCCGGGCCGCCTGCGCAAGGAGGACGCTCGTGCCGAGACCTTCGAAGCGCGAGGACAGCACGAGCACGTCGAGCGCGCCCAGGAGCGCCGGCAGATCGGG
>JBOHUC010000134.1:0-5127 GCA_050733935.1 Candidatus Eiseniibacteriota bacterium | reverse complement strand
CGCCAGGCCCTCGACGGGGCGGCGTCGGAGCTCGAGCAGGCGGGCATCGCAAACGGCCGGGGAGAGGCGGAAATCCTCCTCGGCCGTTTGCTTGGTGCGGGCCGCGCGCAGCTCTATCTCGCGGCCGGGGATCCGTTCGACACGGGGAGCGCTCGCACGCTCGCGCTCTGGCTCCTGCGCCGGCGGGCCGGGGAGCCCATCCAGTACATCGTCGGCGAAGCCGCGTACCGAAACCTCGTCCTCGAAGTCGGACCGGGCTGCTTCATTCCGCGGCCCGAGACCGAGCTCCTGGTCGACGAGGTGCTCGCGTTCCTCGCGGAGCGACAGGGCGCTCGACCGCGCGTGCTCGAGTGCTGCACGGGCTCGGGCGCGATCGGGCTTGCGATCGCGGGGGAGCGCCCGGACGCGGTCGTGGTCGCGACCGAGCTCTCGCCGCGCGCGCTCGCGTTCGCGGCGCGCAATCGCGAGCGGATCGATCGGAACGCGCGCTTTCATCTCGTGCACGGAGATCTTGCGACGGCACTCCGCGGGCCGTTCGACGTCCTGGTCGCGAACCCGCCGTACGTCGCCGAGAGCGAGCGCCCCATCCTGCCGCGCGAGGTGCTCGACCACGAACCCGAGATGGCGCTCTTCGCGCGCGAAGAGGGGCTCGCCGCCATCGTTCGCCTGATCGAAGACGGGGCGCGGCTTCTGTCTTCCGGCGGACTCCTCGCACTCGAGCTCGGCGAGAGTCAGGGCGAGGCGGTGCGTGCGCGGCTCGAGGCCCACCCCGCCTACGATCAGGTGCGGATCCGGCTCGATCTCGCCGGAAAGTCGCGGATGGCGCTCGCCCGGCGCGCCGGCAGGGATCGGGCGACGCGCTGAACCCCCCTCTTCGCCCCAGGCCAAAATTCCTCTTTTTCCCCGGTTGACACCCCCGGCCCGACAGTAATACTGTGCTAGTGCAGTAGCACAGTTGGTCGGGTGAAGCGGCCGGCCCGGGGTCTCAGGGCCCGGCCCGCCCGACAGGAGGTCCGGAGGCCCATGCTCTTTCGAACGAATCCTTCGCTCGGCGTGCCGATCTACCTCCAGCTCATGGAGCAGGTGAAGCACGCGATCGAAACCGGGGCGCTCCGGGCCGGGGAGCAGCTGCCCGGCATCCGGCCGCTCGCGGAGGAGCTCGTGATCAACCCGAACACGGTCGCCAAGGCCTATCGCGAGCTCGAGCACGAAGGCGTCCTCGAGCTTCGTCACGGCGCCGGAGCCTTCGTGTCGGAGAGCGCGCCGGCCGGGAAGGCCGCGAACAAGCTCCGCGCCGGGCAGGCGATCGTCGTGAGCGCGATCGAGCGGCTGCGCGACCGCGGGGTGAGCGACGAGGAGATCCGGCGGCTCTTCGAAGCCGAGCTCGCCGGACTGGGGAACCGAGGAGGACGCAGTGTCTGACGCTTTTGCGATCCAAACGAACGGGCTCCGGAAGAGCTACGAGACGGTCGAAGCGCTCAAGGGGCTCGATCTCGAGGTTCCGCGCGGCTCGATCTGCGGTTTTCTCGGCCGGAACGGGTCTGGCAAGACGACGACGATGAAGATCCTGCTCGGCATGACCCACGCGACGGCGGGAACGGCCCGCGTGTTCGGTCTCGCGTGCGACGCGCCGGATGCGAATGTCGAGATCCGCCGACGCACGGGGTTCGTGAGCGAGGAGAAGGATCTCTACGACTTCATGACGGTGGGCGAGATCGTCCGTTTCACGGCCTCGTTCTACCCGCGCTGGCGCACCGATCTCGAGGAACGCTATCTGCGGGCGTTCGAGCTTCCGCCGGGGCGGAGGATCAAAGCCCTTTCGCGCGGCATGCGGACCAAGCTCTCACTTCTTCTCGCACTTTGCCGGAGTGCGGATCTCCTTGTGCTCGACGAGCCGACGTCGGGGCTCGATCCCGCCATGATCGAGGAGATGCTGCAGGCGATCGTCTCCCATGTCGCAAGCGAGGAGGCGACTGTCTTCTTCTCCTCGCATCAGATCGCAGAAGTGGAACAGATCGCCGACCGCGTCACGATCATCGATCGGGGCCGGGCCGTGCTGAGCGGATCGCTCGACGACCTGAGGGAGGGCTATCGTCGCCTGCAGCTCGTGTTCGACGGCGCGGCCCCGGAGGCCGGGCTTCGATCGCCCGGCGTCCTGCGCGTGAGGCGCGAAGGCCGCGTGCTCACCGTGCTCGCGAACGCAGGCGCCGATCGGATCCGGGAAGAGGCGCGGGCGATGGGTGCGCGGTCGATCGACGAGATTCCGGTGACGCTCAAGGAGATCTTTCTCGAAACCGTCGCCGGGGAGGAGGACTAGATGCTCTGGTACAAGACCTGGGTCGAGACCCGCTGGCGGTTTCTCATCGGCATCACGCTCGTCGCGTGCTCCGCGCTCTTTCTCGTCTTCGGGTACCCGTACATCGTGCGGCTGCTCGCGCAGCTCCCGGCGGACACGCGTCTGCACGGGCTCGACGGCGATCTCGCGCGTCGCATCCACGAGGCCGCCGGCCTCGCACGCGAGTTTCGCGGCTACGTGTGGGCGCAGGGCTACCACGAGAACCTGAGCCAGCTCGGAACGCTCTTCGCCGTGCTGCTCGGGACCGGGGGCCTGCTCTCGCACGCTTCGGGCAGCGCGCCGCTCTTCACACTGTCGCTCCCCGTCTCGCGGGAGCGGCTCCTGCGCGTGCGGGCGGCGGCCGGCCTCGGACAGTGGTTTTTGATCGCGATCGTTCCGTCCCTGCTCATCCCGCTCTTCGCTCCGATGATCGGACAGTCGTACGGGTTCGGGGGCGCGCTCGTGCACGGCCTCTGTCTCTTCCTGGCCGGAGCCGTGTTCTTCAGCCTGGCACTTCTGCTCTCGACCGCCTTCGGAGATCTGTGGCGTCCGCTCCTTCTCACGCTCCTCGTCGCCGGCATGCTCGGCGTTCTCGAGTGGTTCCTGCCGGCGCGCGCGGGTGTCTTCAGCGTCATGAGCGGGGAGGCGTACTTCCGGACCGGCCAGCCTCCGTGGATCGGCCTTTTGATCACGAGCGCGCTTTCGGCGGCGCTCCTGTACGGCGCGCAGCGCGAGTTCGCGCGCAGGGATTTCTAGGGCGAGGCCGTTCGTGAACGGTCGCCGTCCATTGCATATGAGAGGAGAAACGTCATGAACACTCTGCGTCTGACTCCGTCCGTCAACCTGGTGGCTGCACTGCTTCTCACCGTGGGCGCGGTGATGCAGGCCGCTCCCGCGCCGAACGCTTCGGGCCACTGGGAGGGGACGATTCAGGCTCCCGATCGGGAAGTGGCGATCGAAGTCGACATGCAGAAGACACGGGAAGGCGCGATGAAAGGAACGTTCGGGAATCCGGGACAGGGGATCCGCGGCTATCCCCTCTCGCGCGTCGAAGCGGACGGCCGCTCGATCCGATTCGTCCTCGCAGCCTCGGGCGGCGGCACGTTCGCCGGGGAGTTGGCCGAGGACGGCCAGTCGATCGCGGGCACGTACACGACGGAAGCCGCCGAAGGGAATCTCACGCTGCCGTTCAAACTCACCCGCCACGGAGAGGCGAAGATGGCCGCACCTCCGAAGATCCGGCGGATCCGCAAAGAGCTCGAAGGCACCTGGCAGGGTGTCCTCGAAGTCGAGGGCCGGAAGATGCGCATGGTTCTCAACCTCGCGAATGAGACGGACACGACGGCCGCGGGAACGCTCGCGAATCTGGACCAGGGCGGGACCGAGATCCCGGTGAGCGCCATCGACCAGATGAATTCTCTGGTCACGGTCGAGGTCGGGATGGTGAGCGGCTCGTACACGGGCGTGATCGATCGCTACGCGACGCGGATCACGGGGAAGTGGACGCAGGGAACGATGTCCTTCCCGCTCGATTTGACGCGCGCGCCGGCGGCCCGGGCTGCGGTTCCCACGGAAACCGGCCGATAACCACTCCGGGTGCGCGGAGGGGTCACGGCATGCGGCTTTCCACGGGGTTTCTAGCGTTTGCTTCGGCAATCCTGTTCGCCGGTTCCGTGCAGGCGGAAGCCAGGCGCTCGGTCACGTACACGGCCCGCACCATGGGGACGACCGCGCGCGTCGTGCTCGTGACCGCGGACTCCACCGCCTCCGCTCCGCTCGCACGCGTGGCCGCGCGCGAGTTCGCCCGCATCGATTCCCTGATGAGCAACTGGACGACGACGAGCGAAGTCGCGCGGATCAACCGCGAGGCCGCCCGAAGCGCAACCCCGGTCGAGCCGGAGGTGGCGCGCGTCATCGCCGCGTCGCTCGACGTGGGGCAGGCGACGGGAGGGGCGTTCGACATCACGGTCGAGCCGCTCGTCCGTGTCTGGGGCTTCATCGGCGGTCCGCCCCGCGTGCCGACACCCGCTCAGGCCGACTCCGCCCGCAAGCTCGTCGGTCTCGCGCACCTGACCTTCGATCCCTCGCCGCCCACGATCGCGTTCGACCGGTCGGGCGTGCGCATCGACCTCGGGGGGATCGCGAAGGGCTACGCGGTCGACGTCGTGGCTGAATCCTTGAAGGCCCGCGGCGTGTCGGACGCCCTGGTCGATCTCTCCGGCAACATGTTCCCGCTCGGGCATCCCGAGGGGTCGGACTCGTGGCGGATCGGAGTGCGGGACCCGCGCGATCGGATTCCCTACTTCGCGCGCCTCCCGCTTCGCGGAAAGGCGATCGCGTCCTCGGGGAACTACGAGCAGTTCGTCGCTGCGGGCGGCAAAAAGTACGGGCACATCATGGACCCGCGAACCGGAGAGCCGGCGGACGGGCTCCTCGGGGTCACCGTGCTCGCACCCACGGCGATGGCGGCCGATGCCTGGGATACCCCGCTCTTCGTGCTCGGTCCCGTCGAAGCGCGGCGGATTGCAAAACAGCGATCGGACATCGACGTGCTCATCATCGAGCCCGGCCCGGACGGCCGTGACATCGTCTGGGTGGAGGAGTCCCTGCGCGATCGATTCGTGCTCGAACCCGAAGCGAATCGATTCTTTCGCGTCGAGTACTACTAGAAGCAGTCTCATAAATGGTCGGAGGGTGTAGGATGCGCCCCGAGTGCCCCCGCGGGCAAGCGATCTCGGGGTGGCCGTGGACCTCAAGGACGAGCAGTGGGCAGTCCTGGAACCGTTGATTCC
>JBOHUC010000133.1:0-21116 GCA_050733935.1 Candidatus Eiseniibacteriota bacterium | reverse complement strand
ATGCGGTCCGTTTGCGGTGATCACGATGAAATCCGACAGCGCGCCGATCCGCGGCAGCGCTTCCGCGAAGGCGGGATCGAGCTCGAGCGGCTGGCGCGCGAGCATGTCCGGCCCCAAAACGAACGGCGGCCGGCGGTGGTAGTACACGATCATGGGCGGATAGCCGCCGTTCACGCGTTGCGGAATCTCGCGCTGTGCGACGCGATGGATCCGCGCTTCGAAGTCCATGGTCGCCTGAGGCCCGATGCCCCCGATCACTCCGATCGTCTTCATGCTTCCTCCCTCGGCCCGCAAAGACCCGGCGTCAGGGGACGCGAGCATCCCGACGACAAGGGCCAGCCACGCGATGGTGTTTCGCCCAGGATGGGCGACGCTTCGATCCGGCACGTTGAACCTCCTGCTCCTGACCCGCGCCGTACCGCAGTTCCCCGTGAATTGCGGGCGGCGCGACCACGGAGAGAATCGGCCGAAGAGGTGCCGCGGCCATTGATCCGGATCAAGAAACGCTGTCCGGGGGGTCTCTCCCCTCCTCAAAAAAGGCGCTTGACGGGCCTCGCCCAATCCACAACAATACGGTTGTGGATTCGCTCACGAGGACTCTCGCCGCACTCGCCGACCCGACGCGCAGGGCGATCCTGCATCGACTCGTCGACGGTCCGGCCCCCGTCCGGGACCTCGCGCAGCCCTTCCACATCTCGCAGCAGGCGGTCTCGAAGCACCTCGCCTATCTCGAGCAGGCCCGGCTCATCGAGAAGCGACGCGACGGCCGCCTCCACATCTGCACGCTCGACCCGGCCCCGCTCAAGGAGGTCGCGGATTGGACGGAGAAGTACCGCGAGATCTGGGAAGCGAACTTCCAGCGCCTCGATGACTTGCTCAGGGAGCTGCAGCGCAAGGAGAGGCGGGGACGACCCAAACGCAGAGGGAGAACGCCATGATGAAAGCCATTGGAGCCCTGACGCTCTCGACCCCTTCGGATCGCGAGCTCAAGATGGAACGCGAATTCGATGCTCCGCGCCGCCTTGTGTACGAGGCGTTCACGAAGCCCGAGCTCGTGCGGCGCTGGCTGTCCGGACTTCCGGGGTGGACGATGCCGGTCTGCGAGATCGATCTGCGCGTCGGCGGCTCCTACCGCTACGTCTGGCGGAAGGGAGACGTCGAGATGGGGATGGGAGGCGTGTACCGCGAGATCGTCGCCCCGGAAAAAATCGTCGCCACCGAGAAGTTCGACGAAGCCTGGTACCCGGGGGAAGCCGTCAGCACGTTCGTGTTCACTGAGAAGGCCGGGAAGACGATGTTCTCGCAAACCGTGCTCTATGATTCAAAGGAAGCCCTCGAAGCGGTACTCAAGAGCCCGGCGGAAGAGGGAGTCGCGATGAGCTACGACCGCCTGGCCGACGTTCTCTCGTCGCTCAAGACCTCCGGCAAGCCGGCCGGAGCGTAAATGGCCGCTTCGGACAGGGCCGTGCCGGCGGCGAAGCGCGCGCAGGAGATCGTCGCGGAGCTCAAGCGCCTGTCCTCGAAGAAGGCGCGTGACGGAATGGCCCGCTACGCCATTCCGTCCGACCACGCGTTCGGCGTGCCGATGTCGACCATGCAGCAGGTCGCTCGGCGCGCCGGCCACGATCAGGAGCTCGCCGAAGCGCTGTGGAAGACCGGCTGGTATGAGGCCCGGACCGTGGCGGCGTTCGTCGCCGAGCCGGAGAAGCTCACGCCCGCGCAGATGGATCGCTGGTGCCGCGACTTCGACAACTGGGCGATCTGCGACACGGTGTGCTTCAAGTTGTTCGATCGGAGCCCGCACGCGCTCAAGAAAATCGCGCAGTGGGCCGGGAAGCGGGACGAGTACCAGCGGCGCGCGGCGTTCGCGCTCCTCGCGAGCGTCGCGCTGCACGACCGGGAATCCGGCGACGAGCCGTTCCTGCGCTTGCTGCCGGTCGTCGAGAAAGCCGCGTCCGACGAGCGGAACTTCGTGAAGAAAGGCGTGAGCTGGGCGCTCCGCTCGGTCGGCACGCGGAGTGCGAAGCTCAACGCCGCAAGCGTCGCGTTGTCGCGCCGCCTCGCGGAGTCGGACAACGCGTCGGCCCGGTGGATTGGAAAGGGAGCGGTGCGGGAGCTCACCGGCCCCATCGTTCGAAAGCGACTGGAAGCGAAAAGCCGCGCCCAAAAGCGCGGCTGACGCTTCCCCGGCACACCCGGGGTCCGCGCTGCCTGGCGCGAGCCCCGACGTCGCGGCTCTCTACTTCCGGTTCTGCGAGTGCACGTACCCGCAGGCCAGGAGATTCCCGAACTCCGGCCCGACGCGGACAGACAGGGATCCGACCACGTCGAGATCTGCGTCGATCTTCCCGTGCACGGTCGCCTTGCCGTTCTTGTCAGCCACGAACGACAGAATCGGCGCCGCCGGGGCGGAGCAGTCGTCGCTCTCGTAGTAGAACGTCGAGTAGCTCGACCCCGGCTCGAGTCCCTCGATGTTCATCACGACGTTGGCACCGCCTTTCGGCAGCTGCGTGAGCTGGACGAACCCGCTGATGCCCGAGTTGGCGTTCGATTCGAGCGGCACGCGAATGTGGTTCATGGCCGCGTACGCCGTCGATGTCACGAGAAACAGCGCGGCGGAAACAAGAAGAGCTTCGATGCGATTCATCACAACCTCCAGAGATCGAAAGGGCCCGCCGAATCCTGGCGGGCCTCCCCACTCGAAGTCCTTTGCATAAGGTGTGCCTCGCGCTCGCGGGCGGTCGCACGCGCCGCGATCAATGGCCGACGTTCCCCGGAAACCCGTGGCAGGCCCACTTGGCGCAGGAGTAGACTCCCTTCCGCCCTCCCCCGGCCCCAGATCGGTGTCCGATACGCCCGCGGCACCCTTCGGGGATTTGTAATTCCGCATCACGGCTGGAAGACTTCTCCCCTGCTTCTACCACGGAGGACGCCCGTGACCTTCCGTCCGCTTGGAACCCTGCTCCTTGCCACTTTCCGGACTTTGGCGGCGTCGGCCGGCCTTCTGCTCCTCACGCTCGCCGCGCCCGCACCGGCTCCGGCGGACGACGGGATCGTGGTCCTGACCCCGAAGCGGCTTCCGGTCCCGTTGCCGACCAAGCTCACGGTGCGCGACTTCGGTCCCGATCGCGAGCCCATCTGCCTCCCCGTCTACCTCAACGAGTCGACGGGAAGCGAATTCTCGCTTCCGGTGGGCGCGGGCGTCGAGCTTGCGGACGATCTCCACACGAGCCTCGATCAGCGCGAAACGCTGTGCGCATTCGATCTCGGATACTTCGCGCCGGGCCCGTCCTCCGTGAACGCACGCGTGACGTTCTACGACATGATTCCCGGCGACGGCGCTCCGTTCGCGGTCATGGCCGGTCCGTACGACGTGCTCGGACTTCCACCGGGTCTCAACGCGTTCCGGATCGAAGTCCCGCCAGGCGGTGAAGTGGACGGCGACTTCTGGATGGGAGTCGCGTTCAGCAGCGGGGACGCCGGACTCCTCGCGTTCGATCCGCCGACCCTCGGTCACTCGCATGACATCGCGTGGCTCACGCCGCCTGGGGCCCCCGCCACGTTCGGAGGCGTTCCTCCGGCCAGCGCGTTTCTCGGAGTGCATTCGAGCCCGTCCACGCCGGCCCGACCCTCGAGCTGGGGCACCGTCAAAGTTCTCTATCGCTGAGCGAGGAGACGATCATGCGCAGACTCGTCCGGTTCGGGCTGTTCGCGTGGCTCGTCGCGTCCTCCCTCGTGACCCTGTCGTTCGCGCGCCCCGTCTTCGCGCAGAGCGACTACGTGCCGGGAGAAGTCCTGATCCGCTATCGCCCGACGGCCACGTCGTCGAGCATCAACGCGATCGAGAGCTCGCTCGGCGCGGACCGAATCCAACGCTTCGCGAAACTCCGCATCGACCACCTCAAGATCTCGAAGATCACGGTCGAAGAAGCGCTCCTCCGCTATCGCAACGACCCGAGCGTCGACATGATCGAGCCGAACGCGATCTACCACGCGTTCGTCACGCCGAACGACCCTTCGTTCGGCTTTCTGTGGGGCATGAACAACACGGGGCAGTCGGGCGGGCGGCCGGGTGCCGACATCAGCGCGCTCGATGCGTGGGACGTCTTCACCGGGTCCACTTCCGCTCCCATCGGAGTCATCGACACGGGCGTCGATTACACGCATCCCGATCTCGCGGCCAACGTGTGGACGAACCCGAACGAGATCCCGAACAACTTCGTGGACGACGATGAAAACGGCTTCGTGGACGACGTCCGCGGCTGGGACTTCGTGAACGGCGACAACGATCCGTTCGACGACAACGGCCACGGCACGCACGTCTCCGGAACGATCGGCGCGGTCGGCAACAACGGCGTCGGCGTCGTGGGCGTGAACTGGAACGCGCGGATCGTCGGAATCAAGTCCCTGAACGCATTTGGTACCGGGTCGAGTGCGAACGCCATCGCGGCCGTGAACTATGCGGCCACAATCGGGCTCAGGGTCGTGAACGCGAGCTGGGGCGGCGGCACCCCGTCGACCGGCCTGCACGACGCGATCGCGGCCTTCGGATCGGCGGGCGGGCTGTTCATCGCCGCGGCCGGAAACGCTGGCCAGAACATCGACCTCTTCCCCACGTATCCGGCGTCGTTCGACCTCGAGAACATCCTCACCGTCGCTGCGACCGATCACAACGACCTGCTCGCGGGCTTCTCGAACTGGGGCCTGACCACGGTCGATCTCGCCGCGCCCGGCTCGGACATCCTGAGCACGGTTCCCGGCGGGGGCTACTTCTCGGCAAGCGGGACGTCCATGGCGACGCCGCACGTGACGGGTGCGGCCGCGCTCGTCCTCGGACGCTTCCCCGGAATGGCCGCGCTCGATGTGAAGGGGCTCCTCATGGCCACGGTCGACCCGGTCCCCGCGCTCGCCGGGCTGGTCGGGACAGGCGGCCGGCTCAACGCGTTCATGCCGATCGCCGAGCCCGATTCGACCGCCCCGGACGGCATCACCGACCTCGCCGTCGCCGAAGCGGGCGGGCAGAGTCTCGCGCTCCGCTTCACGGCACCCGGCGACGACGCGAACGTCGGCACCGTGACGCGCTACGACATCCGCTATTCGACGTCTCCCATCACGGACGCGAATTTCCTCTCGGCCACGCCCGTCCCGACCGCTTCCCTGCCTGCGCCCCTCCCCGCAGGCTCGCTCCAGGAGCTCACGGTCACCGGCCTCGCGTTCTCGACCACGTACTACCTAGCGGCACGGGCGCACGACGAGTTCGGAAATCCGTCCGCGCTCTCGAATCAGGCGACGGGAACCACGCTCGCGCCGCCGGACATCACGATCGCCCCCGCTTCGCTCGAGGCGGATCTCCTCACGGGCCAGACGGCCGTGCGCACGCTCACCGTCGGCAACACGGGAGAGAGCGAGCTTTCGTTCGCGATCGACATCGCTTCGCCCGACAGCGCGCTTGCGATCGATGTCGTCCCGCGGGGCGCGTCCGGACCGCAAGCGATCCTCGGGCACGGGACTCCGGTGCCGCTCGCCGAGCTCGCGACGAGAACGCGACCGTTTCAGTCGCAGATCGAAGTTGAATCGAAGGACACGGGCGATGACCTGCACGGCAAGGCGGGCGGGAGCGGGAAGGGCGTCGTGAGCGGAAAGTTCGCCGTCGAGTCGGGGCCCGGCCGCGTCGTCCTCTCGCCCACGGAGGAAGTTTTCGGCGATCCGTTCTTCTTCTTCCTCGGCGGATTCCGCATGCGCGGAAACATCTTCCACTGCACGAACGAGCGCATGCTCCGGGAGCATCGCTTCTTCATGCGCCCGTTGCCCGGCACGGAAGTCTGGTTCGTGGTCTACGAAGGCGTGGCGCCAGTCGGACTCTTCTCGCTCGTCAGCGCATCCCGAATTCCCAGCACGGGATCGGACGAAGGCTGGTACAGCTCGGGCCCGGTCGACCTGTCGCTCACGCCGGGACGCTACTACTTGATCCTCGCGTCGTTCGATCAGTCGTCCGAGTACTACGGCTCGGACTTTCTTCCGGTCTATCCGATCCCGGCGTCCTTCGGCTCGCTCATTGCCGGCGCCGGCGCGACCTGGGGTCCGAGCTTCGCCGACCCGCCGTCTCCCACGCAGGTCGTCCCCGACTTCGCGTACGGGACTCCGGTCGCCTACTACCAGACACTCGTCACCGACGTGAACGTGACCTGGTTCACGGTCGAGCCGGTCGCCGGCACCGTGCCCGCAGCGAGCGGACTCGACGTCCACGTGACGTTCGACGCCGCCGGCTTGAACGGCGGGGGCTATGACGCACGGCTCATCGTCACGAGCAACGACCCGGACGAGAGCTCGCTCGGGGTGCCCGTGCACCTTTCGGTCACGGGTGCACCGGACGTCGAAGTCACGCCGCTTGCGATCGACTTCGGCACGCATTTCGTGGGCGCAACGCGCACGGACTCGGTCGAGGTGCGCAACGCCGGGACCGATCTCCTCACGATCAGCGGCGTGAGTGCTACGCCGGGCGTTTTCCAGACGGAGACTGCCGGCTTCACCCTCGTTCCGGGCGAGCGCCGGGCGCTTCCGGTGCGGTTCGTTCCCAATGTTGCCGACGAATTCACCGGATCCCTCACGGCCTCGAGTAACGACCCGGACGAAGCCGCGGTCGCCGTCTCGCTCCAGGGTCGTGCGCTCCTGCCGCCTGAGATCACGGTCACTCCCGAGTCGCTTTCGGTGGCACTCCTGAGCGGCGAGCAGGAAGTCCGCCTGCTCACGCTCTCGAACACCGGCGTGAGCGACCTTGAGTTCTCGATCGAGCTCGAGGAGACGACGGACGGCAGCGTCCTCATGAGGCCGCTTGCGATCCTCCCGGCTCCGGTTCCGGCGGACCCGGGTCAGGGTCCCGCCGAAGGGGAAACGCCCGCGCGGACGGATCGCCCGCCGGCGGACTACGTGGTGGCCGCCTCGACGCCGCGCGCGGTCGACGGAGCCCGTGTGCTTCTCGTTCAGGACGTGCTGCCCTGGGGCCGGCCCTCGAACGAGCTCGCTCTCCAGGCGAACAACATCCCCTACGACGTGAGCGGAACGCTCCAGCTCGGATCACTCGATCTCAGCGCGTACAAGGTCATCATCGTGTCTTCGGACCAGACGACGCAGAGCTACGCGAACCTGGCGGCCTTCGAAGGCCTGCTTGCGGCCTTCGTGTCGAACGGCGGACGACTCGAGTTCCACGCCGCGGCGTGGGGATTCAACAGCGGGAACGCGGGACTCGTAACGCTTCCCGGCGGGGTCGAGATCTCGCTCTACTACTCGACGCTCAATTACATCCAGCTTCCGAACCACGCGCTCGTCGTCGGGCTCGAGTCGCCGATCTTCGGCTCGAGCGCGAGCCATTCCTATTTGAGCAACGTCCCGCCGAATGCGAACGTCATCCTGACCGACGAGGTGAACCGCCCGGCCCTCGTCGAATACCGCTACGGCCGGGGCAAGGTGATCGCGGCCTGCCAGACGCTCGAGTTCTACGCGTCCGCCCCTGGGCATCCGATTTCGACCCTGCACGCGCGGCTCATTCCGTACGTCTATTTGGGAAGCGGGGTCCCGTGGCTCTCCGGGGATCCGCTCGACGGCACGATTCCACCGGGCGGGAGCGCTCAGATCGCGTTCACGTTCGATGCCGAAGGCCGGCTCGGCGGCGAATACCGCGCGAACCTCCTCGTCTCGAGCAATGACCCGGACGAGGAGATGACAATCGTGCCCGCCCGCATGTCGGTCACGGGCGTTCCGGACATCGCGGTCCTCGGAGGGCGCCACACGATCGAGTCGCTCGAACACTACTCGGGCACCGGGGCGACGACTCTGCACGACCTGTTCCTCCCCGTCCCGCCGGGCGGAGGTGGATCGATCCAGCTCTATGTGAACGGCGACTACGGAGAACCGACCGAAACGGCCACGCTCTACGTAGAGGGCGATCTGATCGGAAGCGCCGGCTCGGTGTTCTTCGCCTGCATGCCCGACAGCGAGGACCTCGTCCTCTCCGCCTCCACACTTGGAGCCTATGCGTCCGACGGGGTCGTCCATGCCCTCGTCCAGAATTCGGTGAACGTCGAGCCCTTCTGCGGCACCGAGGAGCACCGCGTGCGCCTCACGTATCGCGGGTCGACCAGTCCTTTCGCACTCGGCGTCCATTTCGTAGGCACGTGCCACTCGGATTCGATCGAGATCCGGAATCCCGGCACGGACATCCTGTATGTGAGTAGCATCACTTCGAGTCACGCCGCCTTCGTGCCCGGGATCACGATTGCCACACTCGAGCCCGGCACGAGCGCGATCATTCCGATTTCGTTCTGTCCCGCCACGGGCGGTCCGCTCGCCGCGACACTCACGATCGAAAGCAACGATCCGGAGACCCCGAGCGTGGTCGTGAACATGACCGGCATGGGAGCCCGGCCGCCGGACATCGCGGTCCTTCCGGAGGAGCTCGCCTTCGAGCTCGGGCCGAACGAAGTCGCCGAGGCTGCGGTTCAGATTTCGAACACGGGCGGAGGGCCGCTCGTCTGGCGGGCGGAGGTCGAGCCTCCGGGCGCGGCGGCTGCTCCGGGTGGGGCCCCCATCATCGCGACGGCGGTCGCTCCGGAGGAGTCACGAAGGGAGCACCGGCTCGAAAGCGCTCCTTCAGGAATCGCTCCCGACCCCGCGCCGAACGGATCCGCGGAGCCGGGGCTCGAAGCCGTGCTCAGCTTCCTCGATGCCGGCCACGAGGCCATCACGGCGATCATTCCGAACCGCTTCGATTTCGACGGCGGGGTGAAGGGACTCGCGATTTCGGACGGCGGGCTCGACATGTACGACGGCGGCAATATCCTGGGCACGAATCCGTCGTTCGTGATCCCCTACTCCGACGGCGTCATCCAGAATCACTCGCAGGTCGGCCCGTTGGGCCGTTACTTCACGCGCAAGTATCCCGGCCTCTTCCTGTTCGCAGGCGATCTCGACGGACGCACCGAGTTTCACATCCAGGGCGGCCTCGGCGCCGACGGCTTCGGCGCGGTGGACGGCGCGGTGCTCGAGCAGGCTCTTGGCGGGCGCGTTTACCGCGGATTCGTGAAGCGCGTCTGGGGCGCTGGGGTCCCGTCGGTCAACCATCTCGTCATCGTGTCGGACTCGCCGTTCTCGGGGCACTCATTCTCGACCGACACGAACCAGGACCGGCACGCGATCTTCGGATTCAGCGGACCGCGCGTGTACTACCTCCTGTTCGCGACCACCGACGGGTCGTACGTCCCGAACGAGACGGTCGCGACCCTCATGGATCGCTTCCTCCGGACGCTCGCTGTCGAAACCGGCTGGCTCACCGTGGCTCCGGTCACGGGCGGCACGCCGGCCGGCGGCGTCACGCAGGCCATGGCCACGGTCCGAAGCGCGGGACTGCTGGGCGGCGACTACTCGGCCGTCCTCGCGTTCGAAAGCAACGACCCCGACGAGCCGCGGAAGACGGTGACCGCGCGCCTGCGCGTGATCGGCATTCCGGACATCACCGTGCTTCCCCCGTCGCTCGTGTTCGGGCAGGTCTTCGTCGGAAACTCGGTGAGGGATTCGGTCGTCGTCCGAAACGACGGGACCGACGTGCTCCACGTCTCGGGCGTGTCCGCGGCGCCCGGTGCGTTCACCGTCGATCCGTCCGACTTCAGCCTCCCACCCGGCGTCGAGCGGAAGCTCCTCGTTACGTTCGCTCCGGGAGCGGCCGGAATCGTGAACGGCACCCTGACCGTGACGAGCGACGACCCGGACGAAGGCGTGGCCGTGATCGCCCTCCACGGCGAGGGTCTTCTGCCGCCGGACATCGCGGTGTCGCCGGAGTCGCTCTCGGTTTCCCTCCTTACCGGACAGTCGACCACGCGAACCCTCACGATCTCGAACACGGGAGCGAGCGACCTCGTGGTCTTGCTCGAGATCGAACCCCTGCCCGGGCGAAGGCCGGCGACGCCGTCGGAGACGATCCGATCCGGTGACGTTCGGCTCGCGGCTGCGGGATCCCGTCCGATCCGAACCGATGTGACGCAATCGAGCCAGAGTCCGCCGCCCCCCGGGTATGCCGCGCAATCCGTCACGCCCCGAACCACGATCGGTTCGAGCGTCCTTCTGATCCAGGATTACTCCCCGTGGGGCCAGGTGGCGAACGAAGAGATTCTCACCGACGCAGGCATTCTGTACGACGTCTCCGGAACGTTCACGCTCCACCTCGTCGACTACTCGGCCTATCGAACGATCATCGTGGCGGGCGATCAGTCGACTCCGAGCTACTCGAACCTCGCGGCTCAGGCAGGCCGGCTCGCATCGTTCGTCGCAGCCGGCGGCATCCTCGAATTCCATGCGGCCGGCTGGGGCTGGAACAACGGGAACGCGAGTCTCGTCCCGCTCCCGGGTGGCGTCACGGTGCATCACAACTATGCTGTGACGAACTATGTCGCGCTTCCCGCGCATCCGCTCGTGGCCGGCCTTCCGCTCGTGCTGCACGGAAACAGCGCGAGCCAATGTCATCTCTCGAACCTTCCGGCCTCGGCAACGACGATCCTCACGGACGATCAATTCCGGCCGACGCTCGTCGAATATCGCCACGGAGCCGGACGCGTGCTCGTGCCGTGCCAGCCCCTCGAGTTCTACTGGCCCTTTGTCGGAAACCCGTTTCGGACCCTCCACACGCGGATTCCTCCGTATGCCAACGGCAGCGGGGTCGAGTGGATCTCGGTCAATCCGGAGTTCGCGAAACTGCCCCCCGGGGCATCGGCCGACGTCACGGTCACCTTCGACGCGAACGGGCTTTTCGGCGGAGACTACGGTGCCCGCATCGTGGTCCTGAGCGACGACCCGGACGAGCCCGAGATCGGCGTCCCCGCCCGCCTCCATGTCACCGGCGCGACTGACATCGAAGTGAACCCTCCGGCCCTCAACTTCGGTTCGGTCTTCGTGGGACTCTCGAGAAGTGAGAGCCTGTTCGTGCGGAACGCAGGAACCGGCCTGCTCCACGTGACGGGACTCGACACCTCTCCGGCTGCCTTCTCGGCCGACCCCGCGCCGTTCGATCTTGCGCCGGGCGAAGGACAAGCGCTTCTGGTCCACTTCGCGCCGACCGCACCGGGACCGATTGCGGGCTCGCTCACGTTCCACTCGAACGATCCCGACGAACCGGACCTCGTGGTCCCGCTTGCCGGAGACGGGCTCCCGCCGCCCGACATCGGAGTCGATCCCGAGTCGCTCCAGGTCACGCTCACGACCGGATCGAGCGAAACGCGCGTGCTCACGCTTTCGAACGCGGGCATCGGTCACCTCTTCTGGACCTCGAGCGTGAGCTTCGCGCCCCTTAGGGCGGGAGGCGCGGCGCCGGCGATCGAAGGGGCCTCCCGAAGCGCGGCGCGCACGACGTCCGCCCCGGATCCGGCGCACGCGCCACGCGGCGGCTCGGGACTCACGGATCTGCTCGCGGCCCGGAATCGGGCCGTCCAGAACGGAGTCGTTCTCTTCTCGGACGACATGGAGAACGGGACGAACGGCTGGACGACCGAGACGTACGGCGGATCGCAGGACCTCTGGCATCAGACCGGCCGCGCGTACAACAGCCCGTCGAACAGCTGGTGGTGCGGGATCGAGGACTCCGGGAACTACGACAACGGGGCCATCGTCCTGAACGCCGCCATCACGCCCCCGATCGACCTGCGAGCGCATCCGGACTCCGTGCGGCTCGAGTTCTTCGAGTCGTTCGTCACCGAGGCGTTCTGGGACCTGTGCGTCGTGGACGTGTCGACCGACAGCGCGGGGTGGCAGACCGTGCGTTCGGGGCTCACCGGCAACTCGGGCGGCTGGCGCCTCACGATCGTCGATCTCTCCGCGTTCGCGGGACAGGTGATCCGCATCCGGTTCCTCTTCAACACGCAGGACGCTTCCTCGAACGGATTCCCTGGATGGTTCTTCGACGACGTGCGTGTGGTTGCAAACGCAGGCCCGTGGCTCGCAGTCGAACCGGGGGCCGGCGGCCTCGCGCCCGGCGCGACAACGCCGATCGAAGCGCGGTTCAGCGCGGCCGAGCTGACCGACGGTTCGTACGCGGCCTCGATCCTCTTCACGAGCAACGATCCGGACGAGGGCATCCTGTTCGTGCCCGCGTCCCTCGACGTGTTCACCGCGAGCGCACTCGCGGTCGAAACGGTGCCGGAACGGTTCGAGCTCTCCGCCGTGACTCCGAATCCCGGGATCGGGCGCGTTCGGGCCGAGTTTGCGATGCCGCGCCCCGGAACCGCGCGGGCCGAGATCTTCGACGTCGCGGGGCGGCGCGTCCGAATGCTCGTCGAGGGCGAACATCCCGCGGGCCGCCATCCTCTGGTGTGGCAGGGCGAAGGAGACGACGGCACGCGGAGTGCGGCCGGCGTGTATTTGCTCAAGCTCTCGACGCCGGAGGGCGTGCGTGTGCGTCGTTTCGTGTGGGTGCCGTGAAAGCCCCCGCGTGACGCGACGCCGGGCAATCTGCTAGCTTTCCAGAAGGCCAAAGGACGCGGCCCGTGACGATCGTCGCGCGGCCGCGTCCGACCACCCCGCCACTTCCAAGGAGGCTCCGTCCCCGATGATCCGGAACCGATTTGTGCTTGGGCCCGCCCTTTCGTTGCTCCTCGCCGCCGGCACGATGCTTCCCGCGCATGCGGACATCGTGCTCCCCCGCATCAGCCCGAAGGCCAGCGTCATGCAGACGATCGGAACGACCGATCTCACCGTGACCTACAGCCGGCCGGGCGTGAAGGGGCGCGAGATCTGGGGCAAGCTCGTTCCGTACGACGCCCCCTGGCGCACCGGCGCGAACGAAGCGACGACGTTCACGACCACGACCGACATCACGGTCGGCGGTCAGAATCTCCCCGCGGGGACGTACAGCTTCTTCACGCTCCCGAAGGCCGGCGACTGGTCGGTCGTCTTCAGCAAGCAGAAGGACCTGTGGGGCGCGTACGAGTACGACCCGAAGCAGGACGCGGCGCGCGTGACGCTCAAGCCGACGCCGGCGGAGTCCGTCGAGTGGATGCGCTTCACGTTCGACAACCTGACGCAGAATTCGGGCGACCTGGTCCTGCGCTGGGAGAAGCTCGAGCTCAAGGTCCCGATCGCGATCGACGTGGACGGGATCGTCATGAAGAACGTCCGCACCGATCTCGCGGCGGCGAAGCCGGACGACTGGCGCACGCGGCTGCGCGCGGCCCAGTACACGTTCGACAGCGGCCTCCACATGGACGAGGGCGCGAAGTGGCTCGACGAGTCGATCGCGATCCAGCAGGGCTACTCGAACCTCGGCCTCAAGGCGCGCTGGCTCGCGAAGGAAGGCAAGACGACCGAGGCCGTGACGACCGCGAAGAAGGCGATCGAGATCGGGAAGGCTGCGAAGGAACCGGTCAACACGACCCAGATGGAAACGCTGGTCGCCGAGTGGACCGGAGAGAAGAAGTAGCGAGCATTCGCCGCACTCGATCCAACGCGTAAGGACGCCCGCCCCCGACCGGGGCGGGCGTTCGTGTTTCAGGCAGGAGCGTCGGCGAGGTCGGGGCGGCCCGGGCGGCGGGGGCGAAGCACGAGCTCGATCGCGAGGGCGACCACGATCACGGCGGCGCAGCCGATCACGTTGTACCAGAGGAACGAGATCTTCGTGAACAGGAAGCACAGGACCACGGCGGCCTCCGCGACGATCGCCCCCACGAAGACGGCCGTCCCGCCCACACGCTTGAGATAGAACGCGGTGAGGAAGATCCCGAGGATCGTGCCGTAGAAGAGCGATCCCAGGATGTTCACTGCCTCGATGAGCGAGCCGAGACGAGCGGCGTACTCCGCGATCCCGACGGCAAAGGCGGCCCATCCGAGCGTGACCAGACGCGAGACGAGGAGATCGTGCTTCGCGTCCATGCCGGGACGGGCGCGCTTCACGACGTCGACCACGGTCGTCGAAGCGAGCGCGTTGAGCTCGGCCGACGACGAGTTCATCGACGCCGCAAAGATGGCCGCGAACACGAGGCCGACGAGTCCGACCGGAAGGTGGGCGAGCACGAACGAGAGGAACACGTAGTTCGTGTCGTTCGTCGGGGCCTTCGGATCGCGCTGCCGGATGAGGGCCGCCGCATCGCTCCTGAGCCCGGTGATGCGAGCCTGATCGGCCTCGAGCGACCGGCGCGCTTCTTCGACCGCGCGCTCGTCGCGCGCATGGCCCGCCGCGATCAACGCCTCGAGGCTCTTCCGACGCGCGTTTGCGGCCTCTCCGTGCTCGGCCTCGAGCGCGTTCCAGGCGGCCGCGGTCGGTCCCTGGGCCGCGCGCGCGCGTTCGGCCGGATTGAAGAACAACGGCGGCACGACGAACAAGTAGAAGACGAACACGAGCACGCCGAGCGAGAGGATCGCAAGCTGCATCGGCACCTTGAGGAGTCCGTTCACGAGGAGGCCGAAGCGGCTCTGGGCGACCGATCGCCCGGTCAGGTAGCGCCCGACCTGTGACTGATCCGTTCCGAAGTACGAGAGCTGAAGGAAGAGCCCGCCCAGAAGCCCCGACCACAGGTTGTAGCGATCGTTCGGGTCGAACCGCAGCTCGAGCGCGTTGAGCCTTCCGAGCACGCCCGCCGCGAGCGAGACGTCCCCCATCGTCGTGCCGGCCGGGAGGAGCCGGAAGATCACGACCCCGGCGATCGCCATCGTGCCCAGGATGATCGTGAACTGGAGCGCCTGCGTGTAGCTCACGGCCTTGCCTCCGCCGGTCGCGGTGTAGATCACCGCGAGCCCGCCGAGGAGCGCGCACGTGAAGCGCACGTCCCAGCCCAGGATCACGGACAGGACGAGCGAGGGCGCGTAGATCGTGAGCCCCGCGCTCAAGCCGCGTTGGACGAGGAAGATTCCGGCCGCGAGCGAGCGCGTCTTGCCGTCGAAGCGCTGCTCCAGGTACTGGTAGGCCGTGAACACGCGGAGCCGGTGGTAGATCGGAATCGCGGTGACGCACAGGACGATCATGGCGAGCGGCAGGCCGAAGTAGAACTGGACGAAGCGGAGGCCGTCCGCGTAGCCCTGGCCGGGAGTCGACAGGAACGTGATCGCGCTCGCCTGCGTGGCCATGATCGAGAGCGCGACCATGGGCCACTTCATTCTGCGTCCCGCGAGGATGTAGTCGTTGAGGTCGCGCTCGTTCCGGCTTCGCCACAACCCGTAGCCGACGAAGAACGCGAGGGCCGCGAACAGAACGGCCCAGTCGAGCGTGCTCACCGGTGAAGCCTCGAGAGCCAGCCGCAGAGGAGGATCACGAGCACGAGCTCGACCACCACGAGCGCGTACAGCGCGCCCCAGCTCACGGGAACGGGTGGCGGCTCCTCGGGGTTCGGCGTCGGGATCGGCGAGGCAGCCCGCGTGTCGTTCGTCCTCACGGCGCGATCGGCGTCGTGCTCACGAGGTTCGCGAACAGCCGCCACGCTCCCGGCACGCCGGCCGGAAGCTCGCGGAACCACGCGTACGCGGAGTAGATGAACACACCCCGGCCGTGGCGCGCGTACAGAACGCCTCCGTCGCGCGCGGGCTCTCCGGGATCGTTGCTCGAAAGCACGGTCTCGTAAGATGGGTCCCAGGGGTTCGCGAAATAGAGGCCGCGCTCCTGCACCCAGCCCGCGAAATCCTGGTCCGTGATCCGGTTCGGTGTTGTGACGAGCGGATGCTCGGGCTTGAGCACCCGAACGGGCGCCTCCTCGACCGTGACCCGGTCGCGCGAGATGCGGAACGGCGCCGGCCCGAGCCGGTCCTGGAGCGCCTCCTCCGCGGTGTTGTACTGAACGACGAGCCGCCCGCCGTGTGCGACGTAGTCGAGCAGGCGCTTCTGCTGCGCGCGCAGGCGCGGCCGCGTGTTGTACGCGCGAACGCCGGTCACGATCGCGTCGTACGCCGAGAGATCGGCGTTTTCGAGATCTTCGTCGCTCAGCGCCACCGTGCGGACGCCCATCTGCTCGAGCGCTTCCGGAACGTCATCGCCCGAGCCCATGACGTAGCCGATACGCCCGCCCGCGATCTTGAGATCGGCGCGCACGAGCTTCGCGGCGGCGGGGAGATGGAGCCGCTGAAGTGGAATGTGGGGATAGTCGAGGGTCACGGCTTCGAGTCCGTACGTGTGCCCGCCCGACTCGAATTCGGCGGCGACCCGCGCGGACGCCCCGGACGCGGACGCTCCCGGGGCGACCCGGAACGTGAGCGTCGTGTCGCGACCGGGACCGCTCCCGAGGAACGCGACGGCGGCCTCCGGCGGCGAGACGCGCCAGCCTTCCGGAACGCGCAGGCGAACGCGACCGTCGACGGCTTGCGCGGCCGGGGCGGGCTCGACCACGACTCGAACGTCGCGCGCGGATGCGTCCGGGAACAAATACGCCGTCCGATCGAAGCGGAGCGTCGCGAGCGGAACGATCTGGAAATCGCGGTACCGCTCCCCCGCCACGGGATCGACCCAGCGATGGACGACCGGCGTCTCGAGGACGACGGACTGTCCCCGCGCGGCGAACGTGAAACGCGCGACGAGCTCGGGTGCGTTCTCCGGGTCTCCGATCCGGGACGGATCCGCGACGTCGAACGAACCCCGCAGAGCGGGCCGTTCGAGCCAGTACGGCCGCGTCGGCGCCCGCCCTTCAGGGATCGCAACGAGGATCGTGTCGTTCGCCGGTTGATTGAACACGAGCGTCTGCGCGCCTCCGGACGGGACCGAAGCTCCCGTTCCTGCTCCCACGATCTCGACGCGCGAGAGTGAGACCTTTTCCGTGCTGCGGTTGAGTGCTGTGGTCGCGATGCGGACGCGTGCGCCGGGCTCGACTCCCGGCACCGTCGCGATCGCTTCGATCCAGAGCCCCAGGCTCGCGCGCAGCGCCTCGTCGAGCTCCGCACGCTTCTCGACGACGATCGGGTCGTTCGGCAGCGCGGCGAGCGCGGTCCGGGCCCGGAGGAGGAGCGGCGCGACGGACGCGGGCTCGTGCGGGCGGTACTCGCGCGCAGCCTGCTCGAAGAGCGACTGGATCTTCTCCCCTCCCGGATAGCGCGCCCAGGTCAGGTCCACGCCGTCGAACAGATCGTTCTTCGCGCGCTCGCCGAGACGGTGGTCGAACGAGTTGACGAACGATCCGCGCCGCTCGAGCGATCCGAAGCCCTGGCTCTTGTGCTGGCTCCGGCTCTCGCCGGCGATCTCGGAATACGATCGTCCGAGGAGCGGATCGTACGCTCCGATGTCGACGCGCGCCCGGTCCGGCACGGTGTCGGGCGGAGCGTTGCCGAACCGAAACACGTTCCACATGAGCCGCTTCGCCTGCCACGGCTTGACGGTGTCGAGCTGTTCCGGGAAGCGTTTCGGGTCGGCGGCGGCGGAGAACGCTTCCTCGGCGAGGATGGCGGAGGCCGTGTGGTGTCCGTGGCCGCCACCGTCGACCGGGAACCGGGTCACGATCACGTCCGGGCGAAAACGGCGGATCACGTAGACGACGTCCGAGAGGATGCGCTCGCGATCCCAGATTGCGAGCGTCTCGTCGGGATTCTTCGAGAATCCAAAGTCGAGCGCGCGCGTGAAGAACTGCTCGGCGCCGTCGATCCGGCGAGCGGCGAGGAGCTCGTTCGTCCGGATGACCCCGAGCAGCTCGCCCGTATCCGGCCCGATCAGGTTCTGACCTCCGTCCCCCCGCGTGACCGAGAGGTACGCGGTGCGCACCTTGCGTCCGTTCGCAAGCCATGCGAGGAGTGCCGTGTTCTCGTCGTCCGGGTGTGCGGCCACGAAGAGGACGCTCCCGGTCACGCCGAGCTTCTCGAGCGCGAGGCGGAGGCGGGCGCCATCGGCAGGCGGAGCGGGCTCGGGATGCGCGAATGCCGCGGGCGGAACGAGGAGAATCGCAAGGAAAGTAGCGAGCAACATCCGGCGCATGGCGACCTCGGGGGTGGCGATCGTGTCCGACGCGAAAGCCGTCCGGGCGCGGGCCCGGGCGGCCGTCGAGACCGTTCGATGGATCGAATTCGGGATTCCCTCCGCTGTTTTAGCAACTTGCGCGGAGTCCTGCAATCGCCAACCGGCTTACGCGGTGCGCAGCTCCTCCTCGATCGCGCGCGGCGGCTTCCGCCGGAAGCGCCGCTGGAGCGCGTCGAGGTACGTGTAGAACACCGGCGTCACGTAGAGCGTCACGATCTGGGAGAACGCAAGCCCACCCACGACCGCAAGCCCGAGCGGCCGCCGCGCCTCGGCGCCCGCACCCATGCCGAGCGCGATCGGGAGCGTGCCCACGAGGGCCGCCATCGTCGTCATCATGATCGGGCGGAACCGAATCGAGCAGGCCTTGAGGATCGCTTCGCGCGGCAGCAGCCCCTCGTTCCGCTCGGCGTCGAGTGCGAAGTCGATCATCATGATCGCGTTCTTCTTCACGAGGCCCACGAGCAGGATCACTCCCACGAACGCGTAGACGCTCAACTCGGTGCGGAACACGAACAGGGTCAGGAGCGCGCCGAAGCCCGCGAACGGGAGCCCCGAAAGGATCGTGATCGGGTGGATGAAGCTCTCATAGAGAACGCCGAGCACGAGATAGATGACGAGGATCGCGACCACGAGCAGCATTAGAAGACCCTGCTGGCTCGACTGGAACGCCTGCGCGGTGCCGGCGAAGCTCCCGCTCACTTCCTGCGACAGCGTCGTGCGCGCGGCCGCCTCGACCTGGGCCACGGCCTCGGACAGGCCCGTGCCGGGGCGCAGGTCGAACGACAGCGTGACGGCAGGCATCTGCCCGGCGTGCGCGACCGTGAGCGGCCCCATCCCCGCCGAGAGTTGCGCCACGGAGCCGATCGGAACGAGCGTTCCGTTCGCGCTCCGCACGTTGAGGAGCCGGAGCGCCGACAGGTCGCGCTGATATTCGGGCTTGAGCTCGAGGATGACCGAATACTGGTTCGTCGACGTGAAGATCGTCGAAACCTGGCGCGACCCGTACGCGTTGTAGAGCGCGAGCTCGATCTGCTCGGCGGTCACGCCCACCGCGGACGCGCGATCGCGGTCGATCGCAAGCCGGACCTCCGGATTCTTGATCGACAGATCGCTCGTCACGTTCTCGATCGCGGGAACGTCCTTCAGGCGATCCTCGAGGCGTTGCGCGTCCTCGTAGAGCGTCGTGATGTCGCTGCCCTGGAGCGTGTACTGGTACTGGCTCTTCGCGAAGCGGCTTCCGATTCGGACGGGCGGCGGATTCTGGAGGAACACGCGAATCCCCGGCACCTGGGCGAGCTTCGGTCCAAGAGAGCGGATGACCTGGTCGGCGGAGAGCTTTCGCTCGTGCCGCGGCTTCAGGCGGATGTTGAACCGCCCCTGGTTCGTCTGGCCGGAGCCGCCGCCGCCGCCGACCGAGGACATGAAGCTCTCGATGTTCGGGTCCTTGGCGAGGATCGCCGCGACCTGCTGCTGCCTTCGGACGGTCGCCTCGAACGTCGTTCCTTCCGCGGTTTCGGTCGTCCCCGTGATCTGGCCGATGTCCTCGCTCGGAATGAAGCCCTTGGGCACGATCATGAACAGCGCGACCGTGCCGGCGAGAATGGCCGTCGAGAAGAAGAGCGCCGCGCGTCTCCGGTTCATCACCCACGCGAGGCTCCGCTCGTAGAAGCGGAGGCTCGCGTCGAACACGCGCTCCGAGGCCTGGTGGAGGCGGCTCGGAGCCTTCGCGATCGCGGTCCGGATCGCCTGCTTCGAAGGCGGACCGTGTCCGCCGCCCTCGGGCTTCAGGAACCGGCTGCACAGCATCGGCGTGAGCGTGAGCGAAACGAAACCCGAGACGAGGATCGCGACACTGATCACGACCGCGAACTCGTGGAACAGCCGGCCGAGGAGCCCGCCCATGAACAGGACCGGAATGAACACGGCGACCAGCGAGAGCGTCATCGAGAGGATCGTGAATCCGATCTCCTTCGAACCGTCGAGTGCCGCCTGGAATGGCGTTTTCCCCATCTCGATGTGGCGGACGATGTTCTCGAGCATGACGATGGCGTCGTCCACGACGAACCCGACCGAAAGCGTGAGGGCAAGCAGCGACAGGTTGTCGAGGCTGAAGCCGAGGGGCAGCATGACGGCGAACGTGCCGACGACCGAGAGCGGGAGAGCCGCACTCGCGATCAACGTTGCCGAGCCGTTGCGCAGGAACAGGTAGATGACGATCACGACGAGGAGAAGCGCGAGCAAGAGCGTCATCTGCACGTCCTCGACCGAGTGCCGGATCGAGACCGAGCGGTCGTTCAGCGTCTCGAGCTTGACCGAGGACGGCAGCGAGGGCCGGAGCCGCTCGACGAGCGCGTGCACCGCATCCGCGACTTGCACGGTATTCGTGCCCGGCTGGCGCAGGATCGCGAGCACGATCGAGCGCCGGCCGTTGAACCAGCTCGCGGCGCGGCTGTTTTCGACGCTCTCGACGACGTCTCCGAGATCCCCGAGCCGTACGGGTGCGCCGTCCTTGTCCATGATCACGAGCGAGCGGAATTCGTCCGCGTTCGTGAGCTGACCGTCCGCGCGGATCGTCTGAGCGCTCTCCTTCCCCCACAGGACGCCGGTCGGCAGATTCACGTTGCCGGCATCGATCGCTGAGGCGACCTGGTCGATGCCCACGCCGCGCGACGCCATCGCCTGCGGGTCGAGCTGGACGCGCACGGCGCGCTTCTGCGATCCGAACACGTTGACCTGCGCGACCCCCTTCACGGTCGAAATGCGCTGTGCCAGGTAGGTCTGCGCGTACTCGTCGAGCGTCGGGAGCGGAAGGAGATCAGACGTGAGCGCGAGGAACAGGATCGGCGAGTCCGCGGGATTGGACTTCTGGTACGAGGGCGGATTGATTCCCTGCGGGAGCTGCCGGAGCGTCTGCGCGATCGCGGCCTGGACGTCCTGTGCGGCCGCGTCGATGTCGCGGTCGAGCCCGAACTGGAGCGTGATCGACGTCGAGCCGAGGGCGCTCGTCGAGGACATCGCCTCGAGCCCCGCAATGGTCGAGAACTGCTTCTCGAGCGGCGTGGCGACGGCCGACGCCATCGTCTCGGGACTCGTCCCCGCGAGATTCGCGCGCACGTTGATGACCGGATAGTCCACGTTCGGCAGGTCGTTCACGGGGAGC
>JBOHUC010000132.1:0-15610 GCA_050733935.1 Candidatus Eiseniibacteriota bacterium | reverse complement strand
GAGCGGCGCGCTGCGCCACGCCGGTCCGCCCGACGCGGACGGCGCGTCCGGCCCCGACGGCGCCACCGGCGTCACGGGCTCTCCGGATGCCACCGATCAGCGCGTCCATCTTCCCGAGCCCGGGGGCACGCTCGAGTGGCTCCTGTCGCACGAGACGCCGCTCGTCGCGCGTGCGGGAGACCCGGACTCCCCGGCGCTCGAGCCTTCGCTGTGGCCGAATCCTCCCGCCGCACTCGCCGGCATTCCGATCCGCGGCGGCTCGATGCTGCACGGGCTCATCCTCGTCTCGGCGGTCAGCGCGAACGGCGCGAACGGCGCGAAGGGCGCGAAGGGCGCAAAGGGTGCAAAGAGCGCGACCTGGCCCGCCTCCGGAACGCTCGCAACCGCGCAATCGCTCGCCGACCTGTTCGCGCTCGCGCTCGAACGCGACACGCTCGCGCGCCAGCGCGCCGGCGACCGCGAGCGGATGGGCCGCCTCGAGCTCAAGGCGAACGCGGGCGAGGATCTCCTGTCCGAGCTCATCTCGGTCGTCGCGCACGAGATCCGTACGCCGCTCACCTCGATCAAGGCCTACACCGAGAGCCTGATCGACGCGCCTCCGGGAGAGTTCGAGCAGCGGCGCGAGTTCCTGAACGTGATCAACGACGAGTGCGACCGGCTCGCGCGCCTGATCGGCGACGCGCTCGACCTGTCGCGGCTCGAGGTGCGGCAGCGGCCGCTCAAGGTTCAGCCCTGCGATCCGCGCGCACTGTTCGAGGATCTCGCGCTCACGCTCGAGCCCGAGCTCAAAAAGAACGGGCTCGTCCTCGCGCAGGAGACCGACGCCTCGCTCACCGACGTCGAAGCCGATCTCGATCTCTTGAAGCAGCTCCTGCTGAACCTGGTCGGGAACGCGATCAAGTTCTCGCCGCCAAACGGAACGGTCACGCTCGAAGCGCGGGCCGACGGCCCGTCGTGGACGCTCTCGGTGCGCGACACGGGCGGTGGCATCCCGGAAGATCAGCTCGAGCGCGTGTTCGAGCGCTTCTATCGCGTCGAATTGAAGAGTGGCCGCCGCGTCGCCGGCACCGGTCTCGGGCTTGCGATCGCGCGTCACATCGTCGAGCTCCACGGCGGCACGATTCGCGCGGCGAACGCGCCGGGTGGCGGCTCGATCTTCTCCGTGGGTTTGCCGCGCCGCCAGCTCGCCCCGGCGGAAGTCCGCAAGGTCTCCGGCCGGCTCGTGCGACGCCCGGACGTCCGCGAGCTGCTCGAGGATGCGGTGAGGGCGATCGGGGACGTGATGGAGGCCGAGATCGTCTCGATTCTCCTCGTCGACCCGGACGCGGGCGATCTGTTCGTCGCGGCCGCGCGGGGACTCGACGAGGCCGCGCTCGAGCGCCGGCTCCACTACCGCGGGGGTGTCGCGGGCGCGGCCGTGCATGCGGGACAGCCGCTCCTCATCAACAACGTCGAGACCGACCGCAGGATCGCGCGTCGCAGCCATCCGCAGTACTTCACGAAGTCGCTCCTGTGCGCCCCGCTCAAGGTCGGCGGCCAGTCCGTGGGCGTGGTCAACATCAACAACAAGGTCTCGCGCGAGGAATTCAGCGAGAGCGACCTCGCGCTCTTTTCGGGCCTCATCGAGCGTGTCGCGAGCGCTCTCAATCGCGCGTATGCGTATCCGCATGCTGCGCACGTGGTCGCGGAGGCGTGTGCGGCCGTGCGCGGAATCTCGCGCACGAAGCAGGGACTCCAGCTCGGCCCGGGCGAACTCGGCCGCTACGCCCGCGCCGTCGCGCTCAGGCTCGGGATGGCGCCCGCGCTCGCGGCCCTGGTGGGACGGCTTGCCGGGAACGAAGCGGATCCGCTGACGGGCGGAGAGCCGCTCGCGGACGGTGTCTTCACCCCGGAGGCGCGGGCCATCCTGCTCGCGCGCGCCGAACGCATGGATGGCTCCGGTCATCCGGCGGGCCTCCGGGGAGCGGACATCCACGAGGGCGCGCGCGTCCTGGCCGTGGTCGACGAGTTCGAGCGACTCACGCGCGGCCGGCCGTACCAGGGTGCGATGGCGGTCGAGGAGGCGCTCGCGTTCCTCGCCCGCGACGGTGCGGACCACTTCGACGGACGGGTCGTCCGCGCACTCGCCTCGGTGCTCACCGAAGAGGGCTTCGCCTCCGACTGGAAGGAGGCCGCCTGATGGGCCGCACCGCCCGCCCGCGCGGCATCCGCGGAGGATCGATCAAGTCGACGTGGAGCGAGATGCAGCAGCTCCGCCAGCGCGTGCGCGATCTCGAGTCGATGCGCGAGCGCCTTTCGCGCCTCTACTTCAGCCAGGTCGAGACCGGCAAGGCGCGGATGGAGAAGCTCCATCGCATTCTCGAAGTCGTCACGCGCCTCAACTCGAGCCTCGACATCGATGCGCTGCTCGCACAAATCGTGGGCGCGGTGCAGAAGAGCCTCGGGTTCCGCATCGTGCTCCTGCGCATCCTCGATCCGGAGACCGGAACGCTGCGCGCGCGCGCGTTCGCCGGACTCTCGTCCGAGGCGATCGCCCACCTCGAGGCGAACGACGTCCCGATCTCCGAGTTCCACTCGTGGCTTTCGGACGACTTCCGGGTCAGCCGTTCGTTCTTCATCAGCCACAAGACCTCGATGAGCCAGCAGCTCCCGCCCGGCGTCGTGCACGACCTGGGACGGCGCGAAGACTGGGAGTGGCACGAGGAGGACGTCCTGCTCGTGCCGCTCTACACGAGAACAGGCGAGCTCATGGCGTACCTGTCGGTCGACGATCCGGTGGACCGGCTCGTGCCCTCGCGCGAGACGATCGAGATGCTCGAGATCTTCGGCAACCACGTCGTGGTCGCGCTCGAGAACGCCCGCCTCGTCCAGTCGCTCGGCCAGCATGGACGCGATCTCGAAGCGGCGAACCGGCGCATGGGAGAGCTCAACCAGCTCAAGTCGTCGTTCCTCTCGGCCGTTTCGCACGAGCTCCGGACCCCGCTCACCTCGATGCGGGCCTACCTCGACAGCCTGCGCGAGGATCTCGACCGCCCGGGGCTCGAGGCGCCCCTCCGGTTCGTCCGCATCCTCGAGGACGAGAGCCGGCGGCTGTCCGACCTGATCGACTCGGTGCTCTCGTTCTCGCACCTCGAGCGCGGAAGCAACCCCATGGAGTTCAAGGCCTTGGACGCGCGGAAGCCGCTTGCGACCGCGATCGAGGCCCTCCGGCCCATGGCCGAGGCGAAGAAGGTTTCCCTTCAGAGCGATTTGCCGGATGCCGAAATCCGGATCGAGGCGGACCTCGAGCTCCTGAAGCAGCTCCTGCTCCACCTGGGAGGCAACGCGATCAAGTTCACCGCTCCGGGGGGATCGGTGCGGATCACGGCCTTCGAGGACGAGGCGCACGGGCTCGCGCTGTCGGTGAAAGACAGCGGCATCGGGATCCCCGAGGACCACCTCGACCGCATCTTCGAGCGCTTCTACCAGGTGGATCAGAGCCTGGTGCGGCGCTTCGGAGGCACGGGGCTCGGGCTCGCGCTCTGCAAGTCGATCGTCGAGGTCCATGGCGGTTCGATCAGCGTGGATTCGGCGATGGGCGAAGGCTCGACGTTCACGGTGCGACTGCCGCGGCACGTGCCGCAGCGCTCGTACCAGGCAGCCGCGCCGGCGACGGTGAACGTCGCGACCGACGCGGACGAAGCGCTTCGGCTGACGCTCGGAATGGCCGCCGGCGTGCTCGGAGTCGAGCGCGTCGCGCTGCTCGTCCCCGCACGGGAGGGGGACGAGCTCGTGCTCCAGGCCTCGGTCGGCCTGCCCGAGCGGAGCGCGCGCGAGGTGAAGCTGGCGCGCGATCACGGACTCACGGACTGGGCCTTCGTCCGGGGTCGCTCGATCGCGACCGCGGATCCGGCGAACGACGAGCGGCTTGCGGGCGCTTGGTACGGGCCGCTCGGTGCGGGCCCGATGGTCGCAGCGCCGGTGAAGCACGAAGGTCGGATCCTCGGCGTGCTCGCGGCGTCTCTGCCGGGCGCGGGTCGCGGAGCGGACGAGAACGACGAAGCGATCGCCGGAGCGTTCGCCGGCGAAGCGTCGCTCGAGATGCTCGAGCGGTTCGCGGAACGCGTCGGCGCGGTGCTCGCGCAGGCGAACCGTGCGGTCGAGAGCCAGGAGTCGCTCGCGCAGTCGGCGGAAGCGCTGCGCGACGAGGTGACCCGCCTCTCGTTCGGACGGGTGGCGAACAGCGATCGCGTTCGGTGGGCGCGCTCGCTCGCGAAGCTGCTCGGAGTCTCGCCGCGCGAGATCGCGTGGACGGCCTGGGCGGCCGCGGCCGACGCGGCCGACGAAGCGGTCGTGGACGCGAGCGGCCCCGCCCCGGGAGCGGATCGTCCCGAGGAGGTGCGCACGATCCTCGCCCACCGCCACGAGCGGGTGGACGGAGCGGGCACGCCGCAGGGACTGGTGGGCGACGAGATCGCACTCGGCGCGCGCATTCTGACGGTGGTCGCGGCCTTCGAAGCCGCAACGCAGGGCGGATCCGCCGGCGGCAGGACGACGCCGGCCGAGGCCATCGAAGAGTTGAGACAGGGAGCCGGGCGGATGTTCGACCCGATCGTGGTCGAGACCTTCGTGCTCCTCATGGTCGAGGAAGGGTGGCTCGACCGCGGCTGGGCCGTGGGCCCGCCGGATGCCGCGAACGCGGCGTGATTTCACCCGTGACGCGGACAGGGAGGTGACACGCGTGGCCAAGGGCAGGATCCTGGTCGTCGACGACGAGATCTACATCGTCCACATTCTCGACTTCTCGCTGGGAATGGAGGGATACGAGGTGGTGACCGCGCTCGACGGTGAGCAGGCACTCGAACGGGTCGCCGAACAAAAGCCGGATCTGATCGTGCTCGACATCATGATGCCGAAGCTCGACGGCTACGAAACGTGCAAGGCCCTGAAGAGCCAGCCGGAAACGAAGGACATTCCGATCATTCTGCTCTCGGCGAAGGGCCGGAACGTGGACCAGAAGACCGGCTTCGAAGTCGGCGCGGACGACTACATCACGAAGCCGTTCTCGCCCCGCAAGCTCGTCGAGCGCATCAACGCGATTCTCGGACAGACGAGCCGCACCGACCTGCAGCAAGCTTCCTGATCGCGGCGGGCAACCGGCCCGCCGCACGAACGCCTCGTCAAGCGTCCCCGCTCCCCGCTAGGATGGTGTCGAGCCGTCTCCCGGTCCGGATCGCGGACCGTCGTTCCCTCCCAGCCACCGCCTCGGGATTCAATTGTCCTTCGTTCGCGTCGCGTTCCCCGTCCCGGTTCGCCAGACGTTCCTGTACGCCGTTCCTCCCGAGCTCGAAGCGCGCGCCGTGCCCGGTGCCGAAGTGCGCTGTCCGTTCGGATCGCGCGAACGCCGCGGTTTCATCGTCGAGCGCGCGTCGCAGGCCGGACGCGAGAGCGTCAAATCGATCGCGGGAGTCGTGGGATCCGAGCCCGTCTTCCCGCCGGAGCTCCTCCGGCTGTGCGCCTGGATCGCCGACTACTACTTTGCACCGATCGGTCGCGTGCTCGCGGGGGCCTTGCCCGGAGGGCTCGAGGGATTCGGCGCAAGCCGCGCGCGGAAGAGCGCTCTAGCGGCTACGCCGGAGGACGCTCCCGACGGGGCCGGCGCAGCCGACGCGACACAGGGCTCGGTCGCGGAGCCGCGCCGCTTCCGTCTGACCGACGCCCAGCAGGGTGCGGTCGATGCGATCGCGAAAGCGATCCGCCTCTCGGCCTATTCGGCCTTCCTGCTCCACGGCGTGACCGGGAGCGGCAAGACCGAGGTCTATCTCGAAGCCGCCCAGGTCGCGCGCCGGTCGGGCCGCCGCACGCTCGTCCTCGTGCCCGAGGTCGCACTCGCGCACCAGCTCGTCCAGGCGTTTCGCGCGCGCTTCGGCGCGCGCATCGGTGTCCTCCACTCGTACCTGCCGCTCGGCGCCCGGCGCGCGAACTGGGAGCGCGCCCGGCGCGGCGCGCTCGACGTGGTCGTGGGAGCACGCTCGGCCGTGTTCGCGCCGCTCCCGTCGCTCGGTCTCGTGATCGTGGACGAGGAGCACGAGGCGGCCTACAAGCAGGGCGAGCAGATCCGCTACCACGGGCGGGACACGGCGCTCGTGCGTGCGCGCTTCGCAAACGCGGTCGCCCTTCTCGGCTCGGCCACGCCGAGCCTCGAAACGCACGCGAACGTCGAGCGCGGAAAGATC
Organism: Candidatus Eiseniibacteriota bacterium; assembly: GCA_050733935.1. Classification (GTDB taxonomy): domain Bacteria; phylum Eisenbacteria; class RBG-16-71-46; order RBG-16-71-46; family DASYSL01; genus JBOHUC01. The sequence continues at coordinate 9,395 of JBOHUC010000132.1, read as the reverse complement.
CGCCGGCTCGACCTCCCGGAGCGCATCGACGGCAGGCCGCTCCCCGTGGTCGAGATCGTCGATCTCAACGAAAGGAAGCCCGCGCTCTTCTCCGCGCCCCTTCTCGACGCGCTGGCCGCGACCCGGGCGCGCCGCGAGCAGGCGATCGTGTTCCTGAATCGCCGCGGACACACGCGGGTGGTCGAGTGCGAGGACTGCGGGTTCGTGGCTCGCTGCCCGTCGTGCGACGTCGCGCTCACGTATCACTCGGCCGGGGACGCTTTCCGCTGCCACTACTGCGAGCATCGCGAGCCCGCGCGGGGAATCTGCCCGAAGTGCGAGAGCCCGTTCTTCCGGCACAAGGGATCGGGAACGCAGCGCGCGGAGCGGGAGCTCGTGCAGCACCTGCCGGACGCGCGCGTGCTCCGGCTCGATTCCGACAGCGCTCGCCCGCGCGGTGAGCAGGCGCGCATCCTGGGCGCGTTCGGCCGCGGAGAGGGGGACGTGCTGCTCGGCACGCAGATGATCGCGAAGGGGCTCGATTTTCACGACGTCACCCTCGTCGGCGTCCTGTCGGCCGACGGCTCGCTTCATCTTCCGGATTTTCGCGCCGCGGAGCGCACGTTCCAGACGCTCGTCCAGGTCGCGGGCCGGGCCGGCCGCGGAAAGCGGCCGGGTCAGGTGGTCGTGCAGACGCGGGCACCCGATCATTACAGCCTGCTCGCCGCAGCGCGGCACGACTACGCGACGTTCGCCCGGCAGGAGCTTTCGTACCGGCGCGATCTCGGCTATCCGCCGTTCGGTCGGCTGATCACGCTCGGGCTCTCCGGGCCGGACGAGGAGAGGGTGATCGAGGCCGCCTCGAAGGTCGCGGGAATCGTGCGCGAGGAGATCGCCGCCGGCCCGGGCGAGGCGGGGACGCGCGTGCTCGGACCCGCCCCTTCGCCCCTTCCGAAACTGCGCGGGCGGCATCGCTGGCGCATCACGCTCAAGGACGCCGAGACGACGCGGCTCCACGCGGTCGCGCGGCGTGCGCTCGAGAGAATCGAGCACGGGTCGACGAAGCTCCCGCACGGCGTGCTCCTCTCCGTGGACGTGGATCCGTACGACGTGCTCTAGGCTCGGACACAGCCTGGGCCGCGGGCCTTTGCGCTGCGCTTCTGCCGCGGAACTGGAGCAGGCGCGCCGCCGCGCTGCGGCGGATCCGCGACGCGGCGCCTCAGACCGTGCTCCCGAGCCGGAAATCCGCCGCGGGCGAGCCCCTTGACACTCTTTTGGCAGCAGGCCTACCTTTCCAACCGACCGCGCACACACGACTTGCACGAGCAGGAGGGGGCGACGGACCGGCCCGCCGGAACCCGCGTCGCGCGCCCGTTTCCCCGGCACGCGCTTTGCGGTTAGGCTCGGGCGGGAATGGGGTCCGGTTTCCCATGGCCGGCCCGCGAAAGGAGAATCCGACGTGAAGAGGATGGTCACCGGTGTCGCTCTGGGGATGCTCGCGCTTTTCACGGCCGCGCACGTGGCCGAGGCGCGGAACTACCACTGCGCAGGCGGCGTGCAGTACGTGATCCAGGGCAAGAAGGAGCAGGACAAGGGCAACACGGAGGACGCGCGTCGCATTTACAACAAGGCGGTTCGCGAGCTCTCGATCTGCACCAAGGAAGATCCGAAGGACGCGGAAGCCTGGGGCTATCTCGGCCAGGCGTACGCCGAGCTCGACAGCGCCGAGCAGGCCGGCGCGGCGTTCAACGAGGCGATTTCGCGGCTCCAGAACGAGCCCAAGACGCTCGCGCGCATCAAGGACAACCGCGACTACTACTGGAAGGACTACTACAACAAGGGAATCGCGAAGTTCAACGACGCGCGCGGGATCATGGATCCGGCGGAGATTCCGAATTCGAAGGACCCGAAGGCCGACGAGGCAAAGGCCAAGCTCGCCGAGGCGTCGACCTACATGCGGAAGTCGCTCGCGATCGATCCCAAGCAGTCGCCGACGTGGAACAACCTCGCGGTCTACCTGGCACTCCAGGGCAAGTTCGACGAGGCCACCGCGGCCGTGAACGAGGGGCTGTCGCACCTTCCGTCCGACGAGGGACTCAAGACCCGCAAGGACGGGATGTACTCGAACGCCGTGACCGACAAGATCAAGGCGGAGGACTACGAGGGCGCGCTGTCGCTCCTCGACGCCGCCGTCCAGCGCAATCCGAAGGACTTCAACGCCTTGACGCGCGCAGCCGACGTGAGCTTCCAGTGGGGCCAGAAGCTCGATCAAGCGAAGGACGACGCCGGCAAGAAGGCGAAGTTCGCGCTCGCGCAGGACTACTTCTCGCGCGCGGCCACGGTCGCGCCCGACGACTCGTCGAAGCGTGACTCGCGCTACAACGCGGCGGTCGCGGCGAGTGCCGCGGGGGACGCGAAGGCGGCGGCGCACATCGTCTTCGATCTCGTGCAGGACCACCCGAAGGAGATCCAGCTCCACCAGATGCTGCGCGGCAACTACGACAGGATGGGGAGCTCGAAGAAGGCCTCGGACGAGATCTGGGTGATCCTCGGCATGAACGAGAAATCGAAGCCGGTGGACGACGTGAAGGCCTACATCGCCGGCGTCACGGCCGGGAGCGCGGCGGCCAAGACCGCCGCGGAGCATGGCGAGCCCGAGGAAGTCCGGCAGTTCTCGAGCGAAGGTACGAGCGTCGACATCTGGTACTACTGGTCGAAGAAGCGCGTGTTCGCGTTCAGCAAGTATCAGCTCGCGGGGCAGGCGAACTTCGGCGAGTTCGGCCCCGAGGACGGCGATGCGGCCGCTCCCGCGGCGGGCTCGAAGGCGCCGGCGAAGAAGCCATCGGCGAAGACCGCGACCAGCGGATCGAAGAGCTGACGGGTCACATGGCAGTCGAAGGCGGCGCGGTCCGGCTGGCGGGCCGCGCCGTTGTCGTTCTGGGATACGGCCATCAGGGCCGCGCGCAGGCGCTCTGCCTGCGCGACTCGGGCGTGCGGGTCACGGTCGGTTCCCGTCCGGGAGCCGGCTTCGAGAGCGCCCGGGCGGACGGGTTCACGCCCGTTGACCTCGCCGCGGCCGCCGCGTCGCGCGAAGCCGCATTCGTCGCGTGTCTCCTTCCGGATGAAGTCCTGCCCGAGGTCTTCTCGAGCACGATCGCCCGCGCGCTCGCGCCCGACACCGCGGTCGTGCTCGCGCACGGCTTCGCAGCCGTGTACGGAGGGCTCGCAGCGCCTCCGGGCCATGACCTCCTCCTGGTCGCGCCTGCCGCCCCCGGCGTCGAGCTGCGCGCGGAGTTCGAGGCCGGCCGCAGCGTCCCGTTCTACGCGGCGTTCGTGACCGACTCCTCCGGCCGTGCGCGCGAGAAGGCGCACGACTACGCGGAGGCCCTCGGCGCCTCGCGACCCGGCGGAACGATCATCGAGACGACCGCGCGCGCGGAGACCGAGGTCGATCTGTTCGGCGAGCAGGCCGTGGTCGTGGGCGGTGTGCTCGAGCTCGTGCAGGCCGCGTTTCAAACGCTCGTCGATGCCGGCTACGACGAACGGCTCGCATACCTCGAGTGCGTGCATCAGCTCAAGCACCTGGTCGACGTGATCCACGACGAAGGGCCCGACGGCCTGCGCGACCGGATCTCGGCGACCGCGCTCTACGGCGCGCTCACGCGCGGCCCGCGGGTCGTGAACGCTACGTCGCGCGCGGCCATGGCGAACCTGCTCGAGGAGATTCGAAGCGGGGCGTTCGCCGGCGAGTGGGAGGCCGAATCGGCCGCCGGCCGGAAGCGGCTCGCCGAGCTCCGGGCGGCCGCCCGTGCCCTTGGAATGGCCCGCTCCCGAAGCCGGGCGCTGGGCGAGGCGTCCGACCCGGCAACTCCTGCTGCACCGCCTCCCGCGACCCCTCTGGCAACCCCTCCCGGTGCGGGCCCCGCGCCCGCCCCGGCACCCGCCTCAGCGCCTGCTCCGGCACCTGCCGCCGGGCCCGCTCCGGCGCCCTCCACGGCCCCTTCTCAGAGCCCGGCCTCCCGCCGGGCCGCGGGTCCCGCCCGGGGATAACCCGCTAAGGCCTTGGGGAAAAACTGATTGACAGATTTTCGGAAAACTTTAGGCTGCCGCTTGCCCCACCAAGGAGGGGCTTCCTGGCACGGGAGCGAACGGTTGAGCGGAGGTTCGACATGACCAAGGCCGACATCGTCGACCAGATCGCCGAACGAACGGGGCTCACCAAGAAGGACGTTGCGGATACTGTAGATGGCTTTCTCGAAGCGGTCAGCCGTGCCCTCGCGAACGGCCACCACATCGAGATCCGGGGGTTCGGGACATTCAAAGTGAAGGATCGCAAGTCCCGCCTGGCGCGGAACCCGCGCACGGGTGAGGCGGTGCCGGTGCCGCCCCGCAAGGTCCCGGTCTTCAAGGTCAGCAAGGAGTTGAAGGACATGGTCGCGCAGGGCTAGACGGCCCGCCGCGACGACGACCCGTGCCAAAACAGGAAGGGGACGAGGCTCAAGCCTCGTCCCCTCTTTCGTTTCCACGCGCGGCGGAGTCTAGTCGCGCGAATTCCGGATGAGCACGAGCCGAAGGAGCGACAGGAGCGCAACCGCCGCACTCGCGACGTAGGTCAGCGCAGCGGCGTCGAGCACCTTCTTCGCCATCGCGGCCTCGTCGGGCGACGTGATTCCGGAATCCCGCAAGTGTGCGTATGCGCGGGCGCTCGCGTTGAACTCGACCGGCAGCGTCACGAGGTGGAACAGAACGGTCGCCGTGAAAAGGATGATCGCGAAGTTGAGGAGCCACACCCCGCCCGCGCCGAGCAGAAAGCCGATGAACGCGAGCGGGAGCGCGAGCGTGCTCCCGAGATTCGCGGGACCGAGGAGCGCCCAGCGCCAGCGCATGGGCATGTAGCCCTTCGCGTCCTGGATCGCGTGTCCCACCTCGTGCGCGGCGACGCCGAGAGCGGCGACCGAATCGGAGTCGTACACGCCCTGCGACAGTCGCACCACGTGATGCGTCGGATCGTAATGGTCGCTCAGCCGGCCGCCGACGGGCTCGACCGAGATTCCGTGCACACCGTAGGCGGCGAGCAGGGATTCGGCCACGTGCCGGCCCGTGCGACCCGAAGCCGCGCGCACTTTGCTGTACTTGTCGAAGGTGCTCTTGACCCTCCACTGCGCCCAGAGCGCGAAAGCGATTCCCGGAAGGACGAGCAGCATCGTCGGATCGAAGAACGGAAACATCATCGTCGAGCACACCTTTCTGGACCGGGCGATTGGGGCCCGCCTCCGACGTTTGGATGCGGTAGTCTGCCGTCGGTCTCCAGAGAGACGTTACCCGCCCCGGCCGCGGGCCGCCAGCCTTCCCGCGGCCTGGCGACGCCGGGTCCGAACGCTTCATTCGCCGACGCCGCAAGACTTTGTCGAAAGGGCATCCCGTGTCTGCCGTTCCCCCTGCGCAGGTCGATCTTCGCTCCGACACCGTCACCCGGCCCACCCCTGCCATGCGGCGCGCCATGGCCGAAGCCGAGGTCGGCGACGACGTCTTCGACGACGATCCGACGATCCACGCGCTCCAGGACCGGGTGGCCGCCCTCACGGGCAAGGAGGCGGCGCTCTACGTCGTGAGCGGGACCATGGGGAACCAGCTCGCGGTGCGCTCGCACATCCGGCACGGCGAGGAGGTTCTGCTCGAGGAGAAAAGCCACATCTACAACTCCGAGGCCGGTGCGGCGGCCGCGCTTTCGGGCGCCCATCTCCATCCGCTTCCGGGAACGCGCGGCGTGCTCGATCCCGAACGCATCGCGAATGCCGTGCGGAGCGACGACTATCACAATCCGCCGACGCGCCTTCTGTGCCTCGAAAACACGCACAATCGCCACGAGGGCGCGATCGTTCCGCTCGAAGCGCTCGAGGCGATGACCCGCGTCGCGCGCGAGAAAAGCCTCCGCACGCATCTCGACGGGGCGCGACTCTGGAACGCCTCGGTCGCGACCGGCATCCCGATCGCGCGCTGGGTCCAGTCGTTCGACACTGTGATGATGTGCTTCTCGAAGGGCCTCGGGGCGCCGGTCGGCTCGATCGTGGCCGGAGATCGCGCGTCGATCGAGCGTGCCCGCCGCTATCGCAAGATGTTCGGCGGCGGAGTGCGGCAGGGGGGAATTCTCGCCGCGGCCTGCCTCCACGCGCTCGACCATCACATGGACCGCCTGGCCGACGATCACCGCCGCGCAAGGAAGCTCGCCGAGGGTCTCGCCGGGACTCCGGGCCTGAACGTCGATCCCGCGCACGTGCAGACCAACATTGTCCTGATCGAGCTCACGGACCCGGCATGGACGCCCGATCGGGCGTCCCGGGCTCTCGAGGAAAGGGGCGTCCGCATGAACCCGTTCGGGGCCCGGATTCTTCGTGCGGTGACCCATCTCGACGTCGACGACGCCGGGATCGAGCGGGCGATCCAGGAGGTGCGGGGCCTCTTCGAGGTGCCGGCCACGCGGCGCTAGGAACCGCTAAGAACCTGCGAGCGGAGGGCTTGGACGCCGAAAGCCGCAATTCTGGCCGGGTCCGGGCCCGTATGCTAGTTTCTCCCCCACGATGGATTGGACGGCGTCGGACCCCACCGGCGCGTGGGCTCGTTGGCGCGCGCGGACGCCGGACCTGCGCCAGAAGGTCCTCGAAATCCTCAGGCGCGAAGTCGCCCTCCGAGGTCAGACACGGGTCGTGATCGGGCTCTCCGGAGGGCTCGATTCGACGGCCGCGGCGTATTTGTGCGTCGAGGCGCTCGGGGCCGCGAATGTGCTCGGCGCGAGCCTTCCCTACCGGACGTCGGATCCGCAGAGCCTTTCGTCGGCGCAGGGAATCGTCAACACGCTCGGAATCACGTCCCGGCGGGTGAACATCAGCCCGATGGTGGATGCGTATTTCGCGAACTTCCCGGATGCGAGCCGCGAGCGCCGCGCGGCCCGACTCGCCTGGGAGCGGCTCTCGATCCTGCACGATCTCGGCGCGCACTACGGCGGGCTCGTTCTTCAGATCGTGAACCGGACGGATCTGGCGCTCGACTACGGTCCGGAACCGAAGATCCAGGGCACGGCGTTCCGGCCGTTCGAGGGGCTCTTCAAGTCGCAGATCCGCCTGCTCGCCCAGGAGCTCGCGATTCCCGGACTCGTGCTCGAGCGGCGTGCGTCGCTCGACGCCTACCCGGGGCAGTCGGACGAAGCGGAGCTCGGGGCCGGGTACGAGTGGATCGACCCCGCGCTCGAGTGGCTGCTCGAGAACAAGGGATCGAACGAGGAGGCGGTCGCGAAGGGCCTGCCGCTCGACGTGATCGAAAAGGTGAAGGCGCGGCTCGATCGCCGGCGCGACGTCGCCCTTCCGATCGGGCTCGACTGAGCCGGGCCGCTCGCAAGGCGGGGCGGGGCCGCGCGGCGGCCCCTCGGACGGAGCCGGGCACTCTGTATCTGGTCGCCACGCCGATCGGCAATCTCGGCGACATGACGGAAAGGGCGCTCGAAACGCTCGCGTCGGTGCGCTGGATCGCGGCCGAGGACACGCGGCACACGCGGCGGCTGCTGGCCCACTTCGGGCTGTCCACGCCGCTCTTCTCTTCCCGCGCGGCGAACGAAGACGAACGCGCGCGGGAGATCGTCCGGCGACTCGAGCGCGGAGAGTCCGGCGCTCTCGTCGTGGACGCGGGAAGTCCCGCGATCTCGGATCCCGGCGAGCGGGTCGTGCGCGCGGTCGTCGAGGCCGGGCTTTCCGTGCGGGCCGTTCCCGGCCCGAGCGCGCTCGTTGCGGCGCTCTCGGTGAGCGGACTTTCGACCGCGGCGTTCACGTTCGGAGGGTTTCTTCCGACGCGCGCGGGCGTGCGCGATCGCCGTCTCGCGGAGTGGCTCGGGCGGGCGGAGACGCTCGTCCTGTTCGAAGCGCCGCATCGCGTGCGGGCCACGCTCGCAGCCCTCGCGCGAATCGCGCCCGGGCGGGCCGTGGCCGCGTGCCGCGAGCTCACGAAGCTGCACGAGGAAGTGCTCCGCGGTCCGGTCGAGGCGGTCCTCGCGCAGGTGACCGACGAGCGCGAGCGCGGCGAGTGGGTCCTCGTGGTTGCGGGCTCGTCGCCGACCGGCAAATCGACCGCGGCCGACGCGGCCGATGCCGCCGACGCGGCCGACGCGCGCGAGCGGTTCGTCGCAGCGCAGATCGCGACCGGAGCGACGCCCGAGGAAGCGCGCCGGCGCGCGGAGTTCGTGCTCGGCACGGGTCGACGGAGGAAGTCGTGACGGGCTCGGGCGCGTCGTGGGTGGCGCGGGGCAAGGATGCGGCGCGCGCCGGAGTCCGCGGTGTGCTCCATCCGGTCGTGTCGCTCCTCGCGCGACTCGGGGTGAGTCCGGACCACGTCACGTGGACGGGGCTCCTCGTGACGATGGCCGGTGGCGTGCTCTTCGGCGCCGGACGGTTCGTCGCGGGTTCCCTGGTGGCACTCGTGGGTTGCCTGCTCGACAGCGTCGACGGGTCGCTCGCGCGAATGCGCGGCGGCGAAACGCGCTGGGGCGCGTTCCTCGATTCGACGACCGACCGGATCGCGGACGCAGCACTGTTCCTGGGGGTGGCGGCCTACTACGCGCGTCAGCCGCTCGAGCTGCTCACGGACGAGGACCAGCTCATGGTCCTCCAGATGGAGTACCCGCCGCCAGTCGCCGAGGCCATCCGCATGGCGGCCTTCGACGACTGGCTCACGGCGCTCGCGGCGATCGCCGCGCTCGTCGGAGCGTTTCTCGTTTCGTACACCCGGGCCCGCGCGGAAGGCCTGGGACTCGAGTGCCGGGTCGGCTGGTTCGAACGGCCGGAGCGACTCGTGGTGCTCCTCGGCGCCGGACTGTTCGGCGCCGCTTCTCCGGTCATGCCCTGGGCACTCGTGGTGCTGGCCGTACTTTCGTTTTTCACCGCCTTCCAGCGCGTTGCGCACGTGCGGAAGCAGCTTTCGACACCCGCCGTCTGACGCGGGAAGAGGTTCCCGAGGAGGCCGTTTACGATGGGCAAAGTTCGAGTGGCGATCATCGGCGTCGGCAACTGTGCATCGTCCTTCGTGCAGGGCGTGCACTACTACCGCAACGCGAAGGACGACGACTTCGTCCCCGGCCTCATGCACGTCAATCTCGGCGGGTATCACATCCGCGACATCGAGTTCTCGGCCGCAATCGACATCGACAAGAACAAGGTCGGGAAGGATCTGGCCGAGGCGATCTTCACGGAACCGAACAACACCTTCAAGTTCACGAGCGTGCCGAAGACCGGGATCAAGGTGCAGCGCGGCATGACGCACGACGGGCTCGGCAAGTACCTGTCGCAGATCATCCAGAAGGCTCCCGGTTCGACGGTCGACATCGTGAAGCTGCTCAAGGACACGAAGACCGACGTCGTCGTCTCGTATCTCCC
>JBOHUC010000131.1:0-4640 GCA_050733935.1 Candidatus Eiseniibacteriota bacterium | reverse complement strand
GTGTCACCTGCGGGACGTCGAGCGCGACGTGTACGCCGAGCGTCTCCGGCAGCTCCTCGAGGCGCGCGTGGACGAGGTGCCGCTGCTCGCGGGCGAAGCCGACATGAACCGTCGCAACGCCCGGCTGCGCGCCGAGCGGCGCTACGACCGCGAAGATCCGGCGCAGGTCCTGGCGGCGTTCGCGGCCGCGCGCGGAGAGAACGTGGCCCGGCTCACCGGGCTTTCGCCCGCGGACTGGCGGAGGGCCGGCATCCACCCGTCGCGCGGGCCCGTGACGCTGTTCGAGCAGGTGCGGCGCTCGGTCGCGCACGACCTCTCGCATCTCAGGCAGATGGAGCGCGCGCTCGCCGATGCCGGCGCGTGAGAGCGTGGCGCACGAGGCTTCGACCGCCCGGGACGGCGTCGACGACGTTCTCGTGGCCGGGGCGAGCGGTTACCTGGGGAGCCGCCTCGTTCCCCGGCTCCTCGCGCGCGGCCACCGCGTGCGCGCGCTCGTGCGCGGGGGGGCGAGGCGCGCCGCACGCATTCCTCACCTCGAAGGCTGTGAAATCGCGGACGGCGATTTGTTCGAGCCCGCTTCGCTCCTTCCCGCCGCACGCGGGATGCGGACGGTCGTTCATCTCGTCGGGATTCTCAAGGAGCGCGGGCCCGCGACGTTCGAGAGCGTGCACGTGAACGGCACGGCGGCGCTCGTTCAGGCGGCGCGCGAAGGGTTCTGCGAGCGCTTCCTCTACGTGAGCGCGATCGGGGCGCGCCGCGACGCGCCGACCGCTTACTGGCGGACCAAGTTCCGGGCGGAGGAGATGGTGCGAAACAGTGGACTCGAGTGGCTCATCCTGCGCCCGTCGATCGTGTTCGCGCGAGACGGTGAGTTCTACTCGATCCTTTCGCGGCTCGTCGCAATCCCGCTCGTTCCCGTGCTCGGTCCGGGAACGAGCCGCCTCGCTCCCATCCCGGCCGGCGATCTCGCGGACATCGAAGTCGCCGCCCTCTCACGCTCCGGCGCCTGGAACGCGGTTCACGCGGTCTGCGGGGCGGAGACCTACACGTTCAACGAGCTTTTGCGCGCGGTGGCCCGCGGCCGCAGGCGGCCTGCGTTCCTGGTCCACGTTCCGCTGGCTCTCGCCCGGCCGCTCGTTCGCCTCGCGGGAGCGCTCCTGCCGGATCCGCCGGTCACGTCCGATCAGGTGGCGATGCTGGCTGAGGACTCGATCTGCCCCGACGGCCCGGAATCGATCGCACGCGCGTTCGGCGTTCGTCCCGGGTCGATTGCTCCGATCCTCGCGGGCGAGAAGGAACGCGCCCATTGAGCCCGCGCAGGAGGGCCCCCGGCGAGGTTCCGGCCGCGCACCGGGCCGCCTCCGGCGGTGGCGCGTGGACGGCGGCCGTCCTCACGGCGAGCGACACGCGGACGAGCGCGACCGACGAGAGCGGGGCCGTCATCGTCGAGCTCCTCACGGCCGCAGGACTTTCGGTCGCCGGCCCGCGCATCGTGCTCGACGATCAGGCGGCGCTCACGCTTGCGATCCGGAGCGCGCTCGATCGGGGCGCCGATCTCGTCGTCGTGACGGGCGGAACCGGCGTGGCCCCGCGCGACGTCACGCCCGAGGTCGTGCGGGCGCTCTGCGATCGCGAGCTTCCGGGCTTCGGCGAGGTTTTCCGCGCGCTCTCGTTTTCCGAGATCGGACCGGCCGCCTGTCTTTCGCGGGCGCTGTGCGGGATTCGCGGACGCCAGGCGGTGTTCGCGCTCCCGGGATCGCCCGGAGCTTGCCGGCTCGCGCTCGAGCGCCTCATCCTTCCCGAATGGCCGCACCTGGCACGCCAGCTCGGCCGACGTTCCTGAATGCACAGACTTCCTTCCCGAGGACTCCGTACATGATCAAGCCGGACAGGTGGATCGAGCGCATGAGTCGCGAGCAGCGGATGATCGAGCCGTTCGAGGCGGCCCAGGTGCGAAAGGGCGTGATCTCCTACGGGGTCTCGTCCTATGGCTACGACATCCGGATCGCCGACGAGTTCAAGATCTTCTCGAACCTGACGTCGGCCATCGTGGATCCGAAGAACTTCGATTCGTCGATGCTCGTGGACGTGAAGGGCCCCTCGTGCGTCATCCCGCCCAACTCGTTTGCGCTCGGCCGGACGGTCGAATACTTCCGCATTCCGCGGAACGTCCTCACGATCTGCGTCGGGAAGTCTTCGTATGCGCGCTGCGGGATCATCACGAACGTGACTCCGTTCGAGCCCGAGTGGGAGGGATTCGCGACGCTCGAGATCTCGAACACGACACCGTTGCCGGCCCGCATCTACGCGAACGAGGGGATCGCGCAACTCATCTTCTTCGAGGCCGACGAGCCGTGCGCCGTGTCCTACGCGGACAAGAAGGGGAAGTACCAGGCGCAGGTGGGGGTCACGCTCCCGCGCCTGTGACGGCGCCGATCGCGACGTCGTCCCGAACGCCGTCGGCGAGGCCGGCCTGGGCGAGGATCCGCCCTGCGAGGGCCGGCCAGCCGTGGCGCAGCGCCTCGTTCCGCCCCGCCCTCGACATCCGTTCCCGCATTCCCGGGTCCTCGAGCACGCGCACGATCTCGCGCGCGAGAAAGAACGGGTGGCGGATCCGCACGACCCGCGCGGTCTCGCCGTGGCGGGCGAAGTCGCCGGTGCCGCTCGTCGTGCACACGAGCGGGCAGCCCGACGCGAGCGCTTCGATCGCGGTATTGCACCAGCCGGCCTTCCGCTCGGCGGCCACGAACACGTCCGCCCGGGCGTAAAGCGCCGCGAGCTCCTCCTGCGAGGGATTGAGCGTGTAGTGCCAGGGGAGTTTCGCCTCGAAGCCCGCGCGCGGATCGCGCTCATTGCCCGGCCCCACGTGATCGAAGAGCTCGAGCCGGAGACCGGGTACCCGACGCGCCGCCTGCTCCGCCGCGGCGACGACGAGCGCAGTGCCTTTTCGGGGGCGCGAGCGACGCCCGAACGCGAGCACGACGGGGGCCCGAGGGTCGCGCTCGATCGGACGCGGGCGGAAGAGCCCGGCATCGACCGCACCCGCTCCGTCGAGGATCGGGCGACCCCAGCGGCGCGAGAGCGCCCGGCGGAGAGCCCCCGAAACCGCGTAGACGAGGAGCTCGCGATCGCGCAGCGCTTCGCCTTCGTGCGGCCCTCCCTCGACCGCGACATAGAACGCGCGTCGAACGGCGGGCAGGGCTCGCAGCACGGGGAGGAGGGGAGGTTCCGGGGTGAACGCGAGGTCGTGGGCGCCTTCGGCGGGCGCGTTCTTCGGGGCCTCGTCGAACCGGCGCACCTCGCCGCCGAAACGGAACCACGCCGGGGCCAGGCCGTCCGGCGTGTAGAGCGTTACGCGATGACCCCAGGCGGCCCACACGTTCCCGAGCTGAAGGTAGCGGCGAACGCCCCCGAAGACGTTCATCCCCGGCAGGACGGCCGCGATCGAGTAGTGTTTCACAATAGAACCAAATCAGAGCTGTGTTTCAAATTGATGTACCATTATGGAACACCATCCTATAAAAAGCTGTGTTGCTAATTTGAACGCTCGTCTAAAAATAACTATACCAATGGTTTGTGGGATTATTCGGGAGCGTCCCATTCCGGCACGGAAGATGCCCTTAAACCCGGGCGAGCGGTGGGCCCGGGCAGGGCCGCCGCGACCCAGAGCGGCAGAGACAGGGAGGAAAGACACTATGCTACTCACGCGCATCAACTCCGGCCGGGACCTGCTCGGCTTCGACGGCGAAGTGAATCGGATCTTCTCGGACTTTCTCGGGCACCCGGTCCGCACCGGAACGACGGCTTCGGCCTGGATCCCGGCGGTGGACGTGCACGAAGACGAGGACGGGTACACCGTGAGGGTGGACCTTCCGGGCGTCAACCCCAAGGATGTGAAGGTGCAGATGCTCGGGGAGACCCTCACGATCCAGGGTCAGCGGAACGAGACCCGCGAGGAGAACAAGGAGCGCACGCATCGCCTCGAGCGGGTCACCGGCTCGTTCGAGCGCTCGTTCCGGCTCCGCGCCCGTGTCGACGGGGCGAAGGTCAAGGCCTCGTACAAGGACGGTGTTCTCGAGATTCGCGTTCCGAAGCTCGAGGAAGCGAAGTCGCGCGACATCGCGATCGAAGTCGCCTGACGCGCATCCAATCGGGGTGAAGCGACCGTGCGGGACGGGGCCTGGCCCCGCCCCGCTTCGGCGCCATCGAACGCAGGAAAGAAGGGAGTCCACGACATGGGCAAGGTCATCGGGATCGATCTGGGCACGACCAACTCGTGCGTCGCGGTGATGGAGGGCGGCGAGCCGAAGGTGATCGCGAACGCCGAGGGCTTTCGCACAACGCCTTCGGTCGTCGCGTTCGCGAAGAGCGGCGAGCGCCTCGTTGGCCTGGTGGCCAAGCGCCAGGCGGTGACGAATCCGAAGAACACGATCTACTCGATCAAGCGTTTCATGGGACGCCGTTTCGACGAGGTGCCGAGCGAGGTCCGGGCGGTGCCGTACACGGTCGAGAGCGGCCCGAACGATCAGGTCGTCGTCGACATCGAGGGCAAGCAGTACTCGCCGCCCGAGATCTCGGCCATGATCCTGCAGAAGATGAAGCAGACGGCGGAGGACTATCACGGGGAGAAGGTCACGGAG
>JBOHUC010000130.1:0-51437 GCA_050733935.1 Candidatus Eiseniibacteriota bacterium | reverse complement strand
GGCTTCGCGATCGTCGGGCGCGGAGGGGGCGATCGACTCCCCCCCCCGCGATCAATCGTCGCGCAGAGGGTCGAGTCATGGGCGCGGGCGTCCCTTCGGGCGCGCGAGGCGGGTCACGGTCACGGTGCGAACGCGGCGCGTATCGGCTGCGGTCACGTCGAGTCGCACTCCGGGCAGCGTGAGGCTCTCGCCGGCGTGCGGAATCTTCCCCAGGCGATCGAGCAGGAGACCCGCGATCGTCTCGTAGTCGCCTTCGGGCAAGTCGACCTCGATGGCTTCGCTCACGTCGGCGATGTGCGTGCGCGCGTCCACGGCCCAGCGCTGCGCGTCGAGCCGGCGCACCGGCGCCGTCTGGGCCTCCTCCTCGTTCCGGATGTCGCCCACGAGCTCCTCGACCAGGTCCTCGATCGTGACGATTCCGGCGGTGCCGCCGTACTCGTCGACCACGATGGCGAGCGCGCGGCGGCGCGTGCGCATCTCGCGCAGGAGATCGTCGCAGCGCTTCGCTTCGGGGACGAAGTCGATTGGACGCAGGAGCCCGTCCACCGGCAGATGCTGGTGCGGCGCCCGGAACAGATCGAACAGGTGCACCATCCCAACGATCTGATCGAGGTCGTCGCGGTAGACGGGAATGCGCGTGAACCCGCGATCGTGCACGAGTGCGGCGACGTCCTGCACCGACGTCCCCGTCTCGACCGCGACGATGTCCCCGCGCGGGCGCATGACCTGGGTGACCGTGGTCTCGCCGAAGTCCATCACGCGCGAGAGGATCCGCCCCTGCGCGGGCGCCACCTGTCCGGTCTCTTCGCTCTCGTCGAGCAGGAGCTGGAACTCCTGGCGCGAGAGCACGGCCCGCGCCGGCGATGCGTTCACCCCGAGCGCGCGGAGGAGCACGGCCGACGCGCCGTTGATCACAAGCACGAGCGGCCGAAGCGCCGCATAGATCGATTCCAGCGGCAACGCGAGCTTGAGCGTCAGCTGGTCGGCCTGCGCGCGCGCGACCGTCTTCGGTACGACCTCGCCCACGACGAGGAGCACGGCCGTGAGTGCGATCACGACCCAGATCACGACGTCCTCCCCGTAGCGGTGCTCGAAGTGGAGCGTCGCGAGCGTTGCCGTGAACACGTTCGCGAGCGTGTTGCCGACGAGCGTGGCCCCGAGGAGCCTCCGCGGATCCTCGAGGAGACGCAGCGCCTGGCGCGCCTGTCCGTTTCCGGCGTCCGCAAGGTGCGAGAGGCGCGTGCGGTTCGCGGAGACGAGAGCCGTCTCGACGGCCGAGAAGAACGCGGAGAAGAGAAGCCCGAGCGCAATCAGCGTGGCGGTGATCACGAGACCCGCTCCACGCGGACGCTCCACGCCCGCCGGCCGGTCACGGCTTCGACGACCACGCGCGCGCCGTCGACCGAGAACGACTCGCCTTCGACCGGCGGCTCGGGATGGAGCCGCGAGCACAGTCCTGCGAGCGTCTCGCCGGGAAGTCCGGGAAGCGCCGTCTGGAGGAGGCGGTTCGCCTCACTCACCTGGACGCTCCCCAGGAAGATGCCCGCGCGGTCGCCGAGCGGACGATACGCCGGCTCCTCCTCGTCGAACTCGTCCACGATCTCGCCCACGATCTCCTCGACCACGTCCTCGAGCGTCACGATCCCGAGCGCGCGACCCTCGTGGTCCGTGATCACGGCCAGGTGGACGCGCTCGGCCTGGAACGCGCGCAGGAGGACCGAGAGCCCGGTGTCCGCCGGGGCCACGAACGGCGGCCGCATGATCGAGCGCACCGTCCGGTCCCCGGGATCCTCCATCGTCCACGGGAGGAGATCCTTCGCGTACAACACGCCGACGACGCAGTCGAGCGTCCGCTCGTAGACCGGCAGGCGCGCCCGACGGCGATCGGCGACGAGCGCGATCGCGCCCGAGAGCGGCTGGTCGGCTTCGACCATGAGCACCTCGGCGCGCGGCACGAGGATCTCCCCCGCCGTGCGCTCGCCGAAGCGGAATGCTCCTCGAAAGAGCCGGCTCTCCTCGGGATTGAGCGTGCCCTCGCGCGAGCCCACCGCGACCAGCGTCTCGAGCTCGTCGGCGGTGAGCGGCTCGGTCGGACCGCCTCGGAACACACGTGCGACCGCGTCCACGACTCCTTCGAGCAGCCGTGCCACGGGCGCGAGCACCGGGCGCAGGATTCCGTAGAGGCGCGCGAACCACGGGGCGAGCACCTCGTTCCGCTCGAGCGCGATCGTCTTCGGCGTGACTTCGCACACGACCAGCATGAACGCGGTGAGGAGCACGGTCTGAACACCGATCACGATCCACTCAGAGATGTCGAGCGCGCGCACGGCGCGGTCGAGCACGACGGCCGCGACCGCGGTCGCCGCGATGAGCGCGAGATTGTTGCCGAGCAGGATCTGAACGAGGATCCGGTGCGGAGCTTCGAGGAGCCGGCGGAACACCTCGCCGACCATGCCGGGCTCCTGGCTCAGACGGCGCGCCCGCACCCGCGGGACCGAGAAAAGCCCGATCTCGATCGCCGAGAAGAGCGACGAGAGAACGCACAGAGCCGCGAACAGGAAGAGAAGGTTGAGCGAGCTCATGCGAGCCCCGCCCGGACGACCGCTTCGAACGCCGCCTCGCCGCGCGGCGGCAGGTCCCCCGCCAGCGCCTTCTTCTCGGCCGCGCGCATGATCTGCCGTTCGCCGGGTTTCATGTGATCGTGCCCGCACAGGTGGAGGAGGCCGTGCGTGACGAGCCTGAGGAGCTCACGCCCCGGCCCGTGCCGGTACCGCCGTGCCTGAACGAGGAGCCGGTCGAGCGAAATGAAGATCTCTCCTTCGAGCGCCCGGGCCCCGTTCGTGCCGATGCGATCCGTGTAGGTGAACGACAGCACGTCGGTCGCGCGGTCCTTCGATCGATACGTGCGGTTGAGCCGCCGGAGCAGGGCATCGTCGGCGAGGATCACGCTCACGTCCTCTTGCCGCACGCCCTCGCGCCTCAACACCCGGCGCCCGTAGATCGTGAAGCGCGCGCGGACGTCGGGAGCGAGGACGAGCCTACGCGCGCCGGCCTTCGCGAGCGAAATCGGCATCGCGACCCCGGCCGGGAAGCTCGGGATACGGCACGCGCACGTGGAAGATCCCCGTGAGCACCTGGAGGAACGCCTCGCGGATGCGCGCGACGTCGGCCAGCGAGAGGCCGCATTCGTCGAGCTGACCTTCGTGAAGCCGCTGATCGACGATTTTGTTCACGAGCCCGCGGAGACGCGCGGGCGTGGGATTCGAGAGCGACCGTGAGGCTCCTTCGATCGAATCGGCGAGCATCACGATCGCGGTCTCCTTCGACTGCGGCCGGGGGCCGGGATAGCGGTAGTCGTGATCCGGCGTCGTGGGATCGACCTCGAGCGCCTTCGCGTAGAAGAACGCCATGATCGTCGTCCCGTGATGCTCGGGGATCGCGGCTGCGACCGACGGCGGAAGCTTCTCCTTCTTCGCGATCTCGAGCCCCTCCACCACGTGCGACTTGATGACGAGCGCCGACATCGAGGGGGAGAGCTTCGCGTGCCGCGAAACCGCGCCTGCTTCGTTCTCCGTATAGTACTCGGGCTTCGTGAGCTTCCCGATGTCGTGGTGGTACGCGCACACGCGTGCCTTGAGCGAGTTGGCCCCGATCGACTCCGCCGCCGCCTCGGCGAGCGAGCCCACGAGCAGCGAGTGATGGTACGTGCCTGGCGCTTCCATCATGAGTCGCCGGAGAAGCGGGCGATTCAGGTCGGAAAGCTCGAGCAACGTGATGTCCGATGGCACGCGGAAGATCGCCTCGACGACGGGCAGGAACACCATGGCGAGGAACGCCGCGAGCGCGCCGCCCGCGATCCCCGCGAGCACGTCCCGAAGTATGGTCCGCACTGGCTGCTGCTGCCCGAACCCGAGCGCCGCGATCGCGAGCGCGACCGCGAGGGCGATGTAGACGAGCGCCATGTAGAAGTGCCGGCGATGCCTGAGCCTTCGCACGGAGTAGACGCCCACGATGCAGCCCACGGCCGCGACCGGCACGAACCCCGGCGGATACTCCGCGACCGCGGAGACCGCGACCACGAGCAGGAGCGAATAGACGAGGGCCAGCCGCTTGTCGAACAGGATCGAGAGGATGAGTGGCGCCCACGCGATCGGAACCGCGTACGGCGGGAGATGGAACACGCCCGTGACGACCGCGGCGAGCCCGAACGTCCCGGCCGCGAGGATCGCGCACAGGAGAAGGACACCGTCGTTTCGCCACGTGTGCGGCTGCTCGAAACGGACATAGACGCCGAACGCGACCACGAACAAAAGGAGGAGCGTGAGGCGCGCGAGCGACGGATAGAAGAGGTCGGTCGGCCCCCGCATCTCGCCCTGGAGCGTCTCGAGCGAGCGGAGTTTGGCGAGCGCGGCCGGCGTCACCCGCTCGCCGACGTCCAAGATGCGCTCGCTCTTCTTCACCTCGCCCACGTCGGGCACAACCGCCATGCGCGCCTGATTCTGGCGCCATTCGGTCTCGACCGCGTCGAACAGGACGTTCGGTCGCGCGAAGGTGGTCACGACCGCGGCAAACGCCGCGCGGCCCGGCGGGTCGTCCCCGAACAGTCGTCCGGCGCGCTCGCGCGCGGCCGCGTCGACTCCGCGCACGTCGTACAGCGAATCGAGCGGCGTCACCCGCTCGCCGGCCGCGGTCCGGACGTCCACGTTCGTGCGCCCGGCGAGCGCGGTTCCGCGCTTGTCGGTCACGATGCCTGCGGCGTAGAGCTCGGTCAGATAGCCCGCCGAAGCGTCGAGCACGCGCTCGGCGCGCCCCGGCGATGCGAGCGCGGGATAGGTCGCGGGCGGAAGCGGGACGCGCAGCTGCCGAAGCAGGATCTGGCGCTCGGCGGGACCGATCTCCCGCGCGCCGATCGAGAGCACGTTTTCCTTGAACGCGGCGAAGCGCGACTGCGCATCGGCCGCGACGCGCGGGTCGAGGGCGAGGACGGGCGGCACCTCGCGCGCCGCCTGGTCGCGCTCGCGCGCGAGCTGGACGTCGTCCTTCCGGATGTGGAAATCGAACGGGGCCGTCACCTTCTCGCGCGCGACGTCCCCCACCTGATAGCCGCGGCTTGCGACGCGCGGCTCGCGGAAGGCGAGCACTCCGCTCACGACCACGAGCAGCGCGATCGCCGCGCGGCGAATCAGGCGACCGATGTCGCGGCCGGGAACGGCCCGATCGGGCAGGGAGGGACGAAGAGGGCTCGCCATGGCGGGCGGGGATCAGCCCCGGGGCTCGGCGCTGCCGTCGTCCGGATTCGTCTGCGTGCGGTGGAACTCGTCGAATGCGCGCAGGATGTCGCGCACCAGCCGGTGGCGCACCACGTCGTTCTTCTCGAAGTAGATGAACTTGATGTCGGCCACGCCGGCCAGGATGTCCTGGATCTTGACGAGGCCCGACGATTCGGGATTCGCGAGATCGATCTGCGTGATGTCCCCGGTGATCGCGGCACGCGCGCCGGTGCCAAGGCGCGTGAGGAACATCTTCATCTGCCGGACGGTCGTGTTCTGCGCCTCGTCCAGGATGACGAACGCGTTCGTGAGCGTCCGGCCGCGCATGAACGCGAGCGGCGCGATCTCGATCACGCCGAGCTCGAGGAAGCGGCGGATCTTCTCGAACGGCATCAAGTCCTGGAGTGCGTCGTAGAGCGGACGCAGATACGGGTCCACCTTCTCCTGCATGTCGCCGGGCAGGAAGCCCAGGCTCTCGCCGGCTTCGACCGCAGGGCGGACGAGCACGATGCGCTCGACCTTCTTCTGCCTGAGCGCGTGGACCGCGGCTGCGACCGCAAGATAGGTCTTCCCGGTGCCCGCGGGCCCGATCGCGAACACGACGTCGTGGCTCTCGAGCGCCTTCAAGTAGCGGATCTGGTTCGGCGTGCGCGCGCGCAGCGTCTTCCGCTCGAAGACGTACGTCATGCCGTCGCCCGCGACTTCGTCCGACGGTGCGTCGCCGTTCCCGTCGCCGCGTTCCGCGGTGGTGCTCGAGCGCCCGTGCGGAGCGCGATCCTCGCCGTGTCCGTTCGACAGCGCGGAGCCGATGAGTCGCGAAACGTCCGTCTCCTCGACCAGGCGGCCGCGCTCGGCGAGTCCGACCAACTCACGCAGGACGCGCGTCGCGTCCTCGACCGGCGCTTCGTCGCCCGCGACTGAAAGAGTCGAGTCGCGCAGCGTGATGCGCACCGGATACTGGTTTTCGATCAGGCGGAGGTTCTGATCGTTCTGTCCGAGCAGATGGAGCGGGTCGATGTGCTCGATCCCAATCTTGCGTACGAATATGCGAGCCATGGATGTGGAGGCGTCTCCCCTCAGGTCCGGTCACCGGCCACGAATCGACCGGTACCGGCCACGGCGGGACCAAAGCAAAAGGGCTCCCGAGAGGCGGGGACGATCCCGGCCCAGGAGCCTTCGCGCGTGGGGCGGAGCGCCCCGATTTGGCCCAAGTGTCGTTGACCCATTCCTTTGGCGGGCTCCTGACGGATCCGGGCCGGAAGACCGGCCGGTTCCCGTGAGCCCTGCGCCCGAACGCTAGCACCCGCCGTGCCGGAGCGTCAACCGGCCGGCCGCCGCCGGACCCGCCGCCGGGCGACTCGGCCTGCTCGGGACCAACCCTGAGGCCGCACGCTCTATCCAAGCGCTCGAACGAGGAGGCGGTCTCGGGTCGCCCCTCCCGCGCCTTGCTCCTCCTCTCGAAAGGTCGGTGACTCATGCACGCACGGATCGAACGCGTCGGCTTCGCAATCCTCGCATTGGTGTTCGTTGCGCTCTTCGCCTTGCCCGTCTCGCTCGCGCGCGCGGTGCCCGAATCGTGGCGGGAGGACTGGTGCAAGGACGAGAACGAATGGTCGGACCACGGCGGCCGCGCGTGCGAAGTCCGCGAAGTCAAGCTCACCGCGACGCGCGGAGTCCTCCGTGTCGAGCCGGGCCAGAACGGCGGCGTCGAAGTCGCGGCCGGCACGGGCCCGGGCCTCGTCGTCAAGGCGCGCGTCGAGGCACGCTCCGACACCGACGCGAAAGCGCGCGCGCTCCTGCCGACGATCCGCATCGTCGCGCGCGACGGATATCTCTCGGTCGCGCCGGAATCGGACCTCCATGACGAGGGCCTGACGTCGAAGGAGTTGAAGTCGGTCTGTGTGTCGTTCCGGATCGAGGCTCCGGCCTCGCTCAACCTCGATCTCTCGACCACGAACGGACCGATCGGTGTCACGGAAATGAAGAGCAAGATGATTCTCGCGAGCCAGAACGGCCCGATCTCACTTTCCAGGGTCGGAGGCGAGGTGCTCGCCGAAGCGCAGAACGGTCCGATGAAGGTGACCTTGACCGGCACTCGTTTCGAAGGGAAAGGCCTCGAGGCGAGGACGAAGAACGGGCCGGCGAAGCTCGTCCTGCCGAAGGACTACAACGCCACGGTCGAATACGGCACGCTGCACGGCCCGTGGGAGGGGCGGATCGAGCAGGTGAGCGACTTCCGCACGACGCGCCTGGGCAAGGGGGGTCCGCCCATCGCAGTCACGACCGAGAACGGTCCTTACAAACTCATCCGCGAGGACCGCTAGAGTCGCCTGCGGCGACTTCAGGCATCCGCAGCGACCTCCGGCGACCCCGTGTCGTGGCCGCCACGGCGCAGCTCCGCGCGCGCCTTCTTCGCGAGAACTTCGTAGCGCTTCCGGATTTTCTCGATCTCGTCGTCGTGCAGCTCTTCGAGGTCGAGCAGCGCGTTGTGCGCCCCCTCGAGGCTCCGGATGATTTCGTCGAGCTTGAGCTGGATCGCGGCTGTGTCGCGGTTCTGCGTGTTCTGGATCAGGAACACCATGAGGAACGTGGCGATCGTCGTAGCCGTGTTGATGACGAGCTGCCACGTGTCGCTCCACTGAAACACCGGCCCCGCCGCGAGCCAGACCACGATCAGGAGAGTAGCGGCCAGGAACGCCCTCGGATGGCCGGCCGCGCGTGAAGTTGACTTGGCCACCCGCTGGAACCACGAATTCCGCATCATGCGTCGGTCTCCTCGAAAGCGATCGCCCCGGCGGGCCGCTCGGCCACCGGGGCGATCGGGTGATCCACGGGGGATCCCGGCGCGATCTTAGACGGCCTGGATGATCGCCGGATCGATGCCGGGGAATCCTTCCAGGTACGCGCGCCGCTCCTCGCGAAGGCGCCGCACCCACTCGTCGTACTCCGACTGCCGACCCTGCGCCGCGTACAGCGTCTTCGGACGAAGGATCTCCTCCGGCACGCCCGGCACCGCCTTCGCGACCTCGTAGCCGAAGTCCGGATCCTCGACCCACTCGATCGTGCCGTCGGCAAGCGCCTGCAGGATCGCGCTCGAGTGGCGGATCTTCACCTTGAGCGCACGGCCGGCCTTCTCGTCGTTCTCGTCGCCGCCGACCCAACCGGTGTTCATCATGAAGTTGAACACCTGCGGCATCGTCTTCGCGAGCTCCATGTAGCGGTTCGCCATCTGCTCGTTTCGAAGCGGGAAGAACGGATTCGTGAACGGCGAGCGCTTCGCCTTGCCCGCGTCCGCCCCCGAAGCGGCCGTCCCCATCGTCTCGCCGAGCATGAAGTACGCGGCGGCCTGAGCCGGATTCCGGAACCGGACCACGCCCGGGATCACGTTCGTGTTTCGGTTCAAGACGCCGATCGCGGACACGGCGGGAAGGTCGAGCGAATCCCCCGCCGTCTCGATGTCCGACATCGGAATGATGACCCGGCTGTTCTTCGTCCACGCGTACGTCGCCTCGCCCGACTCGTAGCGCGTGAGCTCGTCGGCGGTGACGCCGGAGCGCGCGAGCGCGTCGTGGAGCGGCTTCACTTCGGCGGACGTGAGCGCGCCCTTGTGGAAGTCCATCTCCCCGGCCGGGTTCTGATAGACGTTCTCGAGCCACGCGTTCGGCGCCACCGCGCCGCGGTAGATGATGGGCTCGCTGTCCTCGCGCAGGCCGTGGGCGATCGCGAAGCATCCGTTCTCGGTCGCGTAGGCGCGGCCGCCGGGGAACAGCATGACCATGTCGTCCTGGATGCTTTCGCTGAACCCGACGTGCTCGTCGCCCTGGGGGCTGAACGTCGAAGTCGTCTTCCCGGTGCCGCTCTCGCCCATCACCAGGATGAGCTTCCGCTGGGCCTTGCCGTCGGATCCGCGGACGGGCGTGAGCTTCGCCCCCGCGTGGAGCACGAGGCCGCCGTCCCGGAACACCTTCGCGTTCAGCATGCGAAGGCCGCCCTTCTTGGACTCGCCGAAGTAGTCCGAGCCCATGACCCGGGTCACGTACTGATCGACGTCGACCAGGATGAGCCGGTTCTTGTCCATGCCCTCGGCCTTGAGCCCGGGCGTGTAGATGATCTGGAACTCCGGCACCCAGTTCGCGCGCTCCGCGGGATCCGACGGGAAGTACAGGATCTGCTGCATGGCGGCGACGTTCGCGCCCTCGATCGTCATCCACAGCGTGGCGCGCACGCGCGTCTCGGGATGGTTGCCGATGTAGCCGTCCACGCGGATCAGCTCGCGCGTCGAGATGTACGCCTCCTGCGCCTCGATGTACTTCGCCGCATCGGCCGACGAGATCGTCTTCGCCGTGTGCTTCGAAGGATCGTCCGAGATCACGAACGTGTTCGCCGCCGAGCGCGCCTTCGCGATCGAAGCGACCTTGTTCATCGAGCCCCGGCCGGTCTTCACCATGTTCGGCGTGTGGGCGAGCGCGAGTGCACGGAACTCGTCCTGCGTCGGATTCGAGTGAACGCGGGTGGCGAGCGTGGCGACGTTGGTCGAGGGTGGAACAGCGAACTTCTCGGCCGACATGAGCGGGAATCTCCTCAGGGAGTCTCGGGGGAAGGTTGCGTGACGGACGGCCCGGGGAGGCCTCCGGCTCGGAAACTCGCAACCACTGGGAACGAAAACGATGGCGTCGCCGCGAGGGGCGACCGAACGACGGGCAGTATACAACGAAACGGCCCCGCGGGGGAGAGCGGGGCCGATCGCGCCGTCGCGGCCCCTGGACGGAGGGACCCCCGGGCCGTACGGCTTGGCTTCTGTCGGGCGCGCCCGCCGAAGCCGGCGGCATCGCCGTGTATGCGTCTCTAGCGGTACTGCGCCTTCACCGCGCCCCAGCTCATGGGAGCCGCGGGCGTCGAACAATCGGCGATCGGCATCTCGCCGAACAGATCACCGATGCAGGTGTTCGGGCCGTGCTTGATCGCAACCGCATCCTCGTACAGCGTCGGCGGAGCCGGCGGGAGCGGTGAATAGAAGCACCACGTGCCGGTGCCCGAGACTCCGGGCTCGCACTCGTCGTGCTCGAACTTGATCGTCGGCGCACGGAGCTCGGCCGGAATGCTCGGATCGCCCATGCACTGATAGATCCCCTCGTAGTAGGACGTGCAGCCTTCGCCGGTCGAGCTTCCCGCCGGGTCCGGGAAACTCACGATTCCCGGATCGCAGATGCACTCGAGATTCTTGAGCGCGAGGAAGAAGTCGATGTGCGACAGGCCGTTGTTCGTGACGTCCCAGCTTCCGGTCACGCAGTACTTCCACAGGCCTTCGAAGCCCGGGTCGTTCGGGAACGACGCCGTCACCGTCATCGTGATGTCGGCGCAGTCGTCCACGGCGGCGGCAGGCGAGGCGGTCGCGAGCACGGCGAGGACAGCGAAGATTCTGATCCAGAAACGCATGCACGATCCTCCAGAGTTACGACGATCAGAAACCGAATGGAGCTCGTTCGACTCGCCGCCGCGGGCGGTGCGGCGCTCTCCCCCCCGACCGGACGACGGACCCGATCGGCGCGGCAAAAAGCCGCGCCGACCGGCGGGGATGTCCGTATGCGCGGACGTTCTTCACCGTGGTCGGAAATACGCCTCCGGTCGGGCGGGTTGTGACCGAAGGAACCGACGGAATCAGGTCGACAGGCGACTCAAAAGGCGGCGGGTGCCAAAAGAATCGGGACGCCCTTCACGGTGTCGAGCAGGCTGCAAGCGTCCACGTCCTTGAGGAATCTTCCAATGTGCAACGCGCACAAGGATAGCAGGTCCGAAAGGCGCGGCACAAGCCCCCGGCGCTCCAAAGACCGTCGAAGACTGTGTTTGCTGTGTGGCTGCTGAGTGGTTGCTGTGCAGCAAGTCCGGAGATCACAGACCACGGCGGGTTGGCTTCGCCGGGTCGACCCGATCCAGGTGGGCAAGATCGCTGTCAGAACACGACTTGGCCCGGCCGTGCCCGGGGGCGGCGCCTTACCCGCGATCGGAGAGCGAGCGGAGCTTGAGCTCGGTCAGCGTCTCGGGGTCGACCGCCGCAGGCGACCCGTCCATCGGGCAGGCCGCCGAGGTGGTCTTCGGGAACGCGATCGTGTCACGGAGCGACGGCCGGTCGGCCATGAGCATCACGATCCGGTCGAAACCCATGCCGATGCCGCCGTGTGGCGGCGCGCCGTGGCGGAACGCCTCGAGCATGAAGCCGAACTTCTCCTCGGCCTCGGCGGCCGAGAGTCCGATGCGGCGGAACACGCGCGCCTGGATGTCCGGACGATGAATGCGCACGCCGCCCGAGCCGAGCTCGTTTCCGTTCAGCACGACGTCGTAGAGCCGTCCGTGCACGCGCGCGGGATCCGACTCGATGTACGCTAGATCCTCCTCCCGCGGGAACACGAACGGATTGTGCCTCGGTCCCCACCCGCCGTGCCCGTCGGCTTCGAAGAGCGGAAAGTCGCGCACCCACAGGAAACGCCATTCCCCCGCCCGTCCGGTCGCGGCAAGCGTGGCACGGCCGAGCTCGAGACGCACCGCACCGAGCGCCTTGCACGCGGCCTCCCACTCGCCCGCAACGAGCATCACGAGATCGCCCGCCTGCGCGGAGAGGAGGCGCACGAGCTCCTGACCGGCACCCGCGTGGTCGCCCGAGAAGAACTTTGCGGACGCACCGTCCCATCCGTCCGCCGTGCGCTTCATCCACGCAAGGCCCGGAGCGCCGTTCCGCTTCGCGATGTCCTCGAGAGCGTCGATCTCCTTGCGTGAGAGCTGCGCGCGTCCGGGTGCCGCAAGGCCCATGACGCGGCCCCCCTTCGCGACCGCCTGGCGCAGGAACGCGGCCCCCGAAGCTTCGGCCGCCGCGCTCACGTCCGAAAGCTCGAGCGCGAAGCGAAGGTCGGGCTTGTCCGACCCGAAGCGTCCCATCGCTTCCGCGAACGTGAGCCGCGGGAACGGAATCGGCACGTCGACGTCGAGGCACTTGCGCCACAGGTGCCGGTACAGCCCCTCGACCACGTCGAACACGTCCTCTTCGCGAACGAACGACATCTCGAGGTCGATCTGCGTGTGCTCGGGCTGGCGATCCGCGCGCAGGTCCTCGTCGCGCAGGCAGCGTGCGAGCTGGAAATACTTGTCGAACCCCGAGACCATGAGGATCTGTTTGTAGATCTGCGGCGACTGCGGAAGCGCGTACCACTTTCCGTGATGGATCCGGCTCGGCACGATGTAGTCGCGCGCGCCTTCGGGCGTCGGCTTGACGAGCATCGGCGTTTCGATCTCGATGAAGCCACGCCCCGACAGGTAGAGCCGCGTCTCGAGCGCCGCCTTGTGCCGCAGGAGAATCGTGTCCTTGAGCCGGGGCCGACGGAGATCGAGGTAGCGGTACTTGAGGCGCAGGTCCTCGGAGACGTCGATGTCGTCCGCGACCGGAAACGGCGGCGTCTCGGCCGAGTTGAGGATTCGAAGCTCCTCGACGTGGACTTCGATTTCGCCCGTCGGGAGCTGTGCGTTCACCGCCTCGCCCGGGCGGCGCGCCACGACCCCGCGCACGGCGACCACCCACTCGCTGCCCAGGTGGCGCGCCTTCTCGACCACGTCCGCGCGCGTCTGGCCCGGGGCGACGACGACCTGCGTCTGGCCGTAGCGGTCGCGCAGGTCGACGAACAGGACGCCGCCGTGATCGCGCACGCGATGGACCCAGCCCATGAGGGTGACGGCTTCCTTCGCGTGATCGGCGTCGAGCTCGCCGCACGTGTGCGTCCTCTCCCAGTCGCCGAGCGTTTCGAGCGGCGGGAGATTCTCGGCGCGCGGCGTCGGGGCGGAGCTCATCGCGCGGCCTCCGGGGCGAGCGGGGTTGCGAGTCGGGCCCCGAGACGGGCTGAAAGTTCGGACGTGCGCACGCGCTCCTGCGTTCCGCTCGTAAGGTCCTTGACCGTGACCTCCCCGGCCGCGAGCTCGTCCTCGCCCAGAATGAGCGCAAACCGTGCGGAGAGCTTGTCCGCGCGCTCGAGCTGGTGCTTCAAACCCTTCCCGGATTCGTAGTCGTAGCTCACCTCGTGCTCCGTGCGAAGCGAACGCGCGAGCGCGAGGGCGGCGCGCTCGACGTCGGCGCCACCGACACGCGCCAGATACAGAAGACGCGACGCGCTCTTCGGCACGCGCCCCTGCGTTTCGAGCGCGCTCAGGATCCGCTCGATCCCGGCCGAGAAGCCCACCCCCGGCGTGGAGGGCCCGCCCACATCCTCGATGAGTCCGTCGTAACGTCCGCCGCCGCCGAGCGCCGACTGCGCACTGCGGTTCTGGTCGTGGACCTCGAAGGCGGTGCGCGTGTAGTAGTCGAGCCCGCGCACGAGCCTCGGATCGAGCGTGAACTTGACCCCGAGTTCCGCGAGCCCCTGCTGCACGGCATCGAAGTGCGCGCGGCACTCCGCACACAGCGAATCGAGAATCGATGGGATGCCTTCGGCGATCGCCCGGTCGTGCGGGATCTTGCAATCGAGCACGCGCAGCGGGTTCTTCTCGAAGCGCACCTTGCAATCCGGACACATCGTGTCGAGATGCGGCTTCAAGTACGCGCGAAGCTTCTCCTGGTACGCGGGCCGGCATCCCGGGTGGCCGACCGAGTTGAGCAGCACCTCGGTGTCGGCGAGCCCGAAGGACGCCAGGTAGTCGACGAGGAGGAGGATGATCTCGACGTCGGCGTTGGGGCTCGCAGTCCCCACGCACTCCGCTCCCCACTGATAGAACTGCCGGTAGCGTCCGGCCTGCGGGCGGTCGTAGCGGAACATGGGACCGACATACCACAGGCGGTGGATGCGCCCGGGCTGGACGAGTCCGTGCTCGACCAGCGCGCGCATGACTCCGGCCGTGTTCTCGGGCCTCAGCGTGAGCGAGCGGCCCTTCCGATCGGCGAACGTGTACATCTCCTTGGTCACGATGTCGGTCGTCTCCCCCACGCCGCGCAGGAAGAGCTCGGTCGCCTCGAAGAGCGGAGTCCGGATCTCCTTATAGCCGTGGCGGGTCGAGATCGCGCGTGCGCGATCCTCGAGCGCCTGCCAGCCTTCGACCCGGTCGGGCAGCACGTCCTGCGTGCCGCGCGGCGCCTGGAACTTCATCGCGATCCCCCGCTTCCGTCCACGTGTCCCCGCTTCCTCTCAATCGTCGTGCCGCGCCAGGAGCGCGTACAGGAGCTGTCCCAGAACCACGCCCACCGAATCGAACACGAAGTCGAGCGCGCTCGAGATCCGTCCCGGCACGTGCTCCTGGAAAAGCTCGTCGGCAATGCCGGTCGCGAAGCCCGTGATGACCGCGAGCAGTGAGCACGCGATCGCCGAGGGAAAAGCACGCGATCCTCGGAACGCCCGGGCGAGGAGCGTCCCCAGAATCGCATACTCGACAAGGTGCGCGAGCTTGTCCGCGTAGTTCGTCCTGATCGGCGGGCGCAGGTTCGCGATCGACGACAGGGCGAAGATGAGCGTGACGTATGCGAAGACCGGAACCCAGTAGCGCAGGAACACACCGAGGAACGTTCGCGTGCGTGCCAGACCCCGCCCTCCCTCTTTCGCCTTGACGCCCGAAGGGGCGCGATCTTAGATTCCCGTTGCCTCTTGCTCGACGGCCGCGTGCCGTTCCACCCGGGCAAGATAACCTGTTTTCCCCGCGCCGCTAGCTCAATTGGCAGAGCAAGTGACTCTTAATCACTAGGTTCTAGGTTCGATTCCTAGGCGGCGCACCATCGATCGAAGCACGTCCGCGTCGAGCGGACCCGCGGGGCGGCTCAGCCGCCCCGTTCGTCTTTCCGGTCTTCGGATCCGGGCTCCCCACCCTGACCCTCCTCGAGTCGGAAGAGATAACGCAGAGCGCTCGCGAGCTCGAGTCCGCGCTCGCCCGACCCGACGTGGCGGAGCTGTGCGGTCGGCCCGTGGAGCATGCGGTGGAGGAGCGTCTCCCCGAACTGTTCGACGAGCTTCCGGTCCCGCTCGGAGAGATGCTCGAGACGCTTGAGGATTTTCTCCGTCTCCTCGTCCCGCACGGCTTCGAGCCGCTCGCGGAGGGCCACGATTGTCGGCACCGTCTCGAGCCCCTCGAACCAGCGCATGAAGCGCCCGACCTCCTGATTCACGATGTCGAGCGCGCGCTCGGCTTCCTCGAGGCGGCGCTCGCGATTGCCCGCGACCACGCGTCCCAGATCGTCGATGTTGTACAGGAACACGTTGTAGACCGATCCGCACGCGGGATCGATGTCGCGCGGGACCGCAATGTCGATGAGAAAGAGCGGGCGTCCGCGGCGCTCCTTCATCGTGCGCTCGACCGTGCGCCGGTCGAGGATCGGAGCCGCGGCCCCGGTCGAGGAGATCACGATGTCGACCTGCCGGAGCGCCTCCTCGAGATCGCCGAGCCGGAGCGGCCGCGCACCGAGCTCGCCCGCGAGCGCTTCGGCGGTTCCAATGGTCCGGTTTGCGACCAGGAGGTCCGAGACGCCGGCGTTCCTCAAATGCCGCATCGTGAGCTCGCCCGTCTCGCCCGCACCGATGATGAGCGCCGCGCGCCCGGTGAGAGATCCGAAGATCTTTTTCGCGAGCTCGACCGCGGCGTAGGAGACCGACACGGCGTACGCGCCGATCTCGGTCTCGGCGCGCACGCGCTTTCCGACTTCGAGCGCCTGGCGGAACATGCGGTCGACGATCGGACCGACGGCACTCGACTCCTGCGCCATGCGGAACGCGTCCTTCACCTGTCCCAGGATCTGCGGCTCGCCGACCACGAGCGCATCGAGCGAGCCCGCGACCCTGAAGAGATGCCGCACGACGGCGGCCCCCTCGAGGCGATACAGGTACTCGTCGGAGACGCCGCCGTGCGGGAGCGCGATCTCGGCGATTCCCTTTTCGAGCTCTTCGCGACCGCCGTGATAGGTGTCGGTCACGGCGTAGAGCTCGCTCCGGTTACAGGTCGAGACGAGTGCGGCTTCGCGCACGCCGGGGCGCGCCCGGACGCGCGCGAGCGCATCGGGCGTCTCTTCGGGCGTGAGCGCGAGCTTCTCGCGCACGTCGAGCGGGGCCGTGTGGTGCGAGAGGCCGACGACCAGGATGTGCGGCACGGTGCGCCCCCGTCCTAGAACACGTGACGACCCGCGCCCAAGAGCGCGTTCGTCCCGATCAGGGTCACGATGCTCAACGCAAATCCAACGGCCGCAAGCCAGGCCGCGCGCTGTCCCTGCCAACCCGCGCGCGAGCGCGCGACGAGATATGCGAGATAGACGCCCCACGAGAGAAGCGTCCACACGCTCTTGGGCTCCCAGACCCACGCCACACCCCACTCGCTCTTCGCCCACGCCATTCCGACCAGGATCCCGATCGTCAAAAGTGAAAACCCGAGCGTGACGGTGCGGAAGCCGAGCCGGTCCAGGTCGTCGAGCGACGGCAGGCGCGCGAACATCCGCCCGACCTTCTTGTGCGCGATCTCGTCGAACAGGAGGAGATACATCACACCCGCGCAGAACGCGATCGAGAGCGCCGAATAACCGAGGAAGAGTGTGACCGTGTGGAGCGCGAACAGGCGGTTCTGGAACAGCGTGCTGACCTGCGCCGGCGGCTCCATGAGGAGGCTTGCGAGCGCGCCGAGTGTGACCGCGAGCGGAACCAGGAACACGCCGATCGTGCGGTGCGCCTCCTCGCGCACGAAGAGGAGGAACACGACGAGCAAGAGCCACGCGTAGAAGAAGAGCGCCTCCCAGCTCGTCACGAGCGGGACGGTGCCGAGCTCGATCCCGCGCCCGAGGAGTGCCACCGTCCAGACGGCAATCGCGGCGACGAGCAGGAGGAGCTTCGTGCGGGTGGGCTTGCGGGGCGGGCCGGCGAACTCGCGGACGAACAGGAACGCAGCGGCACCGGCAAGGAGGACCCCGCTCCAGCGCAGGATGGCGAGCGGGGTTTCGATCGACTCCAAGCAACCTCCGGGAATGGGTGGGCCGGGACGGCCGGACGCCGGCAGTATGCGGGCGGGCTCAGCCTCCGCGCAACACGGGTCCCGGTGCGACGAGCGGTGCACGCCAGACTTCGGGCCCGAGACCGAGCGCGAACTCGAGCGCAAGTGCCACCACGAACACGATCGCCCAGCGCACGCGCGCGCCCGGAAGCACGGGACGGATCGCGGCGTCGGCGGCCGGCGCGCGGAAGTAGAGCACCTGGAGGAGCCGTGCGGCGACGAGAACCCGCAAGAGCCCCCCGACCGCGACCGTGAAGAGCGCAAACGGCGAGGCGCCCGCATCCGGTGCGATCGCCTCCTGCCAGAGCTGCCAGCGCACGGCGAGCGAGAACGTTCCGGGCAGTCCCGCCCACAGGAGGACGGCGGCCGCGAGCGCAAGACTCGTGCGCGGCACGCGCCGCGCGAGGCCCGAGAGATCGGCAATCGCATCGCTGCCCGCACGCCCGCGCGCGCCCGCGAGTGCGGCCGAGCCGCAGACCCAGGCGAGCGCGTAGCCCCAGAGTCCTCCCGCGACACTCGCGGCCGCGATCCCCTGCGTGTGGACCGCGAGCAGGAGCTCGGACAGCGTGCCCGCGCCGAGGAGTGCCAGCATTCTTCCCGCGCGCTGTTCCGCGAGCGCGGCCGAGGCGGGCACGATCGCCCCGAGCACGAGGAAGAGGCTCACCGCGGTCGCACCGTCGAGCCCCCAGTCCTCGAGCGCCGGGAAGAGACCGTTCGAGAGCCGGACGATCACGCTCCAGCCCGCCCACGGCCACACGACCGCGAGCCATCCCGCAAGCGGGGCGGAGCCCTCGCCCCAGAGCTCCGGCAGCCCAAGATGAAACGGCGCCCACGCCGCGAGCATTGCGACCGCGACCGCCGTTGCGCGCACCGCGGTGAGCGCAAGCGGCGAGGCGTCTTCGAGCCGCGCCACCAGAAAGCCAATCTCGAGCGAATGCGTCGAGCCGGCGAGTGCCGTGAGGGTGAGAAACGCGACCGCCAGCACTCCCGTCGCGAGCCCCCCGAGGAGTGCCACCGCGAGCGCGTGGCGCGCGGCCGTGCGGCGCGGATCGGCCGCAACGACCGCGAGCGGCGAGAGTGCGGTCGCAAACGCGATCCCCGCCCAGAGCCCGGTGAGATCGAGCGCCGCCGCCGAGACCGCGAACGCGAGCGCCGCGAGCGACAGGACCGCGGCCGCCAGCAGCCGGCGCGGCCCGGCCACACGCACGAGCCCGAGAACCGCAAGTCCGGTCGCGAACAGGAGGGCGCCGCGCGCGCCGCGCGACCAGCCGTCGTCGGCCCAGGTCCCGGACGCATCGAGCGCGATCGGGGGAGCGGGCGTGACCGCGCCGCGCACGGCGAGCACGAGGAGGGCCGTGCCGAGGAGGGCCGTCGCGATCGTCGCCGAGCGGTCGAGCGCACGCGCGATCACGGCACCGCTCCCGCAAGAAGGACCGGCCAGAGGCCACCGAGGCCGCCGAGCGGCGCGCGCAGCTCCGCGAGATAGAAGAGGAGAGCCGCGAGCGAAGCCACGAACACCCACTCGCGCACGGAGAGCTCGGGCGCCGCGACCGGGCTCGGCGGCGTTCCGCGGATCGTGCGATACACCGCAAGGCCGATCCCTAAGAGGCCGAACGCCCATCCGAGGACGAGAGCCGTCCCGACGATCGGCCGCTCGTACACCACCCCCGCGAGCGCACCGAGCGGAAGCCCGCGCGCCGCGAGGAGTGGCGCGAGCACGAACGCCGAGAGCGCGAGCACGAGGAGCACGGAGCGCAGGAACGCGTGCCGCGCGAGTCCGCCGTACGCGCGCAAGTCACTGGTGCGCGTGAACGCCCAGAGCTGCGCGTAACCCACGACGAGCGCAAGGAGCGCGAGCAGCGTGACGAGCGCCCAGCTTCCGACAACCGCGCGCCCGCGGTCCGGCTCGAGCGCGGCGAGGAGTCCGCACCACACGGCGGCCTGGGCCGAGAGAAAGCCGGCCAGGCGGCGTTTCACGTCGTCCTGCGAGAGGGCGAGAAGACCCGCCCAGAGCGCTGCGGCGGCACTCGCGAACGCGACCGCCTCGTCGAGCGGCGAGCCCAAGCTTGCGATCGCGAGCAGGCCGTCGTGCACCGCGCGCAGGCCGGTCGCGAGAAAGCCGACACCGAGGAGGAGCAACGCTCCCACCGGAAGCACCTCGAACGTGCGCGCGAGCATCGCGTGAAAAGGCGCGATCCCCATCCGAATCGCACCCGCGACGAAGAGCGCCGGCACGAACGCAGGTGCCAGACTCGCGACGAACACCGCGGTCGACGCGACGGCATGCGCGACGAACGGACCGACCGCGCGCTCCCCTTGTCCAGCCGCGTCCTGGTGACCGAGCAGGAAGAAGAGCGCCCACGTCCCCGCGAGCCAGCCGAGCGCTGCGACGCCGGGCCCGCCCGCAAGCAGCGCGCACTGGCAACCGGCCGCAAAAAAGAGGAGCCATCCCGTGCGCGCCGGCTCCCAATCGCGCGACTCGGGAAGGAGGAGCGCGATCGGCGCGGTCAATCCGAACGCGAGCGCGGGAACGAGATTCCAGATCGAGAGCACGAGCCCGCCGCCGCCCGGCAGGCGCTCGAGCCATCGCACGTCCCCCGCCTGTCCCGAGCCGCCGAACCACACGGCCGCGATGAGGAAGAACGCGCCCGGCATCGTCCACAGCGCCCCGACGCGCGCGGCGATCCGCGCCCACTTCGACGGCAGGATGAGCGTGACGATCGCACCCAGGAGCGGAAGCAGGACCGTGAGCACGAGGGGTCCGGGCGGATCGTAGTCGCCGGGAAACGGACCGACGTGCGCAAGGGGCGGCCACGGACCGGGGACGTGGCGCGTCGGGTCCGGGATCACGTCGGGTCCGGGATCACGTCAGGTTCCGAAGAGCCGGCCGATCAGGAGGAGCGCGAGCCCGGCCAGATAGAGAAGCGCCATGTCCTGCGCGCTCCCCTGGTGGGCGCGCGCCAATCCCTGCGCGAACGCGCGGCCAATCACGAGGAGCGACCGTCCGGGCCCGGTCACGAACGCGCGGTCGACGCGCTCGAGCGCGCGCGACACGGTGAAGAGACCGCGCAGCGTTTGCTTCACGGCGCGCCCAATCAGGACGGCGGGGCGTTCCATGTCAGTGCTCCTCCGGCTCGCCGCGTTCGAGCAAGAGCTCCTGGCGGATGAGCCGCGCGGTCGCGTCCTCGGGATCGAGCTCGAGCGCGCGGTCGAGGGCAGCGAGCGCCGCGTCGAGGTCGTCCTTCTCCGTATAGAGGAGGAGGCCGCGGTGATAGTGCGCGACCGCGTTCGTGTCGTCGCGTCTCAGGACCTCGGCGAGCTCGGCGAGCGCTTCGTCCACGCGATCGAGATCGGCGAGAAGAAGCGCGCGCTTCTGCCGGGTCTCGTCGTCCTCAGGGTCGAGCTCGAGTGCTGCCGCATAGTGCTCGACCGCCCGCTCGCGCTCCCCGACGCGGCGACACAAATCGCCGCGCCGGCGATGGAGGGCTGCGGACTGCGGCTCGAGCGAGAGCGCGCGATCGAGCACCTGTGCGGCTTCCGACCACTCCTCGAGCTCGAAGAGCGCGGAGGCCAGATGAAGGAGCGGGGCACTCTCCTCGGGCTGCGCTTCGGCCCAGCGCCGGAGCTCCGGCAGCGCCGCTTCGTAATCGACGCGCGCGGTCGCGAGATAGGCGAGGCGCGCGCGCGCGAGCATCGCATTCGGCTCGAGGAGCGCCGCACGGCTCATGCACTCGACGGCCTCCGCGTAATCCTCCTCGGATTCGGCCATGAGGCCGAGCAGGAGCCAGCCATTCACGAGCTCGGGATCGAGCTCGACTGCGCGACGCAGATGCTCGCGAGCGCGCGACGGTGCGCCTTCGAGACAGTCGACGAGTCCGAGATAGAGCGCCGACGGCCCGTGCGAGGGATCGAGCTCGAGACAGCGCCGGAACTGCTCGCGCGCCTGACCCCACTCGCCTTCGACGAGGCGCGAGAGCCCGCGCTGGAGCTGATCGCGCAGGCTTCCCGCAAGGGCTGCGCTGTGCTCGATCAAGCGCACGCCGCACTGCGAGCAGAAGCGGTGCTCGTCCGGGTTTGCGGTCTGGCAGCGCGGGCAGGTCACGGGGAGGAATCCTCGAACGGCTCGACCCACGGCCCGTGTCCGCGCGCGAGGGCGGTCTGAACGAGCGCGAGCCCGGCGACACCGAGCGCCCACGCCCACGCGAGGAGGAGCGCCGCCCAGGCATTGGCGCCGGGTCCGGCTGCACCCGGGAGCGCCGCCGCCGCGACCGCGAGACCGAACACGACGACCTCACCGCCGAGCAGGATGCCGAGCCAGTGACGGCGCGTGAGGAGGCCCACGATTCCGGCCGCACCGATCGCAGCCGCGACACCGATCGTCGAGACAACCGCGGGGTCGAACTCGGGCCAGTCGACCGCAAGGGCCGCGACCGTGAGCGAGCCCATGAGAAGACCGGCGATGCCGATTGCGAGCAGGCGCTGCTCGTTCCCGGGCGCGACGCGCGGGGCACCGGGCACCGCGCGTGCGGTCCCCGCGACGAAGGCCGCACCTGTGCCGACCAGCACAGCGACCCAGAGGAGCGAGAGTCCGAGCGTGGGACGTCCGAGCTCGGCGAGCACGAGGAGAAGCGCAAGACCCGCGGCTCCGAGACCGAGACCCGCTTCGCCGGGATGGCGGCGCGCGAGCGCGAAGATCGCGCACACGAGCGCGATCGCGCCGGCCGCAAGGATCGACGGCACCCACGGCAGGGCGCGGACGTAATCGACGGCGGGATCGAGCGCGGGGTTCATGGGTTTTGCTCCGCGGCAGGCCCGACATGCCGGCCTTCGGCGAACCTGCCGCGCAGCAGCCACGACGGGCGCGGAAAGCGGCGCGCGATGAGCAGCAGCAGCAGCAAGCCGAGCGCGGTTCCGGCGACATTCGCGGGCGTCGGCTTGAACGTCGTGATCGCAAGCGCAAGACCGAGCGCCCACGCCGAAAGCCAGGCGTAGTGCGCGGCATCGGTGAACAACCGCACCGCGGCGTCGGGCGCGTCCGCGTCGCCGCGCGTGGGAAACAAGAACGCGCTCGCGGGCGGGACGACTCCGGGAAGCGTGGCGCCCGAAACGAGCGCGAGAGCCACGATTCCCGCAATCCGGGCCGCCGGCGAAACGGAGGGCGTGGCGAGCACGAGGAGGGCGAGCGCCCAGACCGGCGCGACGAGGAGCTGACGAAGGGCGGTGTCCTGGCGGCGCCGGGCGCGACCCGGGTCCGGCGTGCGATCGGCCGCGACCGCGTAGGCGAGCGGAAGCGAGAGGAGCGAGCCCCCGGCGACGAGCGCGAGCGCGGGCGGCGGATGCCCCGCGACCGCGGAGACGAGCACGCTCCAGACACCGATTGCCGACGCGAAGACGAGGCTCGTCGCAAGCCCAGCGCCGAGCGGCTCGCGCGTGCGCTCGTGGCCGGGGAGCGCGGCGCGTGCGTTCCGCCAGAGCTCGGCGAGCGAAAGCCCGGGCTCGGGCATGCGGTCCGGTCGTCCGAGCCGGTGCAGCACCATGCCGAGCGCGCGCTCGAACACTGCGGCGACCGACGCCGCGGCAACGCCGAACACGAGTGCCTGAAGTGCGGATCCGATCAGCGAAGCCAGCGTGTGGGGACGAGACGGTGGCGCGGCTTCGGACGCATGACCAAGCGCCAGGAGCAGCGCGCCCACCCACGCAAGGAGCGCGAGCGCGCTCGCCGAGCGCCGGAAGGCGCCGGGATCGATGGGAGGCCCTGGGACAGCAGACGCCGAGGACGATTCCTTCGGTGCCGCCGACTCGGTCGGCGGAGCCGGTTCGGCAACGGCGCCCCGCGGCGCAGTGCGCGCACGCCACCAGTCGAGCGACACGCTTCCGAGACGGAGGACCCCGAGCACGAGCCCGGCGGCGAGTGCGGCGAGAAGCGCGCTGGCCACCGGACCGAGGAACGGGCCCATCGCGAGGTCAGAGATACTTTGCTTCGGCGTCGCGCAGGAGCTGCAGGAAGGCCTGGGGAGATTCGGCGGCTTTCAGGGACTCGCGCACCTTGTCCTCCTTGAGGAGCCTCGAGATGTTCGCGAGCACTTTCACGTGGGGCCCGCCCACGTTCTCGGGTGTGACGAGCAGGATGAAGAGCGAAGCGGGCTGCTTGTCCTCGGCGGCGAAGTCGATCCCCTCGCGCGAGACCCCGCAGGCGGCGATCAGA
Organism: Candidatus Eiseniibacteriota bacterium; assembly: GCA_050733935.1. Taxonomy (GTDB): domain Bacteria; phylum Eisenbacteria; class RBG-16-71-46; order RBG-16-71-46; family DASYSL01; genus JBOHUC01. The sequence continues at coordinate 27,974 of JBOHUC010000130.1, read as the reverse complement.
TGATCCACGGTCTTCGACTTGCCGTGCGGAATCGCGATGCCGTTTCCGATTCCGGTCGTCATCATCGCCTCGCGCTTGAGCACGCGCTCGAGGATGTCCCCTCCGGACTGGACGGAATGGGCCTTCTCGAGGAGCCAGACGAGCTCGACGATCACATCCTTCTTTGTCCGGGCCTTGAGGTGGACGCTGACCGCTTCGGGATTGAGGAGCTGGGAAAGGATCATTCGGACGTGGAAGGCGCCTCGGGCGGACGGGGCGTGCGATTCCCCGGGGCCTTCCCGGGCCTCTCTCCCCGCAACTTGTGTTCCTGCAAGCGTCGGGACGATAGCACAGGGGTAGGGGCGGACCAAGCGGACGGCCCTCCGCAAAACGGCCCGCGAGCTCGCGGGCGCGTGCTGTTAGAATTGAAACGGTCGCAGCCGGCGCCGAACCTCATTGCCCAGCCTGTTTGGCCCGCAAGACCCGATTCGACAAGGAATTGGAAGCCTCGAGCCCCCGGACGGGGGGCCTGCCCGCGAGTCGCAAACAGGGACGAAGGGAAGTTCGTTGTTCGCACCCGCTCCCCCGGCGGAGGAGCGGGCAAGACCCGCCTGGGGTCGGGAACCCTTCGCCACGATGAGACGGGAGCCGATTTCATTTCAAACGTTCCTCGCGCGCGTCATGCCGCGCGCGGGACTCTCCGCGGCCGATCGCGCGCGCGTCGAACGCGCACTCGCGAGCGGTGACGCGCGCGAGCAAGAGCGCATCGCGCTGACCGCGCTCGCACGCCTCACCGAAGCCGGTCTCTTCGAGCGCCTGCCCGATCGTGTCGAAGGCGACGAGCGCGTGCTCCGCTTTCAGCGTCAGGACTCGCACGAGACGGTCGCGCTTCGTTTCCCGTCGCCCGTGCTTCCGCCGGGGCTTGCGGCGCATCCACGGGCCCTAGTAGCCCTGCGCGCGGTCGCGACCGCCGAGCGTCTCCGCCGGCTGCACGGGCTCGAGGAATCGCTCATTCAAGACGACGGCCGCCTGCCGTCAGGCCCTGCGGAGCTGATCGGGCTCCTGCTCCACACCGCGCGCGAGTTGCTCGACGCCGACGCGGCCGCGTTCTTTCCCGCGGTCGAGCCGTCCGATGCCACCGGCGCCTACACGCCTCCGCCCGGCGAAAGCGAGATCCTGCGCCCGTGGTCCGGCGATGCGGTGCTCGCGCGCGATCTCCTGCTCGTTGCCGACGACGCGCTCGCGCTTCCGGAGGCGCGCGCCGCCGCTGCAGCCGTGCACGCGCGCGCGGTCGCTGCGGTTCGCATCCAGTCCCCCGCTTCCGGGCTTCTCGGCGTGCTCGAAGTGCGGCGCGCCGATCCCGGATCGTTCACGCCCGAGCGGCTCTCGATGCTTTCGTTCCTGGCCGAGAACTTCTCGCGGCTCGTCGATCGCGCGCAGCGGCTCGAGCGGCTCGTGTTCGTGGATCCCATGACGGGCGCGTACAACACGGCGTTCTTCCGCCAGGCGCTCGCGAACGAAGTGGCGCGTGCGAAGCGCGAAGGGAAGTCCATGGCGCTCGTGATCGCGGACATCGACGACTTCAAACGCTTCAACACGGTCTACGGCTACGAGGGAGGAAACGACGTGCTGCGAAGCGTCGCGCGCCTCCTCAGGCGGACCGTGCGGCCGTTCGACTCGGTGGCGCGCTGGGGCGGGGAGGAATTCGCCGTGCTCCTCACGTCCCCGCTCGACCGCGAAGACGCGGCGATGATCGCCGAACGTCTGAGGCAGGCCGTGGCCGAGCACGATCAGCGCGTGACCGGGCTCGACCAGCAGGAGCATCGGGTGAGTGTCACGGTGTCGCTCGGGGCCGCGCTTTTTCCCGACGACGCCGAGTCGGCGGACGAGCTGTGGCGGGGGGCGAATCAGGCGCTGCTCGAGGCGAAGCAGCCGCCCAAGGGCAAGGTCGTCTTCTGGAGTGCGAAGACCGGGCGTTAGGGTTCCAGGCGGGAGGCCATCCCGATGGCCGCTGGAACTACGTGCCGGGACCGGGAGTAAAGGGGCTGGACGCGTGCTCCCCACGGAGGGTCACCCCATGAACCCCCTGATCAGGCTCGGACTCCCGCTCTGCCTCTTCCTCTTCGGTCTCACACTCAGCAAAGCCGCAACCGCGGGCGATCACCTTCCGCAGATCGATTGCGATTCGCTCTCCTACTCGCCACCCGAGACGGGCATCGTCATTTGCGTTTGGAACAAGGGGTTCAACCAGATCTGCACGACTGAGATTCGGCCGCTGGCGTCGCCCGAACGCAATCTTCCTCCCGTCCCAATCCTGGGCTGCGAGGCTCCGCCCGGGTGGACGTGGGAACCGATGGAGGAGGAACCGGGGGCAATCGTCCTCAATGGATGCGTGCCGCCCTCCGTCTTCGAGCTTGGCCCGCCGGTCACGATCCGCATCGCGGGCCGCGCGGGCAGGTATCAGGCAAGCTTCTATGACGAGGATGGACTCCTCTGGCGGGACTTCGTCACGCTGCTCTACTGCGGATCAGCTCCGGTGCGGACGCAGGCTAAAAGCTGGGGAAGCATGAAGTCCGCGTATCGCTGATCGCCAGGACAGCGGCGCGCTCAGGGCGCGCCGCCTGCGACGTATTCGGCCAGAGCGTAGGTGTCCTCGAATTCGAACGTGCCGATCACGTTCCCCGTTTCGTCGGTCGCGTCCAGTTCGAGATGGTAGGCGCGCTGGGTCTCTCCCGGGGTTCCCCACCAGGTGAGGGCGCGATCGTTCGGGCCGAACGCATCCGTCACAACGATGCTCAAACGAGCCGCTCGAAAACGGCCGGCGGCGGTCGCCAGGTTGTCGTGCCCCTCGACGGTCCAGACGTTGAATCCAACCCGGCCGTCCCACTGCGCGCCGGGCCGCATCGGATAGCGGAGGAATGTGATCTCGCCCGGAGCGATTCCGCCGGGCGGCTGCGCGAGACTCACGGCGGGTCCGCTGGCGACGAAACGGCGCGCCGCTTCGACGGCCTCGAGCTTCACCCGCAAGAGACGTGCGGCTTCCCGAAACGCCGCGCGGCGAGACTCGTCCGGAATCCTCGACTCGATCGCATCCGCGACGGCACGATCGACCTCCGGCGTCCACGCCGACGCGACCGCGTCGCCGAGCGTGACGCCGTCCGTACGCGCGTCGCGCTCCGATCCACCGGCGAGCAGGTAGAGACCGGAGCGGTCCTGGCGAAACCAGTTTTCGCTCTCGGTGTGTTCGCCTTCCGCCTGTTTCTCGATGGCATACGTCAGGCCATTCAACTCGACGGTTCCCACGACCGACAGAAGGACGGTCTCCCGGATCTCCTCCCACTCCTCGGGCGCCTGACCGTCCAGGCTCAATCGCCCGCGGATGAGCCTGTCGATGCGGGTCACGCGGCCCACGCCGAGATCGACCGCGATCCCACCCGGGGCCTGTTCCGCCGCGAGAGAGGAATTGGGGTGGGCCGAGCGTGAATCGACGACGATCTTGTAGTCAGGGGTCGTGACGGAGCCGGAGCATCCCCCGATCGCGACCGCGAGTGCGGGCAGGAACAACATGCGGAGCTTCATGACGAGCCTCGGGCGAGGGCCGGTGGGTCTGGAGGAATGGAAGAGCCCCGGAAATCCCGGGGCTCAAAGTCTAGAACTCACCTCAAGGGTCCTTCAAGGCCGTGTTTCTAGGCCCGCGCCGGAGTCGCCGCAACCCCCGGCGGCTCGGCCGGCACCGCCTCGAACACGAACTCGCGGTCCTTGTAGTCGACGCGCACCTTCGTGCCCGGCTTGAACGTGCCCTGGAGCATCTTGAGTGCCAACGGGTTCTGGATCTCCTTCTGGAGCGTGCGCTTGAGCGGCCGCGCCCCGTACGCCGGATCGTAGCCCTCGCGCGCGATCGCCTCGACCGCGCGATCGGTCGCCTCGAGCGTGACGCCCCGCTCCGCGGTCATCTTCTGGAGCTTCGAAAGCTGAATCCGGACGATCGCCTTCGTGTGCTCGAGATCGAGCGCCTCGAAGATCACGACCTCGTCGATCCGGTTCAGGAGCTCCGGACGGAAGTGCGCGCGCAGCGCCTCCTGCACGGCGCGGACCATCGCCTCGCGGTCGTCCGCGAGCTCGCGGACCGCATCCGACCCCAGGTTCGACGTCATGATGACGAGCGCATTCTTGAAGTCCACCGTGCGCCCCTGCCCGTCCGTGAGCCGCCCGTCGTCGAGGAGCTGGAGCAGGACGTTCAACACGTCCGAATGCGCCTTCTCGACCTCGTCGAACAGCACCACGCAATACGGGCGCCGGCGCACGGCCTCGGTGAGCGAGCCGCCCTCTTCATACCCGACGTAGCCCGGAGGCGCGCCGACGAGTCGTGCAACCGTGTGCTTCTCCTGGTACTCGGACATGTCGATCCGCACCATCGCGCGCTCGTCGTCGAACAGGAACTCGGCGAGAGCCCGCGCGAGCTCGGTCTTGCCGACACCGGTCGGACCCAGGAACAGGAACGACCCGAGCGGGCGGTTCGGATCCTGAAGTCCGGCGCGCGCGCGGCGAACGGCCTCGGAGACCGCGCGCACGGCTTCGTCCTGGCCGACCACGCGCATGTGCAGACGCTCCTCCATGCGGATGAGCTTCTGAATCTCGCCCTCCATGAGGCGCGACACGGGAATTCCGGTCCAGCGCGCCACGACTTCCGCGATGTCCTCCTCGTCGACCTCTTCCTTGACGAGCCGGACGCCCCCCTGGTGCGCGGCTTCGAGCTTTTCGCGCTCGGCCGTGAGCTTTTGCTCGAGCTCGGGTCGCCGTCCGTAGCGGATCTCGGCCACCTTCGCGAGGTCGCCCTTCCGCTCGGCCTGCTGCTCCTCGACCAGTGCTTCTTCCTGTTTTTCCTTGAGCTCGCGGATCTTGAGCACGATCGTGCGCTCCTTCTCCCACTGCGCACGCAGCTTCTCGCGCTGCATCTGGAGCTGGGCGAGCTCGTCCACGAGCCGGCGGAGCCGTTCCTGGCTCGCATTGTCGCTCTCGCGCTTCAATGCTTCGCGCTCGACCTCGAGCTGGCGCACGCGGCGCTCGAGTTCGTCGAGCTCGGTCGGAAGCGAGTCCATCTCCATGCGGAGCCGTGAGGCGGCCTCGTCCACGAGGTCGATCGCCTTGTCCGGAAGCTGCCGGTCCGAGATGTAGCGCGACGACAGGACGGCCGCGGAGACGAGCGCTTCGTCCTTGATGCGAATCCCGTGATGGACCTCGTAACGCTCGCGCAACCCGCGCAGGATCGAGATCGTGTCCTCGACCGACGGCTCGCCCACGAACACGGGCTGGAAGCGCCGCTCGAGGGCGGCATCCTTCTCGATGTGCTTCCGGTACTCGTCGAGTGTCGTGGCACCGATGCAGTGGAGCTCCCCACGGGCGAGTGCGGGCTTCAGGAGATTGGACGCGTCCATCGAGCCCTCGGCCGCGCCCGCACCGACCAGCGTATGGAGCTCGTCGATGAAGAGAATGACCTGGCCTTCGGCCCCGATGACTTCTTTGAGCACAGCCTTCAACCGGTCCTCGAACTCGCCGCGGAACTTGGCCCCGGCAATGAGCGCGCCGAGATCGAGCGTGACCACGCGCTTGTCCTTGAGTCCCTCCGGCACGTCACCCGAGACGATGCGCTGCGCAAGACCTTCCGCGATCGCGGTTTTCCCGACGCCCGGCTCGCCGATCAGGACCGGGTTGTTCTTCGTCCTGCGCGAGAGCACCTGAATGACACGCCGGATCTCCTCGTCCCGGCCGATGACCGGATCGAGCTTGCCCTGGCGAGCGAGTGCGGTGAGATCGCGACCGTAGCGCAGGAGCGCCTGGTACTTGTCTTCGGGATTCGCGTCCGAAACGCGCTGCCCGCCGCGCACGTCCTTCAAAGCCGAAAGCACGCGGTCGCGCGTGACGCCACGGCGGACGAGCGCCTTCCCACCGTCACTGATCCCGGTCGCGGCGAGCAGCACGTGCTCGACCGAGATGTAGTCGTCCTTGAGCCGCTCGCGCTCCTTGTCGGCCGCATCCATGAGCTTCGTGAGGTCGGACGAGGCGTACAAATCGCGGCCGCCTTCGACGCGCGGCAGGCGATCCACCAGACCTTCCATGTCCGAGATCACAAGCGACGGCTCGACGCCGAGCTTCTCGAGGATGGCGCGCGCGACACCCTCCTCGTCTTCGAGCAAGGCGAGGACGACGTGCGCGGGCTCGAGCGCCTGATGGCCGCGATCGCGCGCGAGGCGCTGCGCGCGGTCGAGCGCTTCCTGGACTTTGACGGTGAACGATTCGGGACGCATGGGTCGGAAATCCTCCGGAGCATTCTTCCCGGCGGACGACACGTAAACGGAGACCACGCCGGGATCGACTTCGAGGCACCGGGAGTCTAGCACCGCCGCCCGGCGGCCCGGGAGAACCCGGAAGCGCGCAGCCAGGGCGCACGTTGCGGGAGAACCCGACCGCCCCTACACTGGATGCGCGACCGCCTCAGGCGGTTCAAACTTTTTCATTTCCCGAGGTTCCGCCATGAGACCCACCCTGGTTTTCTCGTCCATCCTCGCTTCGCTTGCCCTTTGGTCTCCGGCAAATGGGCTGCCATCCGACTTCGAGCGCGTTCCCGCACTGAACGCACGTGTCGCGCCTGCCTCCTCCCCGGGAGGCCCGTCCATCTCGCTCTCGAGCCAGATGCCCCTCGATCCCAACCAGCTCTCGCTCACGCTCACGAATTTTGCGTCGTTCGCGTTCGACGTGCAGAACGGCAGCGCCGGCCTCGAGTACCCGACCTGCTCCGGCCGGTATGTCGTATTCGCGGCAGGACTCTGGGTGGTCGCGAACGTCGGGGACGACGTGCACGCAGCGATGACCGCGTACTCGACCGAGTTCGTGCCAGGCCCGATGGCGGGCGGGACGTACCAGCCCGACAATCCGTCGTTCCGCGTCTATCGCGTGACCTCGTCCGACACCACGGGCTACGCGGACTGGATGGCGAACGCCGTTCCTCAGGGCGCGCCCACGTCGGCAGGCGGGACGGAACCGCTCGTTCGAGGCGACCAGACCGCGTGGACGGTCTTCAATGACGCGGACCCCACTGCCCACACGAACAACCTCGGCCACACTCCTCCGCTCGGGCTCGAAGTGCAGCTTCTCGCGTCGGGCACGGCCGGGAACGGCCCGTTCGGCTACGGCCTCTATCTCGATAACAGGCTCATCAACAAGGGCGTGAACACGCTCGACAGCGCCTACGTAGCACTGTGGGTCGATCCGGACCTGGGACAGTTCACCGATGACCTCGTGGGCTGCGATCCGGCGCTCGACCTCGGTTACTGCTACAACAGCACGAACAACGACGGGATCTACGGAGCGAATCCTCCGGCGGTCGGCCTGGCGCTTCTCGAAGGTCCTCGGCCGGTCGGCGGCGGACCGCCGCTCGGTATGACCGCGTTTCGCATGTACGTGAACGGAGAGGACCCCCAGAATCTGACCGAAGCGCGGAACTTGATGCTCGGTCGAGCGGTCGATGGATCCCTGATCATCGATCCGACGACCACGTTCCCCACACGCCTGCAGTACGCGGGCGATCCGGTTCTCGGGACCGGATGGCTCGATTCGGCTCCGTCGGACAGACGCTTCGCAGTCTCCTCCGGTCCGTTTCGGATGGTTCCCGGCGACACGGAGACCGTGCGCGTGGCCGTGCTCGTAGGCCAGGGGGAAGATCGCCTCGCGTCCGTGACCGCGCTCAAGGCGCTCATCGAGCCGTTCGTGCTCCCGGTCGATCCGCTCCCGCCCGGGTTCGATCCTTCGGGCATCGCGTTCGCCGTGCACCCGAACCCGGCGCGTGGGCGCGCACGTCTCGACTTCCGGCTCGAAAGCGGATCGCCCTATCGCATCGCGCTCTTCGACGCGGCCGGGCGGAGACAGCGCGTGATCGCGGACGGCGTCGCGACCGGAACGTTCCAGTCGGAGACGTGGGACACAGGTGCGAGCACGAATGCCGGCGCCCTCGCCCCGGGCATCTACTGGGCCGTTCTCTCGAGTGGAGCCCGCCAGGTCGTGCGGCGCGTGGTCGTCCTCGACCGTTGAGCCCTCGTCGCGTTCTCCCCGGCACTGCGATCGCGGCGGGCATCGTGTGCGTGCTCGGCCTGCTCCTGATCCCGGGCAAAGACGCCGCCGCGCAGGACGTCCGTTACCAGGCGAAGATCACGAACCAAAACCTGGTCGGGCTCACGCTCACGAACTACGGGTTCTTCGGCAACAACTTCGCGTCCCGCTCGCCGTCCTTCGAATACCCGCTCGGCGAAGGCTTCGAGCACATGTCGCGCGCCGGGATCTGGATCGGGGCGCTCGCCGTGAGCGACACGGGCGAGGCCTACCGCGTCTCGCACGCGGTCGTCGACAACGCGCAGGGCTCGAACCAGGTCACCGAGACCGAGTTCACGCCGCTCCCGGGGCCGATCGTCGAGCGCTCTCGGCTTCTCACCTCGCGCGTGTACGACCCGGAGGCCGTGAGCGATCAGGATTTCATCGCGCTCTTCACCGACCGGCCCGCGCGCGAGGCGAGCGGCGCCAACGGCGAGGCCCACGAGCCGCTCGACGTGGACGTGCGCCTCGAGACCTACGGCTTCGGGCTCGACGCGGCCCAGGACTTCGTGGTCCTCCACTTCGAGATCACGAACCGGGGGCGCCCCCTGCGCGACGCCTACGTTGGGCTCTACACGCAGCTCGTGAGCGGCGACAAGGACGCGTATCCAGGGTGGCCGCCCTCGGGATCGGCCCCGGCGGGCTCCTGGTACTACAAGAAGATCATGACCTGGGTGGATTCGCTCTCGATGGTGGCCGAGCACTTCTGCCGCACGATCAACGCTTCCGGGCAGCCGGATCCGGTGAGCTGCGACTACGCAGCGGTTCCGCCGTGGGTCGGGAGCAAGTTCCTGGGCGTGCGCGCGGGAACGCTCCTCCCCGATCCCAAGACCCTCAGCGTGAACACGCGCTTCTGGAATTATCTGCCCGGCGATTCGACGCGCGACCAGGACATCGAGCGCTACGGGCTCATGGCGCAGCCCGGGGCCGACGATCCCTCGCAGTACTGGGCGGGCGTGGGGCCCAATCTCTCGCCGATCGAGCTCATCTCGGTCGGACCGTTTCCGGTGCTCCCGCCCGACTCGACGATCGTCGTCGATTTCGCCCTCGTGGGCGCCGCCACGTACGACCTGCTCCTCGAGCACGCCGACTTCGCGCAGTTCGCGTTCGATCAGGAGTACCGGCTGCCGGCGCCGCCACCCTCGCCGCACCTGAGGGTGCGCGCCGGAGACGGCACGCTCGAGCTCCTGTGGGACGCTGTGCCCGAGCGCGTGGTGGACGACACGAGCCCGCTCCCGGGCGGCATGGATTTCCAGGGGTATCGCGTCTACGCGGGGGCCGATCGGAACGCGCTCTCGCTCGTCGCCCAGTTCGACATCGCCGACACGAGCGGGTTCAACACGGGGCTCGACGCGCTGAGGCTACCGGAGCCGGTCCTGGACGATGGCGACACGCTCGTGTACGGCCACACGCTCCGGGGGCTCAAGGACGGGTTCAGCACGTTCGTCGCAGTCACGTCGTTCGACACCGGCGACCCGCAGATCCGAAGCCTCGAATCCGGATTCAACGAGAACAAGCTCCTCGCGGTCCCGAACCCCGCTCCCGGTCAGCGACAGGGCGTGACCGTCTATCCGAATCCCTACAAGGCCGAAGCGGCGTGGGACGCGGGAAGTCTCGTGCGCGACCACTATCTGTGGTTCGCGAACCTCCCGCAGCGTGCGCGGATCAAGATCTTCACGCTCTCCGGGGATCTCGTGTACGAGACGGAGTTCGACGGGGCGACCTACACCGGTGCGAACGCGCGCGGCCTGTACGATCCGAGCGTCGACATCGACGTGCCGCCTCCGTCCCTCTCCGGGGCGTCGTTCGCGTGGAACCTGATCACGCAGCAGGGACAGGCCGCCGCGTCCGGGCTCTATTTGTTCGCGGTCGAGGACCGCGACTCGGGGAAGATCGAGCGCGGGAAGTTCTTGATCGTGAAATCTGACTTGGAGGGTTTCCGCTGACCGGGAAGTGCTGACCGGATGACGTCAGAGCGTGCGCACGCGTGCAGACGTCCTTGTCGGAGGGCGGAGCTCTCTCCGGCTCGTGGGAGGCTCGCCACGGATCACGTAGCAGCCTCCAGCGTTTCGCCGAGCCGACGGTTCTCCGAGCCGGAGAGAGCTCCGCCCTCCGTCAATCACGACGGCTTGGGAGGACTATTCGATGACGACGAGCTTCCGGTCGAGGTGTGCCCCGGCGACTGTCGCGCGCGCGAGATAGATTCCCGGCGGAACGGTGCGCCCGACGTCATCGAGGCCGTCCCAGCTCGCCCGCACCTCACCCGGCGTGGCCGGGCCTTCGTGCAGCGTGCGGAGCGCGCGCCCCGCGACCGAGTAAAGCTTGACCGCGACGCGTGCTCCTGCGGGCGCGTTCGACGGCACGGTCACCGAGAACGTGACCGCGCTCCGGCCCGTGCTCGGGTTCGGGTACGGCGCCGCGAACGCGAAGCCCGACAGCGGTCCCGCCGGGACACCGACCGGGAAGTTCGCCGCGCCGCCGGCCGCCGCGTAGCGGGCCTTGAACTCCTGCACGAAGAGATTCGCGATCCTTTGATCGTGGAAGATGATCGAGTTCTCGTCGTTGATCGTGTTCGCCGAGTTCGACCAGTTGTACGAGCCCGTGATGAGGATCGGGTCGCTCGCCGTCCGCCCCTCGTCGATGATCATGTACTTGTGGTGGTGGATCCCCGGCTCAGTGTCGGTAAAGACGTCGGCCGCGGGCACCCAGGGCGAGCCGCCGCCAAGGCCCTTCATCTCCGGATACTCGCTGCCGGTGCCGTTCGCGTTCCCGTTGTCGAACACGCCCCGCACATAGAAGCCCGGGATCGCGCTGTACCGCGCGCGCATCGCGTCTGCGATCGGGTCGCTCGTGAAGGCGAGGATCGAGAACGAAATCCCGTAGTTCGCCGTGTTCACGTAGTTCACGTACTTCGACTCGACGGCGTCCGAGGGCGCAAAATAGATCTCGACCGGGATGCCGTTCACGGTCAGGAAGTGCGGCGAGTTGTCGGTCTTCCGGTTCCCCATCTTCGAGAGCGCCGCTTCCGGAGTGTCGGTGCTCGAGCCCCACATTTCATTGAACTCGACCCCGTACGCCTGCGCGACGCCGAAGTCCTGGATCTCGAGGCTGTTGTTGGGGTCGGTCAGGAGCTGGGCTGTGGTCGTGTTCGTCGAGCCCGTCCACAGCCAGTCGTTCCCCGTGTTGGCGTCACGCCCGTCCACGATGCAGAACTTGTGGTGCATGATGCCGCCCGAGGAGTGATTGCCGCCGTACGTGCTCGTGATGACCGGAACCCCGATCGCCCTGAGGCGGTCGGCCTGGGCCTGGCTGTTCTCGGCGTCCATGACGAGCCGGATCTTCACGCCGGCATTCCACTTGGCGATCAGGGCGTCGGTCACGGGCGGGGCGTTGAACGAATAGAACGCGCAGTCGAGCGAGAACGTCGCCCGGTTGATGAAGTCGATGACCCGCTGCTGGAGGTCCACGTCCCCGCTTGCGACGTCGGGATTCGCGAGCGAGGCGTCCACGCTCGTGTTGAAGTACACGTTGAGCTGCCCCGGGACGCTCGATGGAGTCACGAACGTGAAGTCACCGCTCTGCCGGCAGCCTTCGCCGTCGCAGGAGACGACGCGGAAGTGATAGAGCCGGTTCGGGGTGAGCCCGGCGAGGTGAATCGTGTGCTCGGCGACGGCGGTCGAATCGCCGGCGAGCGAGCCATACGCGGTCGTGAGGCCGTATTCGACGATGCCGGTCGAGGGGGTATCCGTCTCCCACGTGATGTCGGCCGAGACCGAGTCCACGTTCACCGCCTGCGGGATGCCGATGAAGTTCGGGCCCGGGGTGAGCGGCATCACATCCGAGATGAACCGCGGCTTGAGCTCGTAGCCGGTGACGAACGGCGCCGTGTTGTCGAACTGGGAGAGGATGCCGATCACGTCGAACGGGCCGCTCGGGTTCGGCGAGCCGCAGACGGGCGAGTCGCGGTCGATGAAGAGCGTCAGGTTCGCCGTGGCGTCGGTGATGACGAGCGAGACGTTCGCCCCGCCGCAGACCGCAGGCCAGATGCCCGAGGTCACCGTCACGTTGTTGATCCGGATGAGCTGGCTCTCCCGGTCCTCCCGGAACGTGTTGAAATCGAACGTCGAGTCCCGGACCTGCTTGCAGGTGAGGACGATCGGGTCGAGGAGGCCGAAGTTCCCGGTCGAGTGCTTCGTGTCCAGGGTCGCGTTCGAGATCTCGGTGAGCCCGTTGAAGTGGGCGATCTGGCCGGTCACCGTGACGCTGTCCCCGAGATCGTAGTCGTACGTCCCGACGCCGCCCGACCGGAAGACCGTGATGGCCCCGGTCGTATCCCGCACCTGCACCTCGTTGTTCGTCGGGCTGAAGATCCCGTCCGGCGAGATCACGACCCCCGTCACCGTGACGGTCGTTCCCACCGCGTAGGGGTTCTGCGGCACGCCGCTCGTGGTGTTCTGGTGGAGGTCGCGGATCGGGACACCCGCCGCCGGGGCAACGAGCGAGGCGAGCGCGCCGAGCACGGCGACCATCGCGAAGCTGGCGAGCGGGAGCGGAAGCCGGAACCGGAACGGGAGACAAAGAACGAACGGGGGCAGCGCGCGCATCAAGTCCTCCGGCGCAGTATGGAAACGCAAGACGTGGGGGACGAGCGGGGGGAAACGCTCATGCGATCGAAGTTCGATTCCCAAAAGGAAACCGGGCGACCGGCAGAGGGGGTAGCCTGCGGAGTGACCACCCCGAAACCCTGCAGACGGTAGAGTCGCCCGGTCCTTTGGGACATGGACGGCCGTCCTGCTTGGCCGCGTTATTTCGAAGCCGGCGCTATTCTGTCACGACCAGCTTCGCCGTTGCAACCCTATTTCCCAACTCCAACTGAATAAAGTAGATACCGCTTCCGAGCCGACCTCCGGAGACCGTCCGTCCGTCGATTCCGAGGCTCTGCGGACCGGCCGCGACATCGACGTCCGTAAACGGCTGCGCGACCAGGCGACCCGCCAGATCGTACACGCGCGCGCTCACGCGTCCTGCGGACGGCAACACGAAGTTGAGCATGGCTGTTCCGCGAGCGAACGACGCCGGCGTCGGCTGGATGCTCCGGATCGCGAACTCGGTCGTTGTCGGAAGTCCCGGCACGCCGACCGGCTCGATCTGGAGGTCGGTGCTGCGGCGCGGGTTGATCGTGAACTGGCCGAACGCGTCGTTCACGATGCCGTCGAGCCGGGTCACGAACACACCGACTCCCTCGTCGTACAGGATGTTCGAGCGGTACATGGTGTCGTCGACGCGCACCGTGTCCCCCGTTCCGCCCGACCCCTGGACGGCGTACTGCCCGTTCGGGAGCGAGTCCTGGGTCACGGTGACGTTCGACAGGCGGACGAACATGGCCTCGTAGCGCTCACCCGGGAACGGCTCGACGCCGGTGAGCGGGCCGATCTGTCCGGGGGTCACGGCCACCGGAACGTACTTCGGGTTCCCGGTCGAATTCTCGCGCTGGTAGTCGAGGCCCGAGAACTCGGTGAGCTGCGAGCCGCCGCCGAACTCGGTGACGATGCCCGACATCGTGACGTCGTCGCCCTCGGCCATCCCGGCCATGGGGCCGAAGACGGCCATGCCGGAGGAGGGGTTCACGGCCACTCCATCCTGGAAGAAGTACAGGCCCTCGTCGATCGCCATGACCGTGCCCCGCACGGTCACCTGCTCGTTCACGAACTGGGACGAGTCGGCGTTCTCGTTCGTCTGGACCATCTGGATCGGCGTGATGCCGGCCCGGAATTGCTGCACGCCGGGTGCGGCCATCGCCACGCCGAGAGCCGACCTGACCCCGGTGGCCGTCACTTCCTCGGCCTCGCCGGGAATCTGCGCGTTCGTGGTGGTCGCGAGGTTCACGTACTGGTTGTTGACGAGGGTCGCCCCGTCCACCGCCCCGAGCGTGAGCGTCCGCGAGTAGTTCCCGACCTGCTGCGAGGTCACCGGATCGAGCGCGCGGTCGAACTGGAGCTGGATGGCCGCGTTGCTGATTGCATAAGCGTTGAGGAGAACCGGCGGGGACGGAACCGTGATGTCCGCGTTGTCCCGGAGCTGGAGGCCGTAGCCGCGGGGCGTGCGCTGGACGCCGATGCCCTGGATCGCCGTCGCCACGACGCCGATCGCAGGCGGCGTGACCCCCGGGAAGGCCAGCGTCTGGCCGTCGACCCGGATCGAGTCGAGCGGATTTACGACGTTGTTGTCCACCACGAGCCACTGGTTCGTGAGGCCGATGTTCGTCCGGGCGGTGCGGCCGTTCACGATGCTGACGCGGACGCCTTCGTACTTCTCCGCCACCGGGTAGGCGGCCGTTTCCGCGAGGAGCCCGTAGTTGGCGATCGCGATCGGAGCCGGCAGTGCCGCCGTGCCGAGCTTCGTGGTCGTGGGCGGGGCGTTGAACGCGCCACCGCTGGACGAGATGATCTCGGTCTCACCGCCGAACTCGGTCGTCCGGCCCGTGGCGCGGATGATGTCGCCGCGCGCATAACCCGAATCCGCGAACACGTTCGCGCCACCCGTGAACACGAGGACGCCGGAGAAGTTGCCCCCTGCCGCATCCTGGATGTAGAAGCCGAAGCCGGTCGAGCGAACGTCCGCACCGGTGAGGATGCCGGTCGTGGTGACGGTGTCGGTGCTCCCCTCGACCACGTGCCCCACCGATGTCGTGTCCTGGATCTGGTAGATCGTGACCGTCCTCTGGACGGCGATCGACGGGGCTGCAAGACATGCGAGCCCGAGGAGTACCGGCGCCGCGATGGCGAAACCGCGGAGGAGCGAGCGCTGCATGAGGAAACCTCCAGGGGAAGAGACGGCGAATGGCGCCCGGGATGAAGGGCGAGGGGAGGCCCCGCGTACGGAAGGTACAGGGACGGGATGTTTGGGAATGTCCGACACCTGGAAACCACGGGGAAGCTATTCCAAAACCCCATGATTGTCAAGGACTTTGGGGGTTTTGCGGCAATCGGTTGTCGGGCGGAAGCTTCGCCCTTCGGGGCCTGCCGCGTGCGACTGCGGCTCCTCCCTTTAGAGGCCGATTCCCGCCGACACGGGCGCTCCGTGACCGAACCTGTAGAGAACCCGGCGGACGGTCTTCGCCGCGTAGTTGGGATCCGGAGCGGGCGCCGGAGCGCCGGGCGGCGTGTTCCCCATGAAGCGAAGCGGGAAGGAAAGGAACACGAAGCGGCCCGTCCCGCCGGAGGGGACCCGGTCAACGCCCACGAACCAGTCGTCGACCTGAGTCGAGTCGATCACGATCGGCTTTCCGAGGAACGCCACTTCGTTTGCGTTCCGGAGAGCCAGCGCATCCACGTTGGTCGAGATCACGACCGCGCTCAGCGAGTCGTACGGCACGTTGCTTCCCGGATGGAGAAGCGAGTTGTTGTTGATCGAGAAGTTGCTCGTCCCGGTCTTCGGGTTCAGGCGCACGGAGTCGGCCCCCACGATCTCCCCGAGAAAGTCGGGCGAGGGAAGCGCGGCGTTCGTTCCCACGAGCGTTACGCTGCAGACGTAGACGTTCCGGCCGGCCGCGAGGCTCGAGCGGATCGCGGACTCCGAGAGCGAGAGCATCGGCGACCGTCCGGTGCTGTTGTCCTGATACCAGACGACCGACTGAAAGAAAGCGAATGTCGCGGCGATGTCCTCCGGCGTGCGGAACGGGTTTGCCGCGTCGATGTTGATCAGGGTGTAGGTGCCAGGACCGACCCCGAGCTGGAGATCGAACGCCGCCCGATACGCCTGGTCGGCGGCGGTCCCGAGGCTTGCCGGGACGTCGTCGACCAGGAGCACGTCGCCTTCCGGCGCACGCACGACCCAGGAGGCCGTGTCCGGCGGGCTCGCCGAACCCCCCGCATCGACCGCCTGGACGTACACGGTGTGCGGTCCGGTCTCGTAGCCGCCGGCTCCGTCGTCGAAGAAGTCGGGCGTGAGCGTGAACTGATTCCCGGGCGGAACGAGGCGGGCGTTCGACTCGTCCCCGTCGAGCCAGACGAGGTAGTTCGCCTGGTTGATGTTCCCGTCCGGATCGGTCGAGGCCCAGCGCACGGTGAGCACGGGCAAAGTCGACGGCGGAAGTCGCGGCGTGCCCACGATCGCGAGCGTCGGAGGCTGATTGCTGAACTGGAAGAACTGCCGCGCCGGCGTGGGATCCGCGTCGCCTGCGTCGTCCACGGACCGCACGACGAACTGGGGCATGGAATAGCCGGAGGGCGTGAAGACCGTGAACGTGGAGTCCGTTTTGGTGGTCGAGGACCACGCCGCCGAATCGTACCCGGCGGGCTCCTGGCCGGCCTCGTAGATCCACTTGTACTCGAACCGCACGACCTGGCCGTCGGAATCGCTGCCGAGCCAGCGCAAACGGACCACGTGATTGACCGTGTCCACGGGTCCGCTCACGAAGATGACCGTTTCGGGCGGCGTGTTGGGCGAGAGGCTCCCCGTCGTGCCGCATCCGCCGGCCAGGATCGCGGCCAGAAGGGCGACTGCTGCGAGAGCAGCCGCGGAAGCGAGTGCATGCAGGCGCGGCCGGATCATTCGAATCCCTCCCGGTCGGCCTTGACGATCAGGAACTTGCCGCGTTGAATATCGCCGCCGTCCAGATCCTCGACCGCATAGAGATAGAGGCCCGAGGCGATCGCCTGCCCCTGGCTCGTGATCATGTCCCACGCGTAGAGCGATCCCGAGAGCGTCGGCGGATCGAGCAGGACGTCGGACGTCGGGTTGTAGAGGCCGCGGGCGCCCTCGCCGTGATAGGTGTCCCCGTCGAAGTCCACCTGCTTCACGAGGTCCCCCGAGAGCGTGTAGATCTTGATCGTGCAGCGGCGGGGCAGGTTCGCGAACCAGAGGAAGTGATCGCGGACGAGATCGCCTGCGTCCCACACTGCTTCGACCTTGTACGGGTTCGGGAACACCGTGACCGACTTGCCCTGCGATTCCTGTGGCGACGGTCCGGGCACGGTGAGCGAGAGATTCTGGGTGACGCCCGATTCGAGCGACTCGATCCGCTGATCCCCCGTGTCGTACGAGGTCACGCTCGCGAAGTACTGGAACCCGGTCTTCAGGCCCCGGACCGAATACCTGTGCTGATACCACGTCGTGTCGATCTTCACGGAATCCGGGAGCGCGATCCCGGCGAAGCCGGTATTGAATCCGGTCGTGTCCGGCACGTCGAATTGCGCCGCCTGCCTGAGGCTCCCCAGGCTCTCGCCGACCCAGACCCGGTAGCCCTCGAAATCGAGGCCCCCCGGCGCCGGGCTCGTTGGATCGCTCACCGACTCGGGACTTCGGTCGAAATAAATGTCGATTCCGCCGTCGTTCGGCACGACGGCGATCCGCGGCGAGGGCGGCGGCGTCGGCAGCACGTAGTTGAAGTCGAACGCGAGCTGCGCGAAGTCCGCGTTCTCGAGCATGTCCTCGTAGTCCACGCCGCCCACGAACGCGAAGTCGACGGTGATCGTCGACTCAGGCTGGATCTCGTCGAACGGACCCACCGCGAGCAGGCTCGTCTGGTCGTCGGGCGTGCCGTCGGCCGACCCTCCCGGAATCAGGGAGTCGGGCGGAGTGATGCGTCCGGTCGACATGAGGCTGTGCCGCTCGGTGTCGTTGTCCTTGGTCGTGTCGCCGGGCGCCCAGTTCGCGATGTAGGACGTAATCTGCTTGTTCGCGACCGTGTCCGGCCTCACCCCGAGGAGCTTGACGCCGATCCACGGCGGGCAGACGCCGTCCTCACAGGTCGCCTCCCCGCCCAGGTAGCTTCGGCAGTAGTGCTCCGACAGCGTGCGCCCCTCGGTGTCGTAGCGCATGAGCTTCTTGTTGTACCAGGAGCCGAGCGTGCCGCCGCTCGTCGAGCTCGGCGGCCACGTGCTGTAGCTGTTCTTCGGACCCGACGCGAACTCCTCGTACATGCCGACCCAGACGTTCCGCAGCGGCGGGCCGACGTTCTTGATCGTCAGGCGGATCGCCACGAAGTTCGCGAAGCGCCCGAACGACCAGTTGTAGACCTCCTGATGGAGGCTGATGCCGAGCGGCTCGTGATCCTCGCCGCTCGTGACCGTGGGCTTCGCCGGAAAATCGTCGAAGTCCGACACGAAGTCCTGCTCGGAGACCGCGTCGGGGCTGAAGACCCGGCTGTTCGGGAGCGCCGAGCGCTCGACGATCGTGTTCCCCGCGGGCGTGAACTCGGTGCCCGCGGCACTCGCGGCTCCCTGCGATCCGTCCACCGTCCCGGTCGAGACTCGGAGCTGCTCGCCGGTCCCCGAATAGGTCGTGATCCCGCCGATCCAGAATCCGCCGCGCACCATGTGCTCGAACCCCGTCCCGAGCGGGAACTCGAAGCTCGGCGAGCGCGACGTGAAATTGTTACCGAAGAACCCGTAGTTCGTGTTCGTGAGTCCGACGCGGTTGTTGTTCGTGATCTTCACCCGGTAAGCGGGCACGACGCCCTCCCCCGCCACGCGCATGTGGGGCGGCGTCTCGTACTCCGTGTCGCGCACGACCTCGTGCGAGAACTCGACGTGGGCCCACGCCGGCGCGGGCACGGCTGCGGGCACGGCTGCGACCACGGCCACGACCAGGGCGGCCGCCGCCGCGAGGAGGAGTCCGGCACCGTCGCCGGCGAGCGATCGCAAGCGCGTCACGCTACTTCCTCCTCTGGTACCAGGTGACGCGACCGGTCTGATAATCCGCCACGTACACGAGCGAATCGTCCGCGGTCACGGCCACGGGAACGTGCAGCGAGTCGTCGAAGCGATCGAGCTCGACATTGACCTTCTGGATGTACAGGTCCTCCGGGTTGTAGCGCAGGACGCGGCGGTTGCCGATGTCCGTGATGTACTGGAACTGGACGTCGTCCGAGACGAAGTCGGTCGGAACGACGATCGCAGTCCCGCTCTGGATGCCGTCGAGCGCGATCGCGGGGAGCGGCTCACCCCCGTTGTCCTGGATGAACATCCTCTGGACGATGTCCTTGCCCGTGTCCGCGATGTAGAGGTTCGACGGAGCTTCCGCGAGCGGCGAGACGAAGAGATCCTGCGGCTCGGACACCGTTCCGAGCCCCTGCCCGTCGTCGACGAAGAAGTTCGGGTCCTTCTCGAATCCTGAATCCTGCCGGTAGCGGTACACGCGGCTCACGAACTTGTAGGTGCGGCGGCGGGGATCGGTCGGATCGTCGCGGATGAACTCCTTCGCGATGCACGACACGTAGACGTTGCCCGCCGCGTCGGCCGCGATGCCGCGCACGTCCGCGAGCGTCGTGTCCCGGATCTGGGCCAGGATCGTTCCGCCGGTGAGCCCGTACATGAGGAATCCCGGCGCCTTCGAGATGTCGGTCTGCGCGAGCGTCGTGTCCCCGGCATCGAGGACGAAGATCAGGTTCGGACCCTGGCAGACCTTGATCGGCTTCAGGAACCCGGCGAACGCGTACGAGAGCGGATTGGTCGGTCCGAAGGCGTTGAAGTAGATCGGGAACGCTCGCACGTGCGCCGAATCGTTCACCACGTAGAGCGTCGGCCGCCCGATCCCGAGCGTGAGCATGACGTCGGTCGGGTTCGGCACGCCGTCGAGCGTGCCCCGGTAGGCGTAGCTCCCCTTTTCGGGAATGACCCCACCCGGAGTCTCCTCGGGCAGCGCGAACTTGCCGCCGCATCCCGAGACGAGCGTGCCGAGCGCCGCGAATCCGAGCGCGAGCGGGAGCGCGAGCGCGAGCGAAAGGCCGAGGAGCGCCCCCTCCGTCCGACGCGCCATCAGAAGCGCACTCCGAGCGAGACGCGGTGGACGCTGCCCAGGAAGCCGCCGTCCGTGAACGCGTAATCGAACGTGCCGCGAACAGTGCCGAACTCGGGATAGAGGCCCGCGCCGGCGGACCACTTGAGCTCGTCCGCGTTCATGTTGTAGCCGGTGCGCACCGCGAAGCGGCGCTTGAACTCGTACTCCGCGCCGAACTTCCCGGTGAGCTCGTTGTCCGAGGGCTGGTTGAATTCGACCGCCGTCGTGAGCCGCTGGCCCTCGCGCTCGATCGGCTCCCACGCGACGCCGAAGCGGAACGTCGTCGGTGGGCTGAAGCTGTCGTAGTCGCGCTCCTCGCCGGTCGCGGACGTGTACTCGCCTGAGGGATTGAAGTCCGGTCCGAAGTGCGCGAGGCACATCCCGATGCGCACGCTCGAGATGCCCAGGTAGTAGATCGAGCCGATGTCGACGAGCCACGAATTGATGTACGTCCCGCCGACGTCGGCCCCGAGATCCTCGTGCACGAACTTGGCGCCGACACCGACGAGCAGGCGGTCGGTGAGGCGCTTGCCGTAGGTCGCGCCCGCGAACCAGTCGGCGTACGTGAACTTCACGCCGGTGCCGAACGGGCGGAACTCGGTCGTCTCCTCGATCTCGGTGCTCAACACCCCGAGCTGGAAGCCGAGCGAGCCGCCGAGCTTGTTCACCGGCGCCACGTACGAGACGTGGCCGTAGGAGATGTCCGCCGGCCAGCGCACGAAGCTCACGCCGCCTTCGCGCCGGATGATGGAGCCGAGACCGGCCGGGTTCCAGTAGATGGTCGACGGATCGTTCGCCACGGCGACGAACGACTCGCCCATGCCGACCGCGCGCGCACCAACTCCGATCTTGAGGAAGTTGCCGGCGGAGGTCCCGACGCGCTCGGCGCCCACCGATTGGGCGAACGTCTCCGTCGCGGCAACGAGCGCGATCGAAGCGACGACGGCGAACGCCGCAAACCTAGAAGTCATAATCGACCCCCAGCCGCCAGCGCCTCGGCGTTCCGTAGTTCGCAGGATTCGTGAGCACGGCGTCGCGGTCGAACTGGCTCGGGCTCACGTACATTCCCTGTCCCTCCTGCGGCGCTTCGCCCGTGTTCGAATCGAGGCGCCGGACGATCTCCCAGTCGAGCAGGTTCTCGACCATGAGGCTCACGCCCAGGCGCTGCTGCCCGAGCTTGAAGTCCTGGTTCAGCCGCAGGTTCATGAGGAGCTCGACGGGCCCGTTCTGCGAGAAGACCCGACCGGTCGCGTTTCCAGCGACGTCCGTCGGCGTGTACGCGCGGCCCGACTGGAACTGCGCAAACAGGTTGGCCCCGAAATCGTGCGGCAGCTCGAGCCCGAAGGCAGTCGGTCTCGATCCGGTCGAGGGTACGCGGAAGTCGACGTTGAACGTGAGCTTGTGCGGCCGGTTCCAGAACAGATAGCCCTCGGAGAGCGGTACCTCGGACGCATCGCCGCCGCCCTCCTCGACCACCTTGGCCTGGTTCGGATCGCTCGACTTGCCCTTCGCGAGCGAGTACTCGTACGTCGCCTTGTAGCGCCAGTACTTGCGCCGCACCTTCTCGAACTCGATCTCGAAGCCCCGCGCCCGGCTGAAGTCCGAATTGAGATAGACGAAGAAGTCCGAGATGACCGTCCCCTCCTGCCGGCGGAAGCGCACGGACGTCGGGTAATCGTAAATGTCCTTCTGGAAGAGCGAGATCTTGCCCGCGAGCCCGTCCGTGAACACGTGCTCCGCCCCGACCTCGAACTGCACCGACTTCTCCGGGTTCAGGTTCGCGTTCCCGAGGACCGGGAAGGAAGCGGAGGAGACCGACGTGAGCTTCGAATAAATGTAGTAGTACGACGGGAATTGGGTGAACTGACCGAAGTTGAAGAACAGCTTGTCGCGGTTCTGGATCGGGTGCGACACGGTGACGCGCGGCGAGAGCACGGCCTTCACGCGGTGACCGAAGATCTCGCCCGTGTCCTCGTAGAACGCCACGCGTGTCGCATTGCTGATGTTGCCGTTGTTCGGATCGGCGACCGCGTCCTCGAGCTGCGTGCCCGGGAAATAATAGTCCGCGCGCAGGCCGCCTTCGGCGATGAACCCCTCGTATTCGAGCCGGTCCGTCGCGTAGAGGGCACCCATCGACGGATAGACGTGCCACAGGTCGTGATCGCCGCCGAGCCCGTCGGGGTCGTACTCCCAGGGATCGATGATCGTCACGTACTGGACGTCCTGGAACATGTGCTGGAACCCAAACTCCGTGTTGTGCACGCGTCCGAGCTTCGCGCCCAGCCGGTAGTCGATCCCCAGGTTCTGCGTCCAGAAGTGCGTCCACGCGTTGTCGTCGCCGGTGAGCACGAAGTAGCCCGGATCCGGATCGGGGCGCACGTACTCGCTCCAGGTCTTTCCGTTGACCGCGTACTGGAAGCTCGTGAAGAAGCGCGAGAGCTTGAGCGTGTGATACGTGCGCGGGTTGAACGTCTGGGTGAGGTCGATCGCAAACGTGTTCACGTCCTCGGTCACCGTGCCGTAGTGATCGAGCCTCTCGTGCCAGTCCCAGGGATAGGAGAGCGCCTGTCCGGCGAGATCGCGCAGCGGCCGGCGGTTGAACCCCTGATCGAACTGGATGCGTTTGTTGAACGAGAGCTCGACCTTGCGGGACGCGTTCGGCTTCCACGTCCACTTGTACAGGCCGCGCCACGTGTTCTCCTCGGCCGGCATGAAGAAGTTCGGGCTGTACGTGAAATTGAAGCCCAGGAACGAATCCTCGTAGCCGGAGCGGAGCCGCGGCCGCCCCGGAAGGTCCTGGATGTTCGGGAAGTAGGTGTTCGAGAAATCGGCGGACAGGTCGAACAGGTAGGACGCCTCGCCCGGCAGATGAATGCCGATCTGGTCGAGGCCTTTCTTGAACCAGTCGGGTCCGGAGATGGTCCCGTTGTAGAACTGGGTGAACCAGTTCCCGACCTGGGCCGAGAGCCCGCCTTCGAACCGGCTTCCGCCCTCCTTGAGGCGCACGTCGACGATGCCCGAAAGCGCCTGGCCGTAGCGCGCCGAGAATCCGCTCGAGATCACGCTCACTTCGGCGACCGAGCGCGCGTTCACGCTCCCGGCCGTGCTCTCACCCGAGATCGGATTCCGATTTGCGATGCCGTCGATCAGGACGGTCGTCTCGTCGGCGCGGCCGCCGCGCACGCGAATCAGGTTGTTCTCGTTGCTCACGCCCGCCTGCTGCTGGATGACCTCATTCAGCGTCTGGAGGCCCTGGTTCTCGATGTCCTCCGCGCGCACGCTTCGAACCGTGCCGCCCGACTTGACGTCGACGAGCGGCCGCTCGCCGGTGACGACGATCGCCTCCTCCTCCTTCACGACGATTTCCTGCATCGTGATCTTGAGCGGAGTCGTCTGGCCGGTGGTCACGACGATGCCCGCGACCGACTCGGGGGCGTAGCCCGTGAACTGCGCGCGCACGCTGTACGTCCCGGGCGGGATGTTTCCGATCAGGAACTCGCCCTTCGAATCGGAGAGCGCCCCGAGGCGGGCTTCGGGAATCGCGACGTTCACGAACGCGAGGGCCCGTCCGGTCTTGCGGTCGACGACCGAGCCCGTCACGCGACCCGTCCCCTGGGCCCACGCGGCAACCGATCCGGTTGCGAGCGGGAGGATTACCGCGAACGCGGCAAGGAGGGGTTGTGAGAAGCGCCGTCGAGGAGGCTTCATGGGGTCGGGTCGAAGTCCGCGATCCTGTGGCAGAATGGTGACTTAGCTCAGCCTGGAGGACGGCCGCGAGACTCGCAGCCCGGGGCAGGTTCGTCAAGCCGAAAAGCCCCACGGACTTCCGCTTGACCGGACCGTTACGGGTCGACACGCTGCGGCTCGGTTTCCATCATGATGCATCCAGATGCATCCAGTGGAGAGAATGGAATGAGCGAACCCGTCGTCGGCACCCGAACCGAAGCGCTTTGGACGGGCCGGATCGCAGGCCCCCCCGATCCCGAGTTCTTCGAGTTCCAGCGCTCGCTCCCCTACGACGCGCGCCTCCTGCCGCAGGACCTCGCGGTCAACGCGGCCTGGGCTCGCGCGTTGGGAGGGGCCGGGCTTCTTTCGGCCGACGACGTGCAAAGGCTCGAGACCGCGCTCAAGGAGATCGGCCGGGAAGTGTCCGCGGCCGCCGCCGCCGCTCGCGATGCCGAGGACGTGCACACGCTCGTCGAAGGAGAACTCACGGCCCGGACCGGCGAGCTGGGGCGGCGCATCCATCGCGGGAAGAGCCGGAACGACCAGGTTGCGACCGACCTGCGCTTGTGGACCGCCCAGGCGTGCGAGGCGATCGCGCGCCGCACGATGGCGCTCGCGCGGGCGCTCGCGGCCCAGGCCCGTCCGTGGCTCGACCAGGAGCATGTGCTCCCCGGTTACACGCACCTCCAGCAGGCCGAGCCCGTGCTCGCCGCGCACTGGGCGCTCTCGCACGCCGAGCCGTTTTTAAGGGACGTCCGGCGACTGTCCCAGGTGCGCGAGGCTTCTCTCGCGTCGTGTCCGCTCGGATCGGCGGCCCTCTCGGGTGCGCCGGTTCCGATCGATCGCGCGGCTCTTGCACGCGATCTCGGCTTCGCGGCGCCGTCGGCCAACTCGATGGACGCGGTGAGCGATCGCGACTTCGCGCTCGGGTTCCTGCACGCGACCGGCATGCTCGCGCTCCATGCGTCGCGCCTCGCCGAGGACCTCGTTCTCTTCTCGAGCCGCGAGTTCGGTTTCGTGCGGCTTCCGGACGCGTTCACGACCGGCTCGTCGGCGATGCCGCAAAAGCGGAATCCCGACGCGTGCGAGCTTGCGCGCGGGAAGGCCGGCCGCGTGCTCGGCCGTTATGCGGCACTCTTCGCGACGCTCAAGGCTCTCCCGAGCGGCTACAACAAGGATCTGCAGGAGGACAAGGAAGCCGTGTTCGACGCCGCGGAGACGGTGGCGGGCGTGCTCCATGCGCTCACGGGGACGGTCGCGGGCCTCGAGCTCGACGCTCCGCGCGCCCGCGCGGCCCTCGGCGAATGGCTGCTCGCGGCCGAGCTCGCGGAGCGCCTCGCGGCCACCGGGCTCCCGTTCCGCGACGCGTATGCCACGGTCGCGCGCGCGGTGCAGTCGCTCGATCGCGCGGACGGTCGCGGACCGGCGTCGCTCACGGCCGCGGAATGGGGTGCGCTCGATCCGGTGTTCACGGCGGAAGTCGTGGGCGGTCTTTCGGTCGAAGCGGCCCTCGCCCGCCGCGCCGCAACCGGGGGTACCGCGCCCGCGCGCGTGCGCGAAGCGCTCGATGCCGTCGAAGCCCGGCTCGACGCGGCAGGAGGCTAGCGGTCATGGGAAAGATCCGCGATCTCGCAAGCTCGGTCGGACGGTTCGCCGGTCGGCTGTCGCGCCGGCGGCCCGACTGGAAGGAGACCGCGAAAGGAGCCGCTGCGGGAGCCGCGATGGGAGCGTCCGTCGGGAAGCTCGCGGGACCGACGGGTCGCACGGCCGGGGCGGCGACGGGAGCGATCGCGGGGGCCGTGATCGCGGCGGTTCGGACGTCCGCGCATCGGGAGGCCGCGGAGGCTGCCGGACAGTCGGGAATCGCGGCGGGTGCGGCGGGCGCGGCGACGGCAACGCGCACGCCGTCGAGCGCGGGCCACGGCACCGGCTACGAGGACGCGATCGCGCGACGGATCACGGGGCTCGAAGCGGAAGCGCAGTCGCTGCGCGATCAGCTCGAGCGCGAGCAGACGGTGGTTGGGAATCTGACACGGGATAACGCGTCGCTCAGGACGCGGATCGGAAAGCTCGAGCAGCAGGTCAAGCGGCGCGGCTGGGCGATCATTCTCGTGTTCGCGTTCGCGCTCGCGGGCGGGACGCTCGCCGCCTGGCTTCTCCTCGAGGCGCTGTTCCGCGCGCCCGCCTAGCCGCGCAGGTCGACTCCGAACATCATCCGAGCCCTGAGGGAAAGCAGCATGTGCTGCCATCCCGAGCAGTGGCCGAACGCGCTCGCGAGCCCGGCCGCATCGTTTTTCCAGCCGGTCTCCGCGATCTCGACCTTCGTCTTGGCCGGGCTCTCCGCCGTGAACGTGAGCGTCACGCGCGTGTCGTACTCGACCTGATCGGCCTTCCAGTGGAGCACGATGCGCGCGTTGCGCTCGACCTCGTCCACGTGAACCGTCTCGGCCTGCCCGCCCTTCCACGTCCAGCGGATCGACTGCCCCGGTGCCAGCGCTTCGCTCGCCGTGGCCGTGAAGTAGCTCGACAGGAGTCCCGGCTCGACCACGTGGTCGAACACTTCCTCGATCGGCCGCTCGATCGTCGCGTGCACCGAAAAGCCCACCGACCCGCCCGTCCCGGCGGCGACCGGCGCAGCACCCTTCGATCCGCTCACAGGGTGGTCGCCGCCCGGTCGTAGGAATCGGGCAGCGCCTCCATGAACACGGTGTCGATTTCGAGCACGACCCGGCGCAGGATGCGCGCCTTCTCGGCATAGGGCAGGAACGCGCTCTTGAACCCGTTGATCACGATCCGCTTGAGCTGATACGGCGTGAGCTGGAACGTGCGAACGGCGAGACCGTACTCGCGCGTCAGGTTCGTGTCCGAGACCGTGCGGTTGTCGGTGTTGAGCGTCACGCGGAGCCCCTGATCGAAGTAGGTCCGGAACGGATGGAGCTTCACGCTCTTCACCGTCCGCGTGTGCACGTTCGACGACAGGCAGACCTCGAGCGGGACCCGGTGGTCGTTCACGTACGCCATGAGCTCCGGGTCCTCGACCAGCCGCGTGCCGTGCCCGATCCGGTGCGCCCCGCAGTCGTGCAGCGCCTGCGCGATCGAGGGCGGGCCGAAGCCTTCTCCCGCGTGCACGGTCGAGGACAGGTTGTTCTCGGCCACGAGGCGGAACGCGCGCGCGTGATCGCGCGCGGGATGATCCTTCTCCTCACCCGCGAGATCGAACGCGACCACGCCGCGATCCTTGTACGCGACCGCGAGCTCGGCGAGCGCGTACGAGTGGCGCGGACTGATGTTCCGCATTCCGCAGATGATGACGCCGGTCGAGATCCGGAAGTCGCGCTCCGCGCGCTTCAAGCCGAAGAGCACCGGCTCGAGGATCGCCGGAAGCTTGAGCCCCCGCTTCTGGTGCAGGATCGGCGAGTAGCGGACCTCCATGTGACGCACGTTCTCGGCCGCGCAGTCCTCCGCGAGCTCGTACGCCACGCGCTCGAGCGCGTCAGGCACCTGGAGCACGGAGAGCGTGATGTCGAAGATCTTGATGTAATCGGACAGGCTTCGCACGGCGGGACCGGCGCGCAGGCGCTTCGATAGCTCGGTGAGCCTGCCGGCCGGAAGCCGCACGCCCTGATCCTTCGCGAGCTCCCAGACCGTGCGCGGGCGGATGGATCCGTCGAGGTGGAGATGAAGATCGGTCTTGGGCAGGCGCTTCAGGACCTCCGAGCCGAGCGTCATTCGTTCCTTTCCGCAGCGCGGGCCGTCATGCGTTCGAGCTCCATGATTTTGGCGACGCGGCGTGCGTGCCGGCCGCCGGCGAAGGGCGTCGCGAGCCAGGTGCGCACCATCTGACGCGCAAGTCCCGGATGGACGATGCCGGATCCGAGCGCGAGCACGTTTGCGTCGTTGTGCTCGCGGCTGTTCAGGACGGTCTTGAGATCGTGGCAGAGCGCGCAGCGCACGCCCGGGATCCGGTTCGCGGCCATCGTCGATCCGATGCCCGCGCCGTCGATCACGATGCCACGAGCGGCGCGGCCGTCGGCGACGGCTTCTCCGACCGCGCGAGCAATGTCGGGATAGTCCACGGCTTCGGTCGAGTGCGTGCCGCAGTCGATGACCGCGTAGCGGAGCTCCTTCTTGAGATAGCGCCGGAGCGTCTCCTTGAGCGCGAAGCCGCCGTGGTCTCCTCCGAGCGCCACCGTGCGCGCAGGATCCGGCGCGGGTGCGGCAGCGCGCTCTCCCGTACGCGATTGCCCGGGCTTCGCCCCGGGGGATTCGGCGAGCGGACGCACGTCGCCCGGTGCGGGCTTCGTCCAGTCCACGACGCGGGCCGCGCGGGCCGCCGGAGCCGGTGC
>JBOHUC010000129.1:0-3348 GCA_050733935.1 Candidatus Eiseniibacteriota bacterium | reverse complement strand
ACATTAAACCCTCCCTCGCGCAGATACGATGCCAGTTTCGCGGCCGCTCCGGGCTCGCCCGAGCCGTTCAGCACCTCGATTCGAACGGGCGTGAGCTCGCTTCGTCCCGCGAGCACGCGCGGTTGCGGCGGACCGGAGTCGCGCGCACCCCACCAGTACTGCCAGAGCGCCGAGCCCCCGAGGAGGAGGACGGCCGTGAACAGGGCGGGAAGGAGCCAGCGTCCGCCGGCTCCGGATTCGTCGCCGTCGCGCGCCGGAGGGCGACGGACGGAGCGGCTTCCAGGACGCACGCGCACGCTCATTCGCTCCCCGCGTTCATAGGATCACCCGCGCAGCGCGGCGAGCGCGCGCCGGATGCGCTTGTAGGTCGCGTCGAGATCCTCGGGCATGACCTTCGCGTCGCCGACGGCGGTCATGAAGTTCGTGTCCCCGATCCAGCGCGGCACGAGGTGGACGTGCAGGTGATCGAGAACGCCCGCCCCCGCCGCACGACCCTGGTTGATGCCGACATTGAGCCCCTCGGGCTTGTACGCCTTCCCGAGCGCCCGCTCTGCGCGCGCGAGCAGCCGCCACACGTCGGCCCGCTCGGCCGCCGTGAGACCCGCGATCGTTCCGACGTGGCGGTTGACCGCGACCATGAGGTGCCCCGAGTTGTAGGGAAAAGCGTTGAGGACGATGAACGCCTTCGGCCCGCGCTCGACGACATAGCGCCTGGCATCGTCGCCGCGCGTGTGGAGCGCACAGAACAGGCAACCGTCCGGGGCCTTGCCCGCGCGCTCGACGAACTTCATCCGCCAGCCTGCGAACAGCCGCTCCATCAAGCCCCTCCGACCCGCTCGTTCCATGCGTCCTCGGCTTCGGCGAGCTGCCCGACCGTGTTGACTCCGAGCACCTCGCGCGCATCCGGAACCTTGTGCGCGAGCACCTTTCGGCCCCATGACTTGAGGATTGCGATCGTGTCCGTAAGATAGTACTCGCCCTGGCGATTGTCGTCGCGCACGAGATCGAGCGCCTTCGTCACGTCCGCGCGATCGAACACGTAGTCGGCGCTGTTGATCTCGGGCACGCGCCGCTCTTCCTCGGTCGCGTCGCGGTGCTCGACGATCCGCTCGACGTCGCCGTGCTTTGTGCGGATCACCCGCCCGTAGCCGCCCGGGTCCTCGAGATCCGCCGTCAAGATCGTGACGGCGGCGTGCTGGCCGCGCTGAAGCGCCAGGAGCTCGCGAATCGTCTCGGCCCGGATGAGCGGCGCGTCCCCGCACAGGACGACGAGCTCGTCCGCCGGCTTCTCCTCGACGACCGGGAGCGCCATCTTGAGCGCGTGCCCGGTCCCCTTCTGCTCGGCCTGGACCGCCCAGCGAACCTCCATCGGTCCGCGCGTCTGCTGGTTCCTGAGCTTCAAATAGTCGATGACCTGCTCGCGGCGCGAGCCCACGACCACGACGGCGCGCGGGAGTCCCGCCTTCTCGCACGCGTCGAGCACGTACTCGAGAAGCGGCCGGCCCGCCAGGGGATGGAGGACCTTCGCGAGATCGGAGGCCATGCGCTTCCCCTCCCCGGCAGCCAGGATGACCGCGGTCGCCGTTTCCTTCACGCGCGCCTCCGCCCTCTCCCCGGGCCGGCCGCGGGGAGCCGTACGGGGAGGTTGTCGATCAAACGCGCGCTCGGAAAGCGCACGGCCGTGAGGAGGAGGACCGTTCGCGCCGCCGCGCCGGGCGGGCGGAACGTTCGGGGATCGACGACCTCGGCGTAGTCCACGCGCCCGAGCCGAGCCTTGCGGAGCACGGCGCGCATCGCCCGCCGCGCGGCAGGGACCCCCCGCGCACTCTTTCGAAGCTCGGCCGCCCCGGCACGCAGCGCGCGATGGAGGAACGGCGCTTCCCGGCGTTCCGCGGGCGTGAGGCGCGCGTTGCGCGAAGAGAGCGCGAGCCCGTCGCGCTCGCGCACGGTGGGGCCGACCCGAAGCGTCATCGGGAAGCCGAGGTCTTCGATCATGCGTCCGAGTACCGCGACCTGCTGGGCATCCTTCTGCCCGAGCCAGAGGATGTCGGGCTCGACGCCGAGGAGGAGGCGCGCGACGACGGTCGCGACGCCTTCGAAGTGTCCCGGACGCGCGCGGCCCTCGAGCGGCTCGGCGATCCGCCCCACCGAAACCCGCGTGTCGAAGCCTTCCGGATAGAACTCGTCGGGGCGCGGAAGAAAGAGGAGGTCGGCCGGAACGCGCGCGAGGAGCGCCCGGTCGCGCGCGAAGTCGCGCGGATACTTGCGAAAGTCCTCCCCCGGCCCGAACTGGAGCGGATTGACGAAGATGCTCACCACGACGCGATCCGCCGAGCCGGCCGCCCGCACAATGAGCGAGAGATGTCCGGCGTGAAGCGCGCCCATGGTCGGGACGAACGCGACCGAAAGGCCGCGCGCCTTGAACGCGCGCACGGCTTGCCGGACTCTGGCGAAGCTCGTCACCGATCGGAGGGGGCGGGCGCGCCTACGCGCCATAGGACTCGTTGTCGCTCGGAAACGTACCGCTCTTGATGTCCTCGACGAAGCGCGTGAGCCCGCCCCGGGCGGCGTCGCCGAGCTCGGCGTAACGGCGTACGAACTTCGCGGGCTTCCCGAACCAGAGGCCCATCACGTCGTGCCACACGAGCACCTGACCGTCCACGTCGCGGCCGGCGCCGATTCCGATCGTGGGCACGCCCACCGCACGCGTCACCTCGCCCGCGAGATCCTTCGGGATTCCTTCGAGCACGATCGAGAACGCGCCACAGGCTTCGAGCAGCTTCGCCTCGCGGACGAGCCGCGCCGCGTCCTCGTCGCTTCGCCCCTGCACGCGGTAGCCGCCCATGGCGAGCACGCTCTGGGGCGTGAGCCCGAGATGGCCCATGACCGGAATCCCGGCCGTGACAATCGCGCGCACGGCTTCGGCGTTGCGTGCGCCGCCCTCGAGCTTGACCGCGTCCGCACCGCCCTTCTGGACGAGACGCCCCGCGTTCCGGAGGGCGTCCACCGGACCGGTCTGATACGTCATGAACGGAAGGTCGGCGACCACGAGCGAGCGCGGCTTCGCGCGCATGACCGCTTTCGTGTGATGGATCATGTCCGCGATCGTGACCGGGAGCGTGCTCTCGTAGCCGAGCACGACCATCCCGAGCGAATCGCCGACGAGAATGATCTCGGCCCCCGACTCGTCGACCAGGCGCGCGGTCGGATAGTCGTAGGCGGTCACGACCGCGATCTTTTCCCCTTTGGTCTTCAGGGCGGCGATCGCCGGCGCGGTCCAGCGCGGGCGGGGCGTGCCCGCGGCGGGTTCTTTCGCGGTCGTCGTGGGCGTCATGGCGTCTCCGGGAC
>JBOHUC010000128.1:0-46234 GCA_050733935.1 Candidatus Eiseniibacteriota bacterium | reverse complement strand
AGGGAACGCAGCGCGGCGGTGCAGGCGCGGATTCCGCGGGTGCAGGTGGACGAATAATGCGAGCCGGCGGACCGCCACAGACCGTTTACGTGCTCGAGCCAGGCGACAAGTTGAAGGCGGTGCGCATCGTGCCCGGCATCACGGACGGCACGTACACGGAAGTCCGACGCGGCGAGATCGCGGAAGGAGCGATGCTCGTCGTCGGGCTCGTGCCGAAGAAGGGTCAGACCACGAATCTCGCGCCGCCCCCGGGAATGGGCGGCGGAGGCGGGATGGGCGGCGGCGGAAGGCGGCGGGGCTAGCGTTGGCTGAAGCCGCGGGGCCTCCCGTCATCGAGGTCACGGACCTCGTCAAGACGTACGAGATGGGCGAGACCGAGGTGCGCGCGCTGCGCGGCGTCTCGGTCTCGATCCGAAAGGGCGAGTTCGTCGCCGTGCGCGGGCCGTCCGGCTCCGGCAAATCCACGTTCATGAACATCATGGGCTGTCTCGATCGGCCGACCTCGGGCCGCTACCGGTTGAACGGGGGCGACGTCTCCGCCCTCACCCGCGACCAGCTCGCCCTCATCCGAAACCGCGAGATCGGCTTCGTGTTCCAGGGGTTCAATCTGCTCCCGCGCACGACCGCACTCGAGAACGTCGAAGTCCCGCTCATCTACCGCCGTCTTCCACGGGCGCAGCGCGATGCTCTCGCGCTCCAGGCGCTCGAGAAGGTCGGGCTCGCCGATCGCTCGCATCACTTTCCGACCCAGCTCTCGGGCGGCCAGCAGCAGCGCGTCGCGATCGCAAGGGCTCTCGTCACGAGTCCGGCGCTCGTCCTCGCGGACGAGCCGACCGGAAATCTCGACAGCCGGACGTCGCTCGAAATCATGGCCCTGTTCCAGAAGCTCAATCGCGACGAAGACCTCACGATCGTGCTCGTGACCCACGAGGCCGACATCGCGGGCTACCTCTCGCGCACGCTCGCCTTCAAGGACGGGCACCTGGTCAGTGATCTCAGAAACCCCGCGCCGGGGGACGCGGCACGAACGCTCGCCGAGCTCCCGCCGGAGGAGGTTTGGGCCTGATGGACATCGGACTCTCTCTCAAGCTCGCCTGGCGCGCTCTCATGCGAAACCCGCTGCGCGCGACGCTCACGATGCTCGGCGTCATCATCGGCGTGGGTGCGGTCGTGGCGACGCTCGCGATTGGCCAGGGCGCGCGCGCCTCCGTTCAGGCCCAGATCGCAAGCCTCGGCAGCAACGTGATCATGGTGATTCCGGGCACGAGCGTGGCCGGCGGCACGCGCATGGCGATGGGCACGTCGTCCTCGCTCGATCCGACCGACGTCGAAGCGATTCGCCGCGAGTGCCCGTCCGTGGACCGCGTGAGCTGGACCGTGCGGTCGGTTTCGCAGCTCGTGTACGGAAACCAGAACTGGGGCACGTCCGTCACGGGCGCGACGGCCGACTATTTCGTGATCCGGGACTGGAACGTGGGCGACGGGGCCGCGTTCACGGATGGCGACGTGCGGAACAGTGCCAAGGTCGTCGTCCTCGGGGCGACGGTGGCCGACAACCTGTTCGAAGGTGCCGATCCGATCGGGCAGACGATCCGGATCGGGAAGCTCCCGTTCAAGGTGGTCGGTGTCCTCGAGCGGAAGGGCGGCTCGACCATGGGCCAGGATCAGGACGATCTCGCGATCGCGCCCGCCACGACCGTGCAGCGCATGCTGCTCAAGCGGAACTCGATCGGCATGGTCTTCGTCTCCGCCCGCTCGGCCGAGCTCATCAATCCCGCAATCGACGAGATTACGTCGCTCCTCCGGCAACGGCACCGCATCCGTCCGGGCGATCCCGACGACTTTTTCATTCGCAACCAGGCCGAGTTCGCGAATGCGGCCGAGCAGACCTCGCGCACGATGACGCTGCTTCTCTCCTCGGTGGCGGCGGTGTCGCTCCTCGTCGGCGGGATCGGCATCATGAACATCATGCTCGTGTCGGTGACCGAGCGGACGCGCGAGATCGGGATCCGGATGGCGGTCGGCGCGCGCGGCCGGGACATCCTGTCCCAGTTCCTGGTCGAGTCCGCGTTCCTGTCGCTGCTCGGCGGCGCGCTCGGGGTCGCGCTCGGGTTCGTGGCCTCGAACCTGATTTCGCAGCTCGCCCGATGGCCGACGATCGTCTCCCCGGGATCCGTGATGCTCGCGTTCGGATTCGCGGCCGCGGTCGGGATATTCTTCGGGTTCTATCCGGCCCGGAAGGCCTCGCAGCAGGATCCGATCGAGGCGCTGCGTTACGAATAGCGGCGCCCGTCGTGCCCCTCACGCCCCTCACGCCCGAAAACGAAGCGGGCCCGACCGAAGCCGGGCCCGTTTTCATTCGTCACGCGTGCTGCGACGGCTCAGTCGAAGTACCAGCGGAAGCCGATGCTCGATCCGCCGGTCGTGAAGCCGCGCGTGTTGATGCTGGTCGCGGCGTCGGGCTCTCCGCCGACGAGCTCGCCCGGCGAGACGCCGTGCGAGGAGGTGATCGCGAGGCCGTGAGCGAACGTGAGCGACAGGTTGTCCGTCGCGTGCCACTCGCCGCCGAGGGTTGCGCCGAACGCTACGTCCGAAGCGCGCTCCGACGTGGTCGGATTCGGACCGTTGTCCTGATAGAACGGCACCGAGGTCCACGTGAAGCCCGGGCGGATGAAGAAGTCCGCGCGGTCCATGTGGACCAGGTTGAACACGACTCCGAGGTCGATGGTGTAGCTCGAGTTTGACGAGGTGTCGTCGGGGTCGGTCGACGAGAAGTCCGGGCCTTCGCTCGAATCGAATCCGAAGCCGAAGTCGAGACCGACCTTCTCCTGAATCATGTAGCGCGCGCCGATCGGTGCGGCCTCGAAGAAATACCCGAGCGCCCATTGCTTCGAGTGATCGACGGCAAACGACTGCGTGGGAACGAAAAGCGCGGCGAACGCGGCAAGCGCGAGCATCCGCTTCAACATCGGGACCTCCGATTTGGGGACCACCCGGCGCAGCACCGCCTTCGCGAGAGAGCCGGGTCGGCGGGAAAGATACCGCAGCCCGCGCGACGATGGGATCGGGCGGCCGTCCATTTCGAGGCCTAATTGTCAAGTCTATGTCAGGCAATGGGAGCGGAGACGCCCGCCAGGAAGCCGCGGGCGATCCCATTAAACTCTTCCGGAAAATGAAGATAGGGCATGTGCCTCCCACCCATGATGGCGATCGGGCGCCCCGAGAGCCGCGCCAGCGTCTCGAGGACGTCCGGAGGGGTGGAGGCGTGCTCGACTCGTCCCTGAATGACGAGGGTGGGTCTCGCAGCCGGGGCCTCGAGGACTCCCCAGTCCCAGCGCAGGAGTCCGGTGAGGCGGTGAAAGAAGGGGCTCAATGCCGTGTCGCTCACGCGGGCGGCGAGGAGCCGGAACTCCTGCTCGTCGAGATCGGGCTCCGGGGCGTAGATGCGGCCGCGGGCGAGGTGGCGAGCCACCTGACCGCGGTAACGCTCGGGCGCGAACTTCATGAGCGCACCGCCATAGAGCCAACCCGGGCCGAACGAGCCGAGCCAGGGACCGTAACGAACCACGGGCGGAGCGACGAGGATCTGGCTGCGCACGCGGTCCGGATGTTCGGCCGTGAGACGAGACGTCACGCACGAGCCGAACGACGCTCCGATGATGTCGCAGCGCTCGACGCCGAACTCGTCGAGCACGTGGAGCACGTCGAGCACCCCCGATTCGACCGAGCCGATTTTCGAAGCCTTGGCCGGATTGAGATTGGTCGCGAGAACGTCGCGATCCTCGGCGAACGCGCGCGACTGGTGATGGAAGGTGCCCGCAGGCCCGCCGGCTCCCGGAACGAGGACGAGCGGGAGGTTGCCCGACGGCTGCGCCGCGCGCAGGTAGTCGACTTCGAACGCGCCGCCATGGGAGGGACGCACGACACGCGTGACGCTCGTCCCCTCCGCGCCACTGGTCGGGCTCCCGGCACTCGTCATTCCCGCAACGGCTCGTGCATCAGGACCGTTCATGGCGACGCTCTCTCATTGAGGCTCCAGTCGTAGTCGAGATACGAAACCCGCACCTTGTCGGGTGGAAGGCGGGATCGCTCGGCCTCCGGCAGGTAGCGCGCCACGTAGGCCGCGACCGATCCAGCGGACGCCGTGAAGTCCCCCGCGTACCACTCGAAGATACGCGACAGCCTCCATTCGGGTTGCCCCGGCTCGATGCGATTGTAGCGCGGATCGCGAATGAAGCGCCGCGCGGCGACATCGAGCCGCGTCCCCAGATCATCGGCCGTCCACGCCCGGTTTTCGAGTGGCGGGCAACTCATGGAAGCACAGTTGATTGCGAAGTGAGTGCGCGGATCCGCGAAATGTTTGCGGAGAATCTCGTGCTCGATGTCGTCGAGCGAGCGATCGAGTCCCGCGACCCGATGCTTCTCCTTCCAGACGCCGTTCCCCGGAAGGACTCCGAGCGTGGGACGGATCTTCGTGATGCTCGAGACCGGATACGCGGCAAGCACGCGACGAAGGGTGATCGCATTGTAGGCGTTGATCCAGAACGCGATCTGCTCGTCGCGCGTCCAGCCCGCCGTGTCGGCCGTCGCGAGTGCTGAGACATAGCGATCGAGTCCGGCTCGCGCCGTCGTATCGCGCGCGAGCGCGCCGTAGGAGACGAGGCCGCCCTTGACGTAGCGGGCGAGCACGCCGTCCAGGGCCGCGTGGCTGAACCGACCGGTCGCACCGGCCACGCCGGGCAGAAAAAGGATCGCGCCGAGGAGCGCCGCCGCCGAAAGAGACCTCAGTTCGTCACCACGAGCCGCCCGGCGCGCGCGCCGAACCGATCCGCGGTCAGGCGATAGAAATAGAGCCCCGGTGGAACGCGCGAGCCGTCCTCGCCCAAGCCATCCCAATCCACCGCGTGCGGGCCGGCTGGCATCGCGCCTGCGAGGAGCGAGCGGACGCGTGCGCCGCGCACGTCGTAAATCTCGAGCGCGACCGTCGAAGCGGCCGGCAGACGGAACGCGATCGTGGTGCGACCGGCGGTCGGATTCGGGAACGCAGGATCGAGCGCGAAGCTCGCGGGCACGACGGGCACGGGAACCGGCTCGCCGCCCACGTTCGTCACCGTCACGTCGTCCACGTACCAGCCTTCGCCGCCGACGAACGAATCGGACCCGAGGCGGAAGCGCACCCACACCGTTTGCCCGTTGAACGCAGACAGGTCGAACGAGGCCGGAACGAACGCACCGCTCGTGCCCGACCACACCGGAGTCCCCGCCGGATACGGGCTGTCGGGGTTCGAGATGATGGTCGCGGGATAGCCCCCGGCCGGCGTGATCGGGCTCCACGACGCGCCGTTGTTGGTCGAGATGTCGACGCGCGCGCCGTCGTAGGCCTGTCCGGGAAGGTCGGACGATTCAATGTCGAAGAAGTGGTGGAACGCGAGCGTCCCGCCGGCGCCCACGAGAATCGGTCCGGCGACGAGCCCGGCGTCCAGGTTCGGGCTGTACGAGGCCGGTCCTTCGTCGCCGCACTTCCAGGAGGAGCCGCCGCCCGGCGTGTGGTTGCGCTGCGTCGACAGGTGCCAGCTGTCGAAGAACTCGGGCGTGAGGAAGGTGTGCGTGAAGCCGCCGTCCGAGTTCTCGAAGTCCTCCGCGAAGTTATTCCCGACCATGAGCGCGAATGGTGCTCCGCCGTCGGGCAGGAGCGCCCGGTTCTTCGAGGCCGCAAGGTCGACCGCACCGAGCCGGTAGGTGACGACGTCTCCGAAGACCGCCCCGGCGCCGATGTCGAACGAGTATGGGCCATCTCCGGCGGTGGCCGCGACGCGCGCAGTCTGGATCGGCCCGTCGTTGATGCGCCACGAGACCGACACCGAATCGAGCCCGAGGTTGTCGAACGCGTCCACCGTCACCGTGACCGGCAACTGGCTCGCCGCGGGATCCGGCGGGGGAGTGTGCGCGAGCGCGGGCTCCGTGTCGTCGGGCCCGACCACGTAGGTGAACTTCGTCCCGGGCGCGCCGGCCGGAAGCTCCGCGTCGATTCCGGCCGAGTCGGACGCGGCCGTCAGGTAGTAGTCGACGATCGTGCCGAGCGGCTGCGCCGGAATCGAAGCCTGGTACTGGTTCCCCCCGAGCGGCGCCATGACGAGCGGCGAGTACGCGCCTCCGTTCGTGCGATAGAAAACGCGCGGCGAGGAGGCGTTGAAGCCGATCAAGAGGCTCCTCTGCTTCACGTACATGGCGGCGGTGACCGGCCGCGAAGCGAGCGTGTTCTCCGTGTCCTTGAGCGGGACGTGCTCGATCACGACGCTCCCCGCGACCGAGTTGAGATGCGTGTCCATCGCGCCCAGATTGTTCACGGCGGTCTGGAAGTACGGCTCCCAGGTCGTGCGGAAGAGATCGATCTTCGCGAGATCGGCGGGTGTCGGCACGTCGCCGTTTCGAATGAGAAGGACCCACGCCATGCGGAAGGTCTTCTGCGACGTCGCAATGCCGGGCGATCGGAGGCCGTTCAGCACCGTGATCTGACTGATGTCCACCATGCGCTTCGTGCCGCTGCACGTGATCCCGATGCTCGGCCCCGTGCGCGGGAGGTACGTCCCGGGGGGATTGAAATTGGTCGGGTTCTCGATGTACCAGAGCGTGTCGACCTCGCTCGAGTCGCGCAGCCCGTAGAGATACTCGTCGATGAACGCGTAGCCGTTCGTCGCGGCGACGGACGTGAACGTGCCGTTCTGATTGTCCCGCCACTGATTCCCTTCCATGTCGGACGCGAGCGAATTGAAGAAGAACGACCAGTGCGCGTCGTCCCGCCCGAGGAGCGCGTTCGAAGCCGACCCGCCGTTGTCGAAGAACGTGAACGCCGCGAAGCGGTGACCGGCCTCCTGGCCGAGAACGTCCATGGCCGTGTTGGTCCCGAGGAACGTCGTGTTCGGACCGGCCGGGTACGCAGACAGGCGATTCATGTTGAGGAATGACTTGAGCGTGCCGCCCGAGCCGAAGTCCTCGGAGAAGTCGAAGATCGAAAGCCCCAGTCCCTGGACCTCGTTTCGCACGTTGAGCTCGTACGCGAAGCCGCCGCCGAGCGTGAGGTTCGTCATGTTCGAGGCCGACCAGACGTTGATGTAGTCGTACTCGTCGTCGTGCAGCTCGAGGAAGCGGCGGGCCAGGGAGGCCGGATCGATGACGACGTTCGCGCCGCTCGGAAGGAGAATCGTGCCGTCGTCCTCGATGACCGCGATCTCTCCGCGATCGTACGACTGCGAGGTCGGGAGGACCGTGATCGCCGACCAGTCGCGCGCATAGTGCTCGCGCAGCTCGTCGAGCGTCCGCTCCGGGTACGAGCCCGAACGGAACGGCGTGAGGCCGTCGCCGTGCATCGGTGTGATCGGTCCGAGGCCCGTTCGATCGGGAGGCACGTCGCTGAACGGACGCTCGCTCACGATCGAAGGAACCGTGCGCGGAACGGAGACGCGTAGCCCCGTCCGCGGATCGCGATATTCGCGCAGCGACGTCTGCGACGATCGGGCGTACGTGATCGGCACGTCGTTGAGCGCGACGAACACCGTGGTCAGGGCGAGAAGGGAGACGAGCGGAGCGAGACGCGAGCGATGAGATGTCATGTCGGCTTCCCTGGATTCAATCCTTGCGTGGCTCGGGCGATGGGGGACTGAGCTCCGAGTATAGGCGGCTCTCCTCGGGGGCGGCAATGCGCTAAGATGCCGCGCCATGGGCGAGACCCCGACCGGATTCAAGCACGCATGCGAGATCACGGTCCGCTACGGCGAGACCGATCAAATGGGGGTGGCCTACTACGCGAACCACCTCGACTGGTTCGAAGTGGCACGCACGGAGTGGCTCCGGGCGCGCGGCCGGACCTACCGCGACATCGAGGCCGAGGGCGTCTTCCTCCCGGTCGTCGAGGCCCACGTTCGCTACCTCGCGTCCGCGCGCTACGACGACCGCCTGAGGCTCGTCACCTGGATCGCCGAGCTCTCGCGTGCCGTGCTCCGGTTCGACTACCGGATCGAGCGCGTGGGCGACGAGGCGCTGCTCGCGACCGGGTTCACGCGCCACGTCTTCCTCGACGGGGCCGGGCGGCCGATCAAGGTCGACGGCCCGCTGCGCGCGCTTCTCGACCCGGGAGCCTGAGCCGCTCCTGAGCTGCTCCTGAGCCGATCCTGAGCATGCGCCTTGCGAAGCGCAGGGCTCCGCACTGCAAATTGCGCGACCCGCGATCGTACTCCCGAGCCGTCTTCGAAGAGCCCCCGCAACCCCGTGCAGGTTCGCCCCGAACGCGCACGATTCGAGGCAAACCGCACGGCTTCCGTGGCACGTCCCCTGCAATCCCTCGCGCCGCGACGCCGCGCGCGCGGCGAACGCCCCAGATCCTCGAATCCAGCAGGGAGGCTACGTGTCCGCCATCCGTCCGTATTTTGC
Source organism: Candidatus Eiseniibacteriota bacterium (assembly GCA_050733935.1). Taxonomy (GTDB): domain Bacteria; phylum Eisenbacteria; class RBG-16-71-46; order RBG-16-71-46; family DASYSL01; genus JBOHUC01. The sequence goes on along the minus strand of JBOHUC010000128.1, from coordinate 37,807 downwards.
CTTTGGTTTTGCCGCGCTCGCTCTCCTCGCGCTCGGCACGATCCGACCTGGGGTGGCGTTCGCGCATCCCGACGGATCGTATCCGCGCACGTTCAACATCGACTGGACGAACGACCCCAATGCGCGGCTCAACAGCCGCTACGACATGGTCTCCCTCGGCGGACGGGCGACCCGTGCCAAGTTCGATTCGATCCGGGCGCTCAACCCGAATTGCATCAGTCTCATCACGCCGGCGTGGTACGCGTACTACGATGCGGGGCCTTCGGGCTACCCGCCGATCTCCGGGCCGTGGGCGCCGGACGATCCCAACTACGGATTCGATCGCCGGTTCTGGGACCTCATCAACGACAACGGCTGGTGGTGCTGGGCGGTGGACTCTGTGGGGACGCGCTATCACGCGACGGCCTACTGGCGCATGTGGCTCGGGAACTTCTCGACCAAGGCCCCGCGCAACGCCCAGGGCAAGAGGCTGTGCGACGTGTTTGCCGACTTTCTTGTGGATGATCTGATCGCAAACCGCGGGCCCGATGGACTGTTCTTCGATCAGCTGTGGAACACGCCGACGTGGCTCAACGGACAGATGGGCGGCTGCCAGCCCGGTACGAATTGCACGGTCCAGACGCCGGGCACGTACTTTCGCACCTGGTTCGATCTCGACGGGAACTTCGTGGCCGATCAGAACGACTCGGCCGGCGTCTGGTGGTCGGACGGGATCAAGATCGTGTTCCAGAAGCTGCGCCAGCGCATGGGCAACGACTTCGTGATCATCGGGAACGGCATGCACCGCTACTACGACGGGAACGGCGCTTTCCACGAGCGCTTCCCGTACATCCACAATGCCCGCGACCCCGAGCCGAACCCGTATGGAATGCACTGGATCGACTCGATGACCGGGACCCGGAACGGCTACCTCACGGTGTGGCCGAACGTGTATCGCGATCCCGTTCGCTGTGTGATCGACACCGAGATCTCGGGCGGCGACAAATGGAACTTCCCGACGTCGGCGGTGCACCAGCAGTTCTTCCGCTTCGGGCTCGGAAGTGCCCTCCTGGGAGACGGCTACTTCGATCTCAACAAGGGAACGTACGACTGCTACTACTGGCAGCCGGAGTACGACAAACGTCTGGGCTGGCCGACGGGGCCGGCCGTCGAGCGCATCTACGGCAGCGCGCGCGTCTGGAAGCGCCAGTACACGAACGGCGAAGTGTGGGTGAATCCGCGAAGCGTGAACCTGTCCGCCGGCGCGGATCATCCGGCCGTTCCGGCATGGGACGCGGTCATCACCGAGTATCCGGAGACGCTCGATACGACGCCCTTCCCCGAAGCATCGATCGCGCTCGAGAGTCCGCGGCCCAATCCGATGGTTGCGAGCACGACGCTTTCGTTCCGCCTCATGGCGGGGGAAAGCGCGAAGCTCGAGATCGTGGACTTGAAGGGCCGCAGGATCCGGCACGTCTGGACCGGTGTTGGAACCGGTGCGTCGCAGGCCGCGACGTGGGACGGACGGACGGACGAGGGATACGACGTGCCGACCGGTGTGTACTTCGCGTATCTCGAAGGCGAGGCCGGACGGCGCTCGCAGCAGAAGATGATTCTCGCGCGCTGATTCGCGGCCGCCGCCGGCGGGCCACGGCCCGACCGGCTCGAAGCGTTGACAGGACCCGAAGGGGCAGGCTAGCGTGGCCTGTCCCTTCGACTTTTCGCGCTTCGATCCCCGTCCACAGGGAGCACCGTGGTCCGAATCCCCGCCCAGCTGCGCTCGAACACCGTCACGGCGGCCGCGATGATCGTGCTCTTCGGAGTCGTGATCGCAGTGCTCGGTCGCGAGTGGTCGGAGGAGCTCCTCCGGGAATCCGGGATCAAGTCGACGCTCGCAGCACTTCCCGGCTACGCGGCTCAATCGCTCCTGCGCATGCTCGCCGCGTACGTCCTGTGCGTCGGCATCGCGCTCACGGTCGGCGGGCTCATGGCGCGCGACGAGCGGGCCGCGCGCATCATCCTTCCGCTCCTCGACATCGGTCAGTCGGTCCCGGTGCTCGGATTCTTTCCGATCGTCGTGCTGCTCTTGCTCGACTTCTTCCACGGCTCGCGTCTGGGCGTCGAGCTGTCGGCCGTGTTCCTGCTCGTCACCTGCCAGCTCTGGAACCTCATCTTCGGCGTCTACGAAGCGCTCGCCACGATTCCGCGGGACCTCGAGCAGGCCGCCCGGTCGATCGGGCTCTCGGGGGGGCTCCTGTTCCGTCGGCTTCATCTCCCGGTGACGATGCCGCGCCTCATCTATAACTCGATTCTTTCGTGGGCGAACGGCTGGTACTTCCTGATCGCGGTCGAGATCATCACGCTTGGCCCGCGGAACTACCGCCTGCCGGGGTTGGGCTCCTATCTCATGACGACCGCGGCCGAGGGGAAGCCCGTGCAGCTTGCGATCGGGCTCGCAGTGCTCGTCGGGATCGTGGTGGCACTCGACTTCTTCGTCTGGCGGCCGCTCACGCTGTGGGCGGAGCGTTTCAAGTACGACGTCGGCGGCGGACAGCTCCTGCCGACCGAGGCGCGCTTCCGCTTCGCGTTCTCCGACTGGCTCGATCCGGCACGGCTCGGCCGCCTGCAGAAGCCCGTGCAGTTCGTCTGGGCGCCGGCGGACTGGGCGGTGCGCGGGATTCTTTTCGTGCTTTCGGGCCTGCTCGCACTCGTCGCGCGTCCGGTGCACAGCCCCGTCGTGCGACGCGTCTGGCGCCTGCTCGCGTACCTCCTTCCCACGCTCCTGCTCGGGTTCGTCGGGTACGCGGGATTCCGTGGCCTCCTCTGGATCTCGGCGAACCCGCTGCCGGGCGAGGCGACATCGATTCCGAAGGCACTTCTCTTCTCGGCGCTCCGCGTCTTCCTCGCCCTTGCGATCGCGCTCGCGTGGGCCGTTCCCATGGCCGTCTATCTCTTCCATCATCCGAAGCGCGCGCGCTTCTGGGTGCCCGCATTCCAGATCATGGCGTCGATCCCCGTGACCGCGGTCTTTCCGGTGCTGACCGCGCTCCTCCTGCGCTTCAGCTGGGGCATGGAGGTGACGTCGATCCTTCTCCTTCTCACCGGTATGCAGTGGTATCTGCTTTTCAACGTGCTCGCGGGCGTGAGCCAGATCCCCGAAGAGCTCGAGCAGAGCCTGCGCTCGATGGGAGCCGACGAGAAGCTCTACTGGAGGAAGCTCCTTCTCCCCGCGATGCTGCCGTCGCTCGTCACCGGGTGCCTGGCGGCATGGGGCGGGGGATGGAACGCGATCATCCTGTCCGAGTACATGGTCTACGGCGAGAAGCGCTACTACGTGGACGGGCTCGGATCGATGCTCAAGCGCGCAACGCTGACGCAGGGAGACATGGGCCTCCTGGTCGTGACACTCGCCGTCATGGTCGGATTCATCCTGCTCGTGAACCGCGTGCTCTGGCGTCCGGCGTACGAATACGCGACCCGCCGCTTCCGGATGGAGTTCTGATGGACGCGCCGGATCTCTTCTCGCAGGCGCCCGAACCGTCGGGATCGTCCGAATCGCAGGCGGCTCCGGAGACGGAGCGCACTCCCGATCCGCCCGCTGCGGAATCGCCTTCACGGAAGGCGCTGCTCGAGCTTCGCGGTGTGTCGAAGAGCTATGAGACCGGCATGCAGCGCATGGTCGCGCTTGAGAGCGTGGACCTGCGCGTCGACGAGGGCGAGTTCGTGTGCGTGGTCGGCCCTTCCGGCTGCGGGAAGACGACCCTCCTCAAGATCGTGTCGGGACTCGAGCCGCCGGATCGCGGGAGCGTCCTCTATCGTGGCCGTCCGGTCCACGGGGTGAACCTCGACACGGCGCTCATCTTCCAGTCGTACTCGCTCCTGCCGTGGCTCGACGTGCGCGACAACATCGAGCTTCCGCTCGAAGCGCGCGGGATCCCGCCCGAGGAGCGAAGGCGGCGGGCCGACATCCACATCGACAAGGTCGGTCTCGACGGCTACGAGGAGGCCTATCCGCGCGAGCTCTCCGCCGGAATGAAGCAGCGCGTCGTGCTGGCGCGTGCGTTCGCGGTCGAGCCCGAGCTCCTCTGCATGGACGAGCCGTTCTCGGGGCTCGACGTTCTGACCGCCGCGAACCTTCGCGAGGAAGTGACGCAGCTCTGGCAGGACGAGAGTATGCCGCTCAACGCGGTTCTCATGGTGACGCACATGATCGAAGAGGCCGTGCTGATGGCCGACCGGGTGGTCGTGCTCTCCTCGAGGCCCGGTCGTGTGGTGAGCGAAGTGCGCATCGAGCTCGAGCGTCCGCGGAACCGCCGCGACGAGAAGTTCAGCGAGTACGCCGATCAGATCTTCTCGCTGATCGTCTGACGAACGCAAAGGAGAGCCGGAAGGCGCCGAGACCATGGCCATCGACCCGATACCCGCCGTCAGCATCACCAAACTGATCGGCCTGCTCGAGTACCTGAACGACGTGGGCGGCAAGGAGGACGTGTTCCGCCTGGCGCGCGAGATCAACTACGAGTTCGGCGAGATCCTGATGGTCATCAAGGCCGCCGAGCTGCTCGACGTCGTGGTCACGCCGGGGGGCGATGTGGTCGTGACCGCGACCGGGAGCAAGGTGCTGCGCGCGCGCATCAACCAGCGGAAGAAGCTCCTCAAGGAGCAGATCAAGCGGCTCTCGCTGTTCCAGCTCGTCCTGAAGACGCTCAAGGCGTCGGAGGACGGGCGCGTCGAGCGCGAAGTGTTTCTCGAGGCGTTCGCGCTCCACCTGCCCGCGGAGAAACCGGAAGGCCTGTTCGAGACCGTGATCGACTGGGGGCGTTACACCGAGCTCCTCGGCTACAGCCCGGACGAGGACGTGGTGTACGTCGACCAGGAAGGCTGATCCGAAGCGTCATGCGCGAACTCCTCGCGCGGCTTTTCGGGCGGTTCCGGCCCGCGGATCCCGTGATCGGCGAATGGGAATGGTACGCGCGCGCGCACCGGAAGTCCGCGGGCGGGCCGCCGCTCGGCGAAGAGTGGAACCGCCCGGAGTCGATCGGAGTCGACGTGCCTCCGGGCGAGCTCGTCGCCCACCTCGATCGCACGCTCGTTTCCCCGCTTCTCGGTCACGTCGGAACGCTGCTCGAGATCGGCGCGGGCGGAGGGCGTTTTACCGCGCAGCTCGTGGAGCACGCCGATCGGCTGATCGCGGCCGACACCGCACCCACCATGGTGGCGCTCCTCGGTGAGCGCTTCCGCGGGGAGCCGAAAGTCGAGCCGCTCCTGCTCGACGGCACCACGCTCAGGCCGCTCGTTGACCACTCGGTCGACGCTGCGTTCAGCTACGACGTGTTCGTCCACCTCACGCCGTGGACGATCTATCTCTATCTCGAGGAGCTCGCGCGCGTGCTCGTCCCGGGCGGGCGCGCGCTCCTCCATCACGGGAACACGTTCACCGACCTCGGATGGAACCGCTTCCTCTACGACGTCGAGGGCCGGAGACGCGGCGGCGGTCCCGACGCGCGGTTCACGCTCATGACCCCCGCGGTCATGCGCGAGCTCGCGGAGCACGCGGGCCTTGCAGTCGACCGCCAGGTGACCGACGTCGTGCGGCGGGATTGCGTCACGCTGCTTCGGGCTCCGGAGCGGGAGTCCGGCGCTTCGACGCCGCCAGCGAGCGGAAGTTGAAGTAGAACGTCACGGTCGCGAGGCCGTAGAACACGGCCGTCAGATAGTACGGGTATTCGTAGCCGAAGTTCTGGATGACCCAGCCCGCGAGCGCCGAGCTCACCGCCCATCCGATGTACCAGCCCAGGTTGTCGAGGCCGACCGCGCGTGCGCGAAGGGCGGGCGGGACGAAATCCATTGCGAGCGAATTGAGGAGCGGCGAGGACATCTGCATGAGTGCTGAGCGGATCCAGAACGCGAGCACCGCGAGCTCGAGGTGCTTCTCGAAGCCGAGCGTGACGAGAAACGGAAGCGAGAGGAGCTGGAGCACGGTGAGCGCGTTGAGTTTTCCGACGCGGCCCGCGATGAGGGGTCCGATCAGCGTCGCGACCAGTGTGAGGACTTGCGCGACCGAGAAGTAGAGACCGATCTGGCTCGGGCTCGCCCCGAAGCGCTGCGCGAAGTACAGGTTGAAGAACGGCATCACGAGCCCGGCGCCCATCCCGAGCAGGAGATAGTTCACGGCGAGTCGCGACAGGAGCCCGAGATGATCGCGGCCGCGAATTCGTTCGTGCGGCGCTTCGCGGACGCGGGGCGCTTCGTCCACGCCGGGGAGCGGCAGGAGGGCCAGGAGCGAGGCCGCTGCCCCGGCGACCAGCGTCGCTCGAAAGGCGAGAAGCGGACTCGCCGCCCACGCTGTGGCGTGCCGCTCGAGGAATCCCGGGAGCTCGCCGCCGAGGAGGTTTCCGACCAGGCCGCCAAGCAGGACGACGACGAAGTGCATGCTGAAAAGGTGCGTGCGTTCGCTCTCGCTCGAGTTCTCGCTCATGAACGGCGAGCTTGCGATCGTGACGATCGCCTGGCCCGAGCCGAGGAGGAACGTCGAGGCGAAGAGCGCCTGCGGGGAGAGGGAGAGCGCGCGCACGCCGAGCATGAGCGCGATCGCGGCCGAGCCCCAGAGGAGGCACGCGCGCCGGCCGAAGCGGTCGGCGAGGTAGCCCGCGGGGAGCGCCATCGCGGCCATGCCCGCTCCCCCCATGGACGTCACGCCGCCGACGAACTCCTCGCCGTAGCCGGCGGATACCAGATAGAGATTGAAGACGACCTGGTTGACCGACATCCCGATCCACGACAGGAACGTGGCGAACAGGAACAGGCGCGCGTTGGGCGAGAATTCGCGGGTGGTTTCGTAGTAGTCGGAGACGATGCGCCGCACCATGTTCGACCGAACCTAATGAGTCCGGTCGCGGCCAGTCAAGCACGGCGCAGCGCGTTACGAGCTTCGTGGTGGCGCGGGGGAGAACGAGCCGATAATATGGGCCGGAACCCGAACCCCGAATCGAAAGGACGTGCCGTGTCCGAGTCTTCCCCCGACGTTGCCGTGCAGACCGCGCCCCTGCGCCGCCCCGAGTGGCTCAAGGTGCGGCTCAAGAGCGCTGACACGATCTCGCGCATGAAGCCCGTGCTCCATGGGCTCCATACGGTGTGCGAGAGCGCGCGCTGCCCGAACATCGGCGAGTGCTGGGGGCGTGGGACCGCGACGTTCATGATCCTGGGAGATGTCTGCACGCGGAAGTGCACGTTCTGCGCGGTGCCGCAGGGCGACGCGGGGCCGCCCGATCCGATGGAGCCGTCGCGGCTCGCGGACGCCGTGGCACAACTCGGCCTCGCGCACACGGTCATCACGTCGGTGACCCGTGACGACCTGCCCGATCAGGGAGCGGACCAGTTCCGGCTCTGCATCGAGGAGGTTCGAAACCGGAAGCCCGGCTGCACGATCGAGGTCCTGATTCCCGACTTCCAGGGGGACTGGGACGCGCTCGACATCGTGATGCGCGCAATGCCCGAGGTTCTCAATCACAACATCGAGACGGTGCCCCGGCTCTACCGGCGCGTCCGGCCGAAAGCGATCTACCGCCAGTCGCTCGAGCTCCTGGCACGGGCGCGCGCGTATGGGACTTCGAAGACCAAGTCGGGCCTCATGCTCGGCCTGGGCGAGACGCGCGACGAAGTTCTCGCCACGATGGACGACCTGCGCGCGCACGAGGTCCAGATCCTGACACTCGGCCAGTATCTCAAGCCGCGCGACCACCGCCTCGAGGTCGTGCGCTACGTGCACCCCGACGAGTTCGTGGAGTTCAAGCAGATCGCGCTCGCGAAGGGCTTCGAGCACTGCGAATCGGGGCCGCTCGTGCGCTCGTCGTACCACGCGGAGAGCCACGTCGACCGTCCGCTCCTCGCCGCTGGAGAGTGAATCCGTCGCATCAGTCTGCGATCCGCATGGCCTGCTGCGTACGGATGCCGCTCGCGGTTCGCAAGCGCACGAAGTAGACCCCGGTCGGCGCGGCACGGCCGCGATCGTCCATCCCGTCCCACAGCCGATCGTGCGATCCCGAGGGGTAAAGCTCCCCGCGGGAGAGGATTCGCACCTTGCGTCCCACGACATCGTGGACGGTTAGCCACACGGGCCCGGACTGCTCGAGCGCGAACGTGAGCACGGTGTTGCGGCTGAACGGATTCGGCCGCGCGGGTGCGAGGTGAGGTCCGCTGACGAGTTCCGCCGAGGGGGGCGGGTCCACGCCCACGATCCCGTCGTCGGGCCGGACGACCGCATACACCTCGTTACCCGGTGCGGGATCGAGACCGTCCACGCACACTTTGACCACCTCGTCATAGAGCTGACGGGGCCGTCCGAGCACGAGGCTCGCGAACGTGCGCCCGCCCACCAGGGCACTCGTCGATCCTCCGTCCTGAAAGCTGAGCCATGCCGGTCCGGACGAGGATGTGTTCTGGATCTCGATCGTGAACGGCGAGGCAATCGAAGGATTGGCAGGGATCGTGTGGGTCGCCCCGGGAGCGAGAGCCACGTTCGTCATCCCGGGCGGTTCCGAAAGAGTGATCGCGAGATTCGCCGTCATCGCGCCGAGGTTTCCGATGACGATCGGCGCGTGAGCCTCGCCGTGCTCGAAGGAAACCAGCACTTCGTCACCGGGGTCGATGTACATCTCGGAAGTGCGCTCGACGGCGATCTGGATCTCGGCGTCCTTGTCCGGGACGACCTGCGGTCGCACCTCGACCCTCGCGTCCTCTTCGGAGCGTTCGTCGAGGAACACCTGCAGACACTGATCGGGCCCCGGGCCGGTTGGAATGCCGGTCCGCTTGCCCCAGGGTTCGGGGGACGGAGGCTCGGGCTGGGGAGCCGCGAACCCCAGCGGACAATCGGTTGCGGCGAGCGCGAGCAGGTCGCGACCCGTGCCACCCCGACTGTCGGTCACCGGGCTCCCGTACTGCGTGCTCGGAATCCCGAACGCGGCGGCCGCGACGCGGTCGTTGCCGACGCTGGTCGCGTGCCACAGGCCGGTCTGCAGGCTGAGCCCGTTGTTGCCGGGCTTGACCCCGTCACAATCGGAGTAAAGACCGACCATCGACTGCATCCAGCCGTACGGCGTGACGGGCCAGTTGGGGATATCCGCCCAGGTCTGCGGGCCTACGAAGTAGCGGAACAAGGGGTTCGTCATCATCATGCGCGACATGAGCGCGTAGTCGTATGCGGTGGTGAAGTGATTCACCAGTGGCCGACCGCAGGGGTTCGTGAAATTCGTCTGGTTCATGCCGAAATCGTCGGCCCGGGCGTTCATGAGATTCGTGAAATCCTGGATCGTTCCTTCGAGGCCATTCCACACGTGCCCGCCGCCGGTGGCCATGTCCCCGATCGCATAGCACGCATCGCACCCGGAGACCGCGATGGCGAGCTTGATCAGGTCGACGAAGCGCATCTGCTGGTTCTCGAGGAGCCCGGCCTGGCTCCCGGAGACCTTGCTGCTGTTCGCAACCCACTCGGGAACCGTATAGACCGCGTTCGAATCGATCGCGCCGCTCTGGATGCCCTCGACGGCGAGCAGGGCCGTCATGGCCTTGGTCGTGCTCGCCGGGGGCACCGCCTGGTACGGCCGCTGGGCGAAGACGATGCGTCCGTTGCAGTCGAGCGCGACCGAGCTCCGGTGCGGGCGGCTCTGGAGCTGCCGCCACGGCGCGTAGACGTACACCTGCCCGCTGTTCGAAATCATCGCCCCGGTGCGGTAGTCGCGATCGTCCATTCCCGGCGCCCCGATCGCGAGATTGGGCCTCCCGGAATCGTCGAAGCGACCGAACGCGAGTCCGGTTCCGAGATCGGCGGAGGTCTGGATCGTGTCGTTGAGCGTGCGCGCGTGCAGCACGGTCGCCGGCCCCGGGCCCGGGAAGGTAAACAGGCCCTTGTAAAGGATCACCTGGCCCGCATTGGTCGTGTTCACTCCGGTCGCCGGATTGTTCTCGAGGTTCTCGAACGGCACCCCCACGGCAAGATCGTCGCGGCCGTCCTGGTCGAAGTCCGCGACGGCGAGTGAATAGCCGAACTGGTCTCCGTTCTCGCTGGTCTCCGTTCCCGCGAAGCCCTGGACCAGGTGATCGACGCCGGCTGCCGCGAACGGCGGGATGAAGTCCGAGATCAGGAACACCTGGCCGGCGTCGACCGCGAGTCCGTCGTAGCCGGGCGAACCGACCACGAGCTGGCGGGTCCCCGCAGTCTCGGAGATTTCACCGACCGCGAGCGACTGCCCGAATCGCGCTCCCACCTCGGCGCCGAAGCCGATCAGATCCTCGCTGTAAATGAGAGCGCCCGTCGTCGTGAGCCCCGTTGCGGAACCCTTCATCACATAGACCTGCCCGGCGTCACTCATGCCCAACGCCATGCGGAGCGGCGCCCCGATCGCGAGATCTTCATGCAGCGTGTCGAACATCTGGCCGGCCGCAAGCGCCCAGCCGAACGCTCCGCCCGATTCCGGCGTCGAGCCGAGCTGGATCGGGCGGTACGTGGTGGCGCCCGTGGTCGTGATTCCGGCAAGGGAGCCGCGGAAGACGGAAACCGCACCCGAGCTCACATCCTCGCCGATCACGCCGACCGCGAGATCGTCGAAGCCGTCCATGTTGAAGTCGCCGGCCGCGAGGCTGAAGCCGAAGCGGTCGCCGACTTCGATCGCATCGCCCGCATCCGCATGATCGACGATCGTGGTCGGAGTCGAAGGGAGGCCGCCCGGCCCGCCGTGGTGGATCCACACCTCGCCCGCATCGGCGACCGTGAACAGGATCCCGTCGAGATCGGGGAGTCCGACCGCGAGGTCGTCGTAGCCGTCGTTGTTGAAATCGCCGACCGCGAGCGCGAAGCCGTAGTGCACGTCATCGTCGGTGACCGCTCCGACCGTGAGGTAGTCGGCGTTGGCTTCGGTGATGCCGCGCGCCGAGCCGTAGTTGACGATCACGGATCCGTGCTCGGCCGCGACTCCGATGTCCTCGTTTTCGTAGGGCGCGGCCGTCGTAAGGTCGTCGAAGCCGTCGTTGTTGAAGTCCCCGGCCGCGACGGCCGTCCCGAGCCGGTCGCCGGTCTGCGCCAGGTCGGCGCTCTCCTGGCCCTGCCGGACGAGCATGAGATACGCGCCGGCGGGGGACACGATCGCAAGCGATCCGGCGAGCGAGAAGGTGCAGGTGAGAACGAGCAGGAGAAAAGCGCGATGCGTTCCTGGATTCGCGGGGGGTGGCTGCATCGAATCACTCCTCGGTGGGGCGCCGTCGCGGGGGAGAGCGTCCGGCGCGGGAGGAACCGAGCGGTCCGGAGGCGTGCGGACCGGGGGAAAGAGGCGCATCGAGTGTACGGCGGAAGCGGTCCTACGGGTAGAGCTTCATTCGCTCGAGGAGATCGCGGAACGCGGGCTCGCCCCGGAGCACGTCCATCCGCGGATGAACCTTGATCCAGATGAGCGTCCCGTCGCGCTGCGCGTACGCCTTCTCGAGCCACTCGAGCGCCCGCTCCTTCTGGCCCGTGACCGCGTAGTAGGACGCGATCCCGTACGGCGACACGAAGCGCGTGCGCGAGAGTGCGATGAGCTCTTCGACCATCTCCTCGGCCTCCGCGCGCCGGCCCGCGCGGGCGAGCAGGCTCACGAGGCCGGTCGAGGGCACCGGCCGTCCGTCCGGTCTTTTGGGCTGCACGGACACGTACTCCGCGAGCGCTTCTTCGGAACGGCCGAGCATCTCGAGCGCACGGGCCATGTCCGTCCGGCCCGGGCCGAACGTCGGATCGATCTCGATGCAGCGCCGGTAGTAGGAGACCGCGTCCTCGTAGCGGCGCGCGTAGAAGAGCACGTCTCCAACCGCCGTGTGGATGATGAGCGAAAGAGGATCGAGCTCGAGCGCATATTCGGTCTGCGCGAGCGCCTCCTCGTGCCGCCCGAGCCCGGAGAGGAGCTGTCCGTACCAGCGATGCGCGTTCGCGTATCCGGGGTTGAGCTCGATCGCCTTCAGGAACTCGCGTTCCGCGCGCGGCCAGTCCCAGTCGTAGAAGCGGATCACGTAGCCGAGCGACGCATGGAGCTCCGCGCGCGAGTCGTCGATCGCAAGACCTTTGAGCGCGGCGGAACGCGCCTTCGGATACGCCTGGTCCGGGGGCACGGCGTTCGTGTTCCCGAGGACCGTGTAACTGTCCGCGAGCCCCGCGTACGCGAGCGCGTATTCGGGATCGGCGGCGATCGCGTCCTCGTAGAGCTTCAGGCTTTCCTGAATGGACTCCGTGTTCCACTTGTTCCACAGGTAGCGGCCCTTGAGGTACGCGAGGTGGGCGGTCGGCTTCGCCACTTCCGCGCGCGCAAGACGGGCCCTCTCTTCGGGCGTGACCTGGATGCGGATCTCCTCGGCGATCGCCCGGGCGACCTCGCGCTGGAGCGTGAGAAGGTCCGTGAGGTTCCGCTCGTAACTCTTTGACCAGAGACTGTTTTCGGTTGTGGCGTCGATCAGGCGAGCGGTGATGTGGGCGCGCTCGCCGGAGTGCGCCGCCGAGCCCTCGACGATCGCCTCCACGCCGAGGTCGCGTGCGATCTGGGGCAGCGGAGTGCGGGTCCCCTTGTAGCGCATGGCGGAGGTGCGCGAGATCACGCGCAGCGCACCGATCTGCGCGAGGTCGGCGATCAGCGCGTCGGTCATGCCGTCAGCGAAGAACTCCTGCGCGGGATCGCCCGAGAGATTCTCGAACGGGAGGACGGCGATCGCGCGAATTCCGTGGCTGCGATCCGCCGGACCCGCGGACGCTGCAGACGACACGGCTCTCGCGAGCGAAGCGGTCGCTACCGCTCCGCCCGACACTCCCTCGAGCCCGCCGCCCCGGAGCGCGCGTGCGATCGCAGGCGCATCGGGGAAGCGGCGCGCGGGCTCCTTCTCGAGGCAGCGGAGAATGATTGCCTCCGTCTCGCTCGAGAGCCCGGGCCTCAACTCGGTCGGGCGACGCGGCGTGCTCCCCACGATGCGCGCGACCACGGTGCCGGGCGCGTCGTCGCCGAACGGCCGGATACCCGTCGTCATCTCGTAGAGAAGAATTCCGAACGAGAAGAGATCCGTGCGCGCATCCACCGGGCCGTCGGTGAGCTGTTCGGGCGCCATGTAGGGCAGCGTGCCGAGGAAGTCGGTGGTCCGCGTGGGGTCCTCGATCAGCGTCTCCCCGCCGGTCGAGGAGAGGAACCGCGCGAGGCCGAAGTCGAGGACCTTCGCGTGTCCGCGCGGCGTGAGGGCGACGTTCGAAGGCTTGAGGTCGCGGTGGACGATGCCCTGCTCGTGGGCCGCGCCGAGCGCTTCCGCAACTTCGAGCGCGATCGCCCGCGCGCGAGCTTCCGGAAGGGGGCCGGAACGCAGCAGCTGCCAGAGCGTCTCCCCGGGCACGTACTCGAGGACGATGAAATCGCGGCCGTTCTCGCAATCGAAATCGAACAGCATGGCGACGTTCGTGTGATTGAGCCGCGAAAGCGCACGCGCCTCCTTCCGGAAGCGCTCGCGGGCCGTCTCGCTCGAGAGCGTATCGCCGCGCAGGACTTTGATCGCGACCTCGCGCTCGAGCCGCGTGTCGAACGCGCGGTATACGATGCCCATGCCGCCCTCGCCCAACTGCTCGACGAGCCGGTAGCGGTCGCGCAGGACTTCGTTCATCGGGGGCCCCGCGGGCCTTGTCGGGCCCGGGGACGTGCTAGAGTCGGGTCGTGCAAACGCTCCTTGCCTTCCTCAAGGCCCTGCGCGACGACCCGCGGATTTCGTGGCGGAACCGGCTCGTCCTGGCTGGCCTTGTCATCTGGTTGCTCTCGCCGGTGGATCTCATCCCTGACTGGATTCCGATCGCGGGACAACTCGACGATCTCGTCGTCTTCCTCCTGATCCTCGATTATCTCTTCGTCTCGGCGGACTCGGACATCATCCTCGAGCACTGGCCCTGGTCCAGGAACCACTTCATGACCGCACGATACACGGTCAAGGCGCTCACGTGGATCGTACCGCGACCGCTCAAACGCTCGGTGTTTCGTTTTGCAGAGAACATGGGGCGGCGGATGCCGCCGGGCGCGCCGCCGGCCGGCGGAGCCGTGGACCCTGGGCCCGGAACGCGATTGGAGCGTTAATCTGGGCCGTGAAGCGTGCCTTGATGAGATTCACGTTGCATTCTCTCGAAGGGTGTCACTAGAGTTCGTTGCTCCGGGCGAATCAATCGGGAGTTCCGCGAGACCACGCATGCCCGAGCCCCACAGAAGTTCTTCGATTGGTGCCATTTCCACGGCTCCGCTGTTTCCACTCTTCGTATCCGTACTTCTTGCACTCCTTGCCGACGCGAGGTTCACGAACCTGTGCGCTGACACACTTGTCCCACCCTACCGAGAATTGACCCCAAGGCACGGCGCCGAACCACCTCAAATCTCGCTCCTCGGCAGTAATCCACACGTGGACGGGTCGTGGGAAGAGTTTCCTCCTCTCGTGCGTTATGGCCATCAAGTCGTCTTCGATTCGCACCGTCGGCGGATGATTCTGATCGGAGGTCGTGGCGAGAGCGGGAACTATCCTACAGCGGTCTGGACCCTCGACTTGAATGCGGAGTCTTCCTGGGAGCGGCTGCCTGCTGCGGGGGATTTGATTCCAGGCTTTGTTGGGCATTCGGCAGTTTACGATCCGGTCCGCGACCGGGTCTTCGTAGTTTCCGGCTATGATCCGACGGTCGGCTTTGTTCTTGATCTTTGGGTCCTGGAATTGGATCGAGATCCGGCTGTTTGGCGACGGATTACCAGTTCGGGTCCAAAGCCAAGTGCCAGGCAGGGACAGAGTGCCGTCTACGATCCGGTCGGCGACAGGATTCTCGTATTCGGTGGATTACTCGGAAACCAATTCCAAAACGACACCTGGTCGCTTTCGTTGGCAGGAGAACCTACTTGGGCACTCGTTCAGACTCCTGGTCCTGGCCCCGGTCGGCGGGCTTTTCACGCGGCGGCACTCGATGAGCAGCGGAAGCGAATGTTGATCTTCGGAGGCTCGTTTGAAGAGAGCGATGAGGTCTGGGCGCTCGACCTTTCCAACGTGCCCCTATGGGAGCGCGTGTCGACGGCAGGGATCCCGCCGTCGCCGCGATACGCGTCTCTCGCGGTATTCGACTCACGCTCGGATCGGCTGCTCATCCTCGGTGGGGATTTCCGAGAACCGCAGATGGATACCTGGGAGCTTTCATTCTCTGATTCTGAACCCCAATGGGGTCCGCTGCCTGTCCTGGGGGCCAAACCTCCGGGTCGAGATTATCACTCGGGAATCCTCGACCCGATCAACTACAGAGTGATCGTGTTCGGGGGCATCGTGGACGATCCCCAACAGGCCTACGCGAGTGATCTCTGGAGTCTTTCGCTGGACGCGAACTACGTTTGGGAACGGTTGCTCGAAGCCCCTGCCCCGCGCGGCAGGGCCTTTCATGCCACGATATGTGATCCTCCTCGAGATCGTCTCCTCATGTTCGGTGGCGTGGACCAGAATCAGAGACTGGGCGACCTTTGGAGCTGGAATCTCCAGGATGACTCGGGTTGGTCACGCCTGTCTCCCGCCGGGGAGCCGCCTGATCCCGGTGGGTACGTCGGAGTACATGATCCAATCCGGGACCGCATGCTCCTGTTCTGGGACCAGTCCGGCTCTCCTGAGGACTACAAGATCTGGGCGCTTGACCTTTCCGGCGACGGTCAGTGGACGAGACTCGATCCCGAAGGTGAACGACCTGAGGCGCGGCACGGCGCCGCGGTTCTCTATGACCCGGTGCGGGATCGCATTCTGGTTCTCGGCGGTTTTGTAGGCACGACGACTGAGGTTTGGGCTCTTGAAATGGAACCGAGCGCGACCTGGATCAGGCTCGATCCCATTGGCCCATCACCGACCAGGCGAGCGCATTGGAAGGGCTGCTATGACGAGCGTCGTGATCGCATGGTTCTGTTCGGAGGGCTCGGTCCTTGGAACGAGACATGGGCGCTCGATCTGGCGGATACGCCCCGATGGGAGCTCCTGAGTCCAACTGGTGAACCACCCTTTGCTCGCTACCACCACAGCGCGGTCTACGATCCGGTTGACGACAGAATGATCGCTTTCAGCGGAATCCGCACAGGAGCCGGATCGTACGCCGATACGTGGGCCCTGCGATTCAGCCCAGAGCTGCGATGGGAAGAGCTCGACCCCCCTGGAAACCCTCCGTGGCGTGGCGTCCAGACGGCACACTTTGATCCCGCTCGCGACCGCATGCTTGTAATTGGGGGAATGAACTCTACGGGAAGGTTGAGCAGCGTTTGGTCGCTGCGGTGGGATCGCCCGGAAACCATTCTCCGAATTGATCCCGTGGTGGGGAATCCAAGAAACGATTTGCCTCCGAGCCCAAACGGCGCACGTTTCGTGGGGGCATTCTCGGAAGCCGGCCTCTCCAGTTCTGAGATCGACTTCGCCACCCTCTTGGTCAACGGTTGGCCTGTCGAACGAGGTCGCGATGGAGGGCCGAGCGTGAAGTTTAGGGATCTAGATCGCGACGGGCTCCCGGATGCAGTCCTCCAGATTCCGACGGAGGCTCGACAATCACAGCATTCCTCACGGGAAGTTGTGCTACAAGGTTCGACCCTGACAGGCGCGAGGATCCGAGGCTCAGCGTCAATCGTCGTACGCGGGGACCCGGATTTGGAAGTCGAGAGCGAGAGCGGGCAGATTCAGACGGCTGATTCAGACCTGGCACGCTTTGGCGGATCCCACTCTCTCACACTCTTCTCCGTGGTCATCAAGGAGGGGATGCTCATTGCCGGATACTCCATCCCAGGTGGAGACGTGGGCTCTCTGGACGTGTTTGACGTGCGGGGTCGGCAAGTCCTCCAACACGAGCTTTCATCCGGCCCCCAGGGCCGACGCGAGATCCGGATTGTTGTGAAGGACGCCATGCCACCGGGGATCTACTTTGCTCGCCTAAAGGTCGCGTCGGCTGCGCGTTTCCTCAAGTTCGTGGCGGTCCGCTAGTCATTGCTCAATTCCCGGCAGCGCTGCCCGGCGTGGCAGCCCTCGCGGCCGGCCTCTCCTGCGCGCGGTACTGAAGCTCGTACAGCCGATGATAGATGCCGCGCTGCGCGAGCAGCTCCTGGTGCGTTCCCGTCTCGCGAATCTGTCCCTTGTGAAGCACGACGATCCGGTCCACGTCCTGAATGGTCGAGAGCCGGTGGGCGATCACGATCGACGTCCGGCCCTGCATGAGCCGGTGGAGCGCGTCCTGGATCAGGAGCTCGGTCTCCGTGTCCACGCTCGAAGTGGCCTCGTCGAGGACCAGGATCCGGGGATCGAACGCGAGCGCGCGCGCGAACGCGAGGAGCTGCTTCTCGCCGGTCGAGAACGTTGCCCCGCGCTCCTTGACCTCCGCGCCGTAACCGCCGGGAAGCCGTCGGATGAACGGATCCGCGTGGACTTCGCGTGCGGCCTGAACGAGCCGCTCCTGTGGCAGGTCCTCTCCAAGGCGCAGGTTTTCCTCGACCGTGCCCGAGAACAGGAACACGTCCTGCAAGACGACCCCGATCGAGCGGCGAAGCTGCGTGAGATCCCATTCGCGGACGTCCACGCCGTCGACGAGGATGGCGCCTTCGGTGACGTCGTAGAACCGCGTGAGGAGCGAGATGATCGTCGTCTTCCCGGCCCCGGTCGCGCCCACGATCGCGACCTTCTGCCCGGGAGCGACATGGAACGAAACGTCGCGCAGAACCTCTTCGCCGCTCTGGTAGGCGAACGAGACGTGGTCGAAACGGATGTCCCCGCGCACCGAGGCGATCTTCCGCGGAGCGGCCGGGGGTGGGACCTCGACCTCGGCATCGAGCAGCTTGAACACGCGCTCAGAGGAGGCCATCGCCGACTGCAGGATGTTGTACTTCTCCGACATGTCCGAAATCGGCCGGAAGAACCGTGCCGCGTAGAGCAGGAACGCGACGAGCCCGCCGAGTGTCAACCCGCCCCACATGACCTGCCGGCCGCCGTACCAGATGATGAGGCCGGTCGCGATCGCTCCGATCAATTCGATCGTGGGGAAAAAGATCGCGTAATAGAAGATGCTCCGGATGTTCGCGTCGCGGTGCACGGCGTTGGTCGCACGGAACCCTTCGAGCTGCCGCTCTTCGCGATTCATGATGTGGGTCGTCGTCATCCCCGTGATGTTCTCCTGGAGATTCGAGTTCATGCGCGCGAGCGCAGTCCGCACCTCGCGATAGGTCTCGCGCACGCGGGCGCGGAACACGAGCGTCACGATGAAGATGAGAGGCAACACGGAGAACGCGACCAGCGCGAGCTCGGCGTTCATGAGGGAGATCGCGATCATGATTCCCAGGAGCGTGACGATGTCGCCCACGATCGCGACCACGCCCGAGGTGAAGAGCTCGTTCAGCACGTCGACGTCGCTCGTGATCCGGGTCATGAGCCGGCCCACGGGATTCCGGTCGTAGAACGGGAGCGACATCCGCTGGAGGCGCTCGAAGATCGCGAGCCGCAAGTCGTACATGATCCGCTGGCCGACCGACTGCATGATGAACATCTGGAAGTAGTTGACGCCGAACTCGAGCACGAGCACGCCGAGAAACGCGCCGGCCACGAACGAGAGGCCCCTCAGGTCGTCGTGCGCGATGAAGCCGTCGATCGCGACTTTGACGAGCCAGGGCCCCAGGATCTCGAGTCCGGCCGCCGCGAGGACGAGCAGGATCGCCATCGCGACCTGAAACTTGTAGGGCTTGAGGAAGCCGAGGAGCCTTCGCATGAGCCGCGAGTCGTACGCGCGGCCCAGGGCCTCCTCTTCGTGATAGTGGAGCTCGGCCATCGGGGATCGCGGGCCTCTAGGAGGCCTCGAGCTCCTCTTCGAGCAGCTGCTGGCGGTGGAGCTCGGCGTAGATGCCGCCACGCGCGAGGAGCTCGTCGTGCGTGCCCTGCTCGACGATCGCTCCCTCGTCGAGGACGACGATCGTGTCCGCGTGACGCACGGTCGACACGCGGTGGGAGACGAGGATCGACGTCCGGCTCCGCATCACGCCCGTGAGCTCGCGCAGGATCGCCTCCTCGGTATAGGTGTCGACCGAGGAGAGGCAGTCGTCGAGCAGGAGCACGGTCGGCCCGCGCAACACGGCGCGCGCGATTGCCGTGCGCTGCTTCTGCCCGCCCGAGAGCGTGATCCCGCGCTCGCCGACAACCGTGTCGTAGCCCTTCGCGAAGCCCGCCACGTCCCCGTCCAGGTGCGCCGTGCGCGCCGCTCTCCGGATTTCCTCGTCGGTCGCGCTCTCGACGCCGAACGCGATGTTGCCCGCGAGCGTGGTCGAGAAGAGGAAGGTCTCCTGCGGAACGAGGCCGTAGCGCTTCCGCAGGCCCGCGAGGGTGTACGTGCGAACGTCGCGACCGTCCAGGAACACGGTTCCCGGCGGGGGATCGTGGAGCCTGAGGAGAAGGTGTAGAAGCGTGGTCTTGCCCGCGCCCGTGTGTCCGACGACCGCCACCGTCCTGCCGGCCGGAACGCGCAGGCGGATGTTCGAGAGTGCGGCACGTGTCGCGCCCGGATACGTGAACGTGAGGTCTCTGATCTCGATCTCCCCGCGCGCGTCGGCGGGATCGGCGGAGCCCGGGAGATCCGCGATCGCCGGCGGCGTTTCGAGGATCGCGCGCAGTCGATCCCACGAGGCGGCACCGCGCTGGAACAGGTTCACGACCCAGCCGAGCGCGATCATGGGCCAGGTGAGGAGTGCGAGATAGGCGTTGAACGCCACGAACTCGCCGAGCGTGATGCGATGCTCGATCACGAGCGCACCGCCGAGCCAGAGGACGATCACCCCGCCCAGCGCCGCGAGGAGCCCCATTGCCGGATAGAAGAAGCTCCACAGGCGGATGAGACCGGCGTTCTTTGCCACGTATTCGTGGTTGAGCGCCGAGAAGCGCGCGATCTGCGGCTCCTCCTGCGCGTACGCGCGGACCACGCGGACGCCCGAGAGATTCTCCTGCGCCATGGCGGAGATCCTCGCGAAGTGCGCCTGGATGTCCTCGAACTTCTGGTGGATGCGGTCCCCGAAGAATGCCAC
The DNA here is from genome assembly GCA_050733935.1 of Candidatus Eiseniibacteriota bacterium. Classification (GTDB taxonomy): domain Bacteria; phylum Eisenbacteria; class RBG-16-71-46; order RBG-16-71-46; family DASYSL01; genus JBOHUC01. The sequence continues at coordinate 17,753 of JBOHUC010000128.1, read as the reverse complement.
CGAGAACGAGAGAAGCGGCAGGGGGAGAAGCGCGAACAGCGTGAGCACGGGCGAGATGTAGAGCATGAGCGCGACCGCGATGATCGCCGTGATGATCGTGTTCAGGCCCTGCATGATCCCCGGCCCCAGGACCATGCGCACGGCGTTCATGTCGCTCGTCGCGCGCGACATGATCTCGCCCGTCTGCTGGCCGTGGTAGAACGACGCGGGCTGGCTCTCGAGATGGCGGAAGAAGTCGTTCCGGAGGTCGTATTCGACGTGGCGCGAGACGCCGATCAGGATCTCGCGCATGAGGTAGCGGAAGATCCCGCCGACGAGGGCGATCGCCACGATCCAGAGCGCGTAGCGGGCGAGCTTCCCGCCCGTGACCGAGACGCCGAGCCCGTCGATGACCTTCTTCAAAACCCAGGGCGCGGCAAGCCCGATCGCATTCGTGAGGACGAGGCAGAGGGCGCCCCAGAGGAGACGCGTGCGGTAGCGCGCGAGATAGGGGACGAGCCCGAGGAGCGATCTCAGTGAAAGCCTCCGCGCAATTTCAATGTGCCGCTGTTACTCAAAGCGATCGTGCGTTCAGAAACCCCCGCCCGGAGTCGGGGTTCCACCCTGCGTACTGTCCGGCGGCGGCGGTGCCGGAGCCGGCACGGAATCGGGCAGGGCCGGGGCCGCCGGAGCCTGAGCCGGAGCGGGCACGGAATCGGCCGGGGCCGGGAATCCCGGGAAGACGCCTTCGCGCGCATCGGCCGCGGCCTGCCCGCGATACGGCGCGAGCGAATTGCCCTTGAGCGACAAGCCGAGCACGATCGACGTGCCTGCGGGAACGTTCATTCCTCCGAGCGTGTGACGAATGCCACCCACCAGGTCGAGCTGGCGGTTCAACCGGTACTGAGCCTGGCCGCCGAGCGCGTACTCGTACTCGTAGACCGGCTTCTGATCGTCCGTGTGCTTGACCCACGTGTACTGCCCGAGCACGAGCAGGCGCGGCGTCGGAAAGATCCCCGCTTCCGCGCCGGCCACGAGCTGCGGCGAGACGTCGCCGAAGTTCATCCGGTAGCCGAACTCGCCCTGCGCGTACATCGCACCTGCAAACGCGTGACCGGCGAGCAGGCGACCCGTGAGCGCAGGCTCGCCGTTGCCCATCGGCGGACGCCCGTTGCCCGCGGCGTTGTATCCGGTCGGGACCGATCCGTCGACCTGGACCGCGAGCACGTTCGAGCCGGCGGGATCGTTGAGACCGTAGCGCACGCCGACGCGCGCGTCTCCGAACCCCTTGTTCTTCTCGTCGAACTCGAGCGCGTCGCTCTCGGCGGAGAGGAACTGAACCGGCAGTCCCAGATCGAGCGTCCAGCGCTCGCTCAGTCCGTACTCGCTCGCGAGCTGGGCGGTGAGGTCCGAGAACTTCCCGTTGTTCGCGAGGTCGACCTTGTTGCCGACTGCGTCGTACGACGTGGACGACGAAAGCCCGAGAAGCCTCATCGTCGACCAGTAGCCGTTGCGCCCGATCGACCACGGTCCCGCGAGATCCGGAGAGTCGGATGCAGCCGCCGGGAGCGCCGTTGCGCCTGACAGGACAAGGATCGCGGCAAGCAGGGACACGGGAAGGAGGAGGGCGTTCGCAGCCCACCGGGCGGAGGCTCGCAAGTCCATGAAATCTCCAGAGTTCGGGGATCGGATGTGGCCGGTCACGTGGGTCAGACCGTAGCGCACGAGGGGCCCCCGCGCAAGCGGCGGCGCGGGAGCCCCGGAGCCCTGAAGCGGCGTCAGCGCCGGCCGATCAGGATCAACTTCTGGCGCGCGCTTCCCGCTTCGAAATCGACACCCTCGACCCGGTAGAAGTAGACGCCGGGGCCGGCCGGAGCGCCGCTCGAGAGCCTTCCGTCCCACCGCACGTCGTTCTCTCCTGGCATGCCGCGATGCTCGATGCGGGCGACCTCGCGTCCGGCGACGTTGTAGATGCGCACGCTCACGTCGCGCGCTTCGGCGAGCGTGAACCGAAGGACGATGCGGTCGGTCGCGAGTGCGGGGTTCGGCCGCGCGCCCAGGTTGACATTTGCGAAGCGCTCGCCGTTCACACCGGGGAGGTCGCCCAGCACGCAGGGACCGCCGCCCCTGCAGATCTGGAAGTAACTGTCGAAGACGTCATCCATCCAGGCGAGGCGTCCGATGTCCGTGCCCGGAATCGTCGGGATCTGGCTGACATTCGCATAGTGACCGCGCAGGTGCGAGAGATCGAAACCGTCGAACAGAGTGCGGTATTCGCGCACGCCGACGTCGAGCGGCCGATAGACCGAGGCTGACCAGATGCCGGGTCCGAATGCCTGGTATTGCGCGGCTTCCGTGGCGCCTTCGACCGTGGGGACGACCTTGAGGACGTCGGCCGCGACCCTGCAGTTGTGCTCGAATCCGTACACGCGTCCCGGATGGTTCCAGGGCGCGACCGGCAGGAAGCCGACCGTCGTCGCCGTCACGCCCGATCCGGCCTTCGTGTGATAGCTCGGAGCTTCGAGATCGGCACCGACGAACTCCGTGAGGAATTCGTAGAGGTCCGTGGAGATGGAGAAGTTGACGGCATCCTCCATGATGCCGTCGCCGGACAACCAGAGCCCGCGGCGGGAGATGGGCGTCGCGCCCTCGAGGAAGCCCTGATAGAGGGCGACGTCGTCCGAGCTCTCCTGCACGTCCGACCCGTCATGCAACGTCTTTTCGTTGAGGTCGCCGGTGAAGTGAACGACCGTCGAGTACAACGTCGCGAGCATGGCCGTCGAGGGCCCGGACTTGTCGCCCTTCGCCGCGATCGCGCCCCCGTTGGACGCGAAGCGCGCACCGGGACGGCCGGCTTCGGCGAACTCAGCCCCGCTGACCTCGAACAGATCAAAGCGGAGCCCGGCCTGCCCCAGGTTTGCGGGCACGAAGCCTGCGGGATCGTTCGGATCCGAGCCCGGGCCCAGGCCCTTCCAGCCTTTCTTCGCTCCGTTTCTCTTGCCGAGGGGCCGACAGATCATCGTGTCCGCCGCGCCGAGATACACAGGCTCGGCCCCGCGGCGGTCCGCCGCGTCGACCAGGAGGACGCACGCGAGGCCGGCGCCGCCGTAGCGCGTCGATTTCCACATGTCGGGAAGCACGTCGACGCTCGACCAACGGTCGAGGTCGAGATCCGGGCCGCTCGGGCTCCCTTCGCCCTGCAGAGTGACGCGCGTCGTGTCGTAGAGGAGCGTGACGTTTCCGGGGTCCTCGATCCGGCTCCAGCGCAGGAAGTACTCGACGTGGGTTCCGGGCGTGAACCAGCCGTCGGGCAGGATCTTCGTGCCCTCCACCGTCGATCCGCTCGTCGCGCCGGCTGCCACCGCCCAGGGTGGAACCGTGCCCGAGCAGTCGATGTTCGAAATGTCGACTGCCCCGTTTGGATCGAGGAGGAAGCAGATTGAGCGGGAGATGCCGAGAGCGTTGCGCGCGCCCGCGGGGCCGACTTCCGATTCGTGGAGCGTTCCCATCCACGCAGGCGGCGTCGGACCTCCGATGCCGCGCGCGACGATCGGGTAGAGATTCATCTCCGCCGAGTCCATGCGCGCGGAATTCCAGACGTGACGGTTCCACGTGCCACCGTGGCCGCCAGGGGTCCCGAAGGGCCCGTTGTTGGCAAGGTAGCTCGCGAAGAACGGGTGCGCCGGGTCGCGGTTGACGAGCGCGGACGTCCGGTTTCCCTTGGTTGTGTAGTTGGCCGGTCCCGGGTCGATCCGGAAGATGAGATCGATCCTCGTGCCGCTCGTGATTCCGTCCCCCAGGTAGGGAGCGAAACAGACGAGCGAGTCTCCGGCCACGACGCCGGGCGCGGCCGAAGGCGCGACGATATTGAGCGCCGTGCGCATGTACGCGGTGGTCGTGTCGAACGAGGCGTTGTCCCCCGGCGTCACGGCCTCGTTCACCGGGAACTGGTCCTGATACTTGCTCCACGGATCCTGCGTGAGCGACGCGGACGAGACGGAGCGCACGAAACCCACCCGGAAGTTGTCGAAGTACGTCCCGCGCGTGTTCCCGAGGTCCGTGCCTCCGAAGCGCCAGCCCTGCGTGACCACGTTTACCGAAACCCGGAGCGAGTCCGCGAGACCGGCCGGGAAGCCGATGGCAGGCAGCGAACGCAACTCGCGATAACACAGCGGATCGGGACTCCCGGCGATGAATGTCCCGTACCAGTCCGACCAGATAGGGTGCGCGGAGACCGGGGACTTCCAGACGGTCGGTGCGAAAGACCGGGCGCCCGCGCGATAGAAGACGGATTGCTCGAGCCCCATGAACCCGCTGTAGACGTCGAACTCGAGCAAGACCTGGGTTCGGAGCGCGGTCTCCCGGTCGATTCCCTGCGTGTTCTTTGTTCCCGGACCCGCCGTGCGCACCGCGAGATCGATGGTCGGCGACTCCATGAGCTGGGTCGACTCGATCGGGATCAGGTTTCCGATGTCACGGTCGCCCGCCACCAGGAAGTTACCCGCCAGATTGCACTGACGTACGGGGGAGCCGAAGCCACCGCAAAGGTCCTCGTAGATCACGCTCCCCTGATCCTGAATGTGGAAGTACGCGGCGACCGGTCGGCCCGTCGTGGCCCACGCGCCGCCGTCGAGGGCGAGGTCCGGAATCAACCCGCGAGCGGTGATGCTCGAAGCGCTCTCGAAACCGTAGACCGTACCGCCGTTCATCTGAACGGCGTCGACGAGTGCTGCGCCGTCCTTCGACTGGAATCCGCTCACGCTTAAGGTGGACTGATCGGAGCGGACCCGGTTCGTCTTGACTCGAAAGACCACGCGCAGATTCCCGCCGGTCGGCTGCAGATTCGAATAGGGGCGCGTCACGGAGGTATCGGCGCCGACGACGGGACGCTTTCCGGATACCGCGTAGACCTCCTGCCAGGGCTTCGAGAGATCGAGCACCTCCGAGAACCAGCGGCGATTCGTGTCGTACACGCCCGACTCGCGCGGTGCCCCCACGTAAACCATGAAGGAGTCGGCGGGATTGTTCACGAAGTTCGAAAAGCCCGTCGGGTCGGGATTGAACCAGCCGCTGCCGCCCGTGATCGGATCGATGAAGGTCGAAAGGTCCGTTCGGAACCGGAACGCCACCGTGCCGGAGGCACCCGAGGGGAAGTCCTTGTAGAGCATCTGATCCCAGCCGTTGCAGAAGCCGGGGAACTCGGCCATCGAAGAGACGCCCTGCTCGATCTGGAGATCGCCGTTGATGTAATTGCCGGTCAGGGCGTCGACCGCGGCCGTGTTTCGCGACTCGCGAAGTCCGCACCACGCGGAGCGCGTGCCCACGATCGGAAGCGCAGACGGCTCGGCACCGTCGGCGAGATTCCTCTTCACGCCGGCCATGTCGTCGCTGTGCCATGCGCCGGCGATGCCGGTCTTCACGTACTTGCGTCCCGCGAGGTCGCGTGCGTTCCAGAGCACCGTGTTGCCGTCGTTGACCGCGTTCCCGTAGTCGAGCGCCGCGACCGCCTGGAGACCGGGATCCACTGCGCCGGTCGGCCTGTACTGGAGCGCCCAGCGCCGGAAGCCCTGACTCGAATCGGTGCCCGCGACGCCGGCGTCGAAGTCCCACACTCCGCCCACGCCGACGCCGAGAAACGCGCCGCCGGGGCCCGTGTTCGAATGTCCGACCCACACGGTGTCGCACTGGGCCTGGGGGCAGTTCGAATTCGACGTGGCCTGCGGGCCGGACGCGCCGGCGGTTCGGCTGTCGCGGTCCACGAAGGCGCGGACGACGGGCTGCGGTACTTCGACGAGGTCGCTCGCTGCAGCGGGCAGAGCGGCAAACGCGAGAGTCAGAAGGAGCGCGAAGGCGCGGACGGCGACGCTCTGGGTGCGGGGGACGCGGAAACTGCTGAGGGCAGGCGCCACTGGCTCCTCCGGATGCGGGGGCACGCCTCCCGCGCGCTTTCGCCCGAGGAGAATGGCGGACGCAAGCCGAAGCGCAGGAGATCGGCTACCGGGGGATGGGAAGTTACGCCAGTGATGGTAAGGACTCCGGGTGAAGCCTGTCAAATACCGAAGGGCGGGGAGTTTCCTCCCCGCCCATCCGGTTTCCGCCGCGGTTTCCGAGCGTCGCGTTCGTTTCCCGCGGACGGATCCTCGATCCTGCCGGGCTCTCTAGTTGTTGCTCCCGAGCAGGATCATCTTCTGGGACATGCCGTTCTTCTCGAAGTCGATGCCGTCGATCCGGTAGAAGTAGACGCCCGGAGTCGCCCTGGCACCGCTCGAGAGCACGCCGTCCCACAGCACGTTGTTCGGACCCTCGATTCCCTTGTGCAGGAAGTGAGCGACCTCGCGGCCCGCCACGTTGTAGACGCGGACCGTGATGTCCTGTGAACGCGCAAGCGTGAAGCGCAGCGTCACGCGGCTGTTCGCGAAGGCCGGATTCGGATACGAACCCAGGTTCGCGTTCACGTAACGCTGACCGCCCGATCCCGGCAGGTCACCGACGCCGATGACCGGCCCCTTACGCGCGCAGATCTGGAAGTGCGCCGAGAGAACGTCGTCGAACCACCCGATGCGTCCCAGATCCGTTCCGGGCTTCGTCGCAATGTCCCCGAGCGAGGCATAGTTGCCGCGCAGGTTGAACAGGTCGAAGCCGTCGAACAGCGTCCGGAACTCCCGCACGCCCGGAGAGAGCGGCCGGTAGACCGACGCGGTCCACGGTCCGGGTCCGAGGTTCTGGTACTGGGCGGCCTGACCGGCGCCATCCACCGTCGGCACGACGGCGAGAACGTCGGCGAGAACCGTGCACAGGTGATTGAACCCGTACACGCGTCCCGGGTGCGCCCACGGAGCCGTCGTCAGGTAGCCGACGGACGTGACCGCGGAGCCGGAGAACGCCTTGTAGTTCGTCGCCGTGATGTCCGCGCCGAAGTTGTCGGTCAGGAACGGGTAGAGGATCGTCCCGTCGTCCGAGTTGAAGAACGCGTCCTCCATGATGCCGTCGCCTCCGAGCCAGACCGACCGGCGATTCGCCCCGCTCGCCCCGTCCAGGAAGCCCTGGAGAAGCGAAACGTCGTTCGCGCTCTCCTGGGAATCGAAGCCGTCATGGATCGTCTTGTCGCTGTTGTCGCCGTGGAAGTACACGACGCTCGAGTACAGGCTCGCGAGCTGCGTGGCCGACGGTCCGGACTTGTCCCCCTTGAGCGCAACCGCGCCCGGTTGAGGGGCAAAGCGCGCACCGGGGTGTCCGCACTCGCTCGATTCCGAGCCCTCGATGTCGTAGTGGTCGTAGTTGAGACCGTACTGACCGAGGTTCGCAGCGACGAAGCCGGCGGGATCGTTCGGGCTCGAGCCGGGGCCGAGACCCTTCCATCCCTGCGACGCGCCGTTGTTCTTGCCGTAGCCCAGCGAGTCCGCCGCCCCGCGGTACACGGGATCGGCGCCGCGCCGGTCGTTACCGTCGATCATGAGCAAGCAGGCGAGACCCGAACCGCCGTAGCGCGTCGACTTCCACATGTCCGGCAGGACATCGACGCTCGTGAACCGTTCCTGGTCGAAGTCGGGATTGCCGACCAGGTCCTGGATGAACACGTTCGTCGTGTCGAACATGAGAGTGAAGTCGTTCGGGTTCTGGATCGTCGACCGGCGCGCGAAGTACTCGATGTGGGTGCCGGGCGTGAACCAGCCGTCCGGAAGGATCTTCGTGCCTTCCTCCGTCAGGCCTGCGACCGAACCGTAGACGATGGGCGGCGAGCCGCTGCAGTCGATGTTCGTCTCGTCGTTCGGTCCGTCCGGGTCCACGAGGAAGCACACCGGGGCGACGACGCCCAGGTTGTCCCGAAGCCCGCCGGGTCCGAATTCCGATTCGTGAAGCGTTCCCATCCACTGCGGCGGGACCGGGTTTCCGATCGCGCGCGGATTGATGGGATACGTGTTGAGCTCGGCCGAGTCCATCCGGGCCGAATTCCAGACGTGCCGGTTCCACGTGCCGCCGTGGCCGCCCGGAGACCCGAACGGTCCATTGTTCGCGAGGTAGCTCGCGAAGAACGGATGCGCGGGATCCTTGTTGACCAGCGCCGACGCGCGGTTGCCCTTGGTCACGTAGTTACCGGGGCCCGGATCGATGCGGAAGATGAGGTCGACCCGCGTGCCGGTCGCGAAACCGTTCCCGGTGTACTCCGAGCGCACCATCAGCGAATCGCCGGGAGCGAGTCCGGGCGAGCCTTGAGGCGCGATCGTGTTGTTCGCGGTCTTCACGTACGCGGTCGTCGTGTCGAACGACGCGTTGTCGCCCGGCACCACGCCTTCGTTGACCGGGAACTGATCCTGGAAGCGATCCCACACGGCCTGCGCGAGCAGCGGAGAAGCGGCGCGCACGAAGCCGACGCGGAGTCGATCCAGGTACGTGCCGCGCGTGTTCCCCAGGTTCGTTCCGCCGAAGCGCCAGCCCTGCGTCACGATGTTGATCGCGAGCTTGAGCGAGTCGACCTGGCCGGGGATGAACCCGATCGCGCTGATGTTGTTGAGATCCTGGAAGCAGAACGGATCGTCGTTCGCCGAGATGATTCCGGGGAACAGCGTGTTCGACCAGATCGGCGTCGCCGAGATCGGCTGCTTGAAGATCGCGGGCGCGTACGCGCGCGCGCCGACGCGCCAGAACACGGACTCGTCCAGGCTCATGAAGCCGGTGTAGATGTCCATGTCGGCCACGACGGCGGTGCGCAACGCGGTCTCCCGGTCGATGCCCTGGCCGTTCTTCGTGCCGGGGGCGGCGCTTCGAACGGCCAGGTCGATCGTCGGAGACTCGACCACCGTGAATTGCTCGACGAAGAGCAGGTTCGCGTTGTCTTGGTCACCCAGGACCATGACGTTGCCCGCCAGGTCGCAGATGCGCGTCGGCGCGCCCACTCCGCCGCACAGGTCCTCGTAGATGAGGGAGTTGATGGGCGAGATGTGCGTCCACTGGTCCGGTGGACGCCCGGTCGTGGCCCAGGCCCCTCCATCGGCGGCGATGTTCGCGATCAGCGAGCGCGCCGTGACGGAGCCCACGGTCTCGAAGCCGTAGCTCGTTCCACCGTTCAGCCGCACGTCGTCGACCAGGGCGGCGCCGTCCTTCGTATTGAAGCCGGCGGCCGTTCCGGTGACCGCGTCCGAACGCACGCGGTTGGTCTTGACGCGGAACACGACACGCACGTTGCCGGAGATCGGCTGGATGCCGGCATACGCGCGCGTGAGCGAGGTGTCCGAGTTGATGAACGGGTACGTGCCCGAGGTGGCGAACAGCTCTTGAATCGGACGCGAGAGATCGAGAATCTCGGAGAACCACCGGCGATTCGTGTCGAACACACCGGCCTCGCGCGGAGATCCGATGTAGACCATGAACGAGTCGGCCGGATTGTTCACGAGGTTCGCGATGTTCGTCGGATCCGGATTGAACCAGCCGGAGCCCGCGGCGAGCGGGTCCACGAAGTCGGACAGACGGACGCGCACTCTGAAATCGAGCGATCCGCTGCCCGCGGCCGGGAAGTCCTTGTACATGAGCTGGTCCCATTGGCTCTGATAGCCCGGGAACTCAGCCTCGGTGCCGCCAGCCGCGCCGCCCTGCTCCATCTGAAGGTCGCCGTTCAGAGGGTTGCCGGTCAGCGCGTCGATTGCGGAGTTGTTTCCCGATTCGCGCAGGCCGCACCACGCGGAGCGCGTTCCTGCAATCGGGAGGGAGGAGGGCTCGGCGCCGTTCGAGACGTTCAGCTTGACGCCCGCCATGTTGTCCGAGTGCCAGACGCCCGCCACACCCGTCTTGACGAACCTGCGTCCGGCGAGCGTGCGTGCGTTCCAGAGATTCGTGTTCCCTTCGTTGACGTGATTGCCGGTGTCGACCGCCCATTCGGGACGATCCGCGACCGCCCGCGTGCCGCCCGTGCGGTACTGCAGGCCCCAGCGCTTCCAGCCCTGGGTCGAGTCCGTGCCGGCGATGCCCGTGTCGAAGTCCCATTGTCCGCCGACGCCGACGCCCAGGAAGGCGCCGCCCGGACCGGCATTCGAATGCCCCACCCAGACGGTGTCGCACGCCGCCCCGGGGCAGTTGGAGGTGTTCGTTCCGAAAACCGATGATGCGCCCGCACGCGTCTGCCGCGGGCTCGCCTTTTGGACGCCCAGGTCCGATTCCGATTCAACGCCGTGGGCCCACGCCGTCGTGTATGCGCAGAGGCCCGCGAACAGAGCAACAGCCAGGATGCGGAATCGAGGTGCTCGTTTCGCCCTCGGGCGAAGCAAATGCATGGCCGCCTCCGTTTCAGGGAGCAGTGTGCGGGAAGGCACAAAAGGGCCCTCCGCTGACGCCACGAATGTCCTACGCCGCCGCCGAAGCGGCGGTCGGACCGATCATGGGATGTGCGTGGCGCGCAGACTCCGCACGGAGGAGACGGGCCGTTCGGACGACGCGTGTGCGCTACCGTGAGGCGAGGGGGACTTGGGGGACCTGCAATCGCCTCGAAGAAAAACGCTACACTGCTCACCACAAACCCGTGATTCATATTTGTGTCAACGCAGATGTCCGGCCCTTGCAAATCGCGTCTTGGTGCTCGCGCCTCGGTGTGGCAGCATGCGCGCATGGCTTCCCGTTCGCTGAGTGACGTGCTTCGCATCACGCGCGGCATGCGTGTCGCCGTGATCGGCGGCGGCGGAAAGATGACGCTGCTCATGTCGCTCGGTGCGGAGTGGGCGCTCGCGGGTGGTCGTCCGCTCATCGTGCCGACGACGCGCATCGCCGATCACGAGGAGCGCGGCGTGCCCGGCGTGCGCACGGTGGCTCTGCCTCCAGCGCGCAGCGCGTGGCCGCCGCTAAGCTTTCTCGGTGGCGAGCTGCTCGTGGTCGGACGGCGCGGCGAGCGCCCGGATGTGCTCGAGTCGCTCCATCCGGATGAGATCGGTCCGCTCTTCGAGCAATCGGGGGCGGATCTCCTCCTTCTCAAGGCGGACGGCTCGCGCGGGCGCTCCTTGAAGGCCCACCAGGACGGCGAGCCCGTCGTGCCGCTCGACACCGAGCTCGTGCTCGCGATTGCGGGGGTCGACGTGTGGGGCGCCGAGCTCTCGGCCGACACCGTGCATCGGAGCGAGCTCTTCGCGGTGCGCTGGGGCATGACACCGGGCGAGCGGCTCGAGGACGAAGCGTTCCTCATGGCGCTCTCCGATCCCGCCGGTTATCGCGCCAGCGTCCCGCCCGGCGGGCGCTATTTCGTGTTCCTCAACAAAGCGGATCGCCCGGTGCGCCAGGCGGTCGCGCAGCGGCTCGCTCAGGCGCTCGCCGAGCGCGGAGTGAACGAAGTCGCCTGGGGTGACATTCGCCGTGGAGAGTGGACGGTGGCGAAACGTCCGGGACGCGGATGAGGAACGCGGGTGTTCTCCTTGCCGGCGGCAAGGGATCGAGACTGGGGCCGGGCAGCCCGAAGGCGCTTCGCCCGTTCGCCGGGAGCACGCTCCTCCTGCGTGCGGCGGCACTCCTTGCTCCGCGCGTCGAGTGGTTGTGGGTCGCGGTGCCGCCATCGTTTCCGCTTCCGCTCGGCCAGTGGGATCGGGTCGATGATCTCGCGTACGAGGCCGGGCCGCTCGCGGGGCTCGTGCCGGGCCTCGAGCGCGCGGCCGCGGCGGGAGCGGAGGTCGCGCTCGTTCTCGCGGTCGATCTTCCGGACATCCGTTCCGTCCATTTCGATCGGCTCGTCGCAGCTCTCTCTCCGGTTGACGGACCGGACGGCACGCGCATGGCCGTTCCGCCTGCGGCGGTCCTGCCCCGCACACCACGCGGAATCGAGCCGCTCGTCGGCGCGTATCGACCCGTCTACTGCGCGCCCGTCCTGCGCGCGGCCTGGAACCGCGGCGAGCGCGCCGTCCATCGCGCGATCTCGGAGATCGGCGGACGCCTCACGCTGCTCGACGCGACGAAGGAAGACGTCTGGCCCGGCGGGGCCGCGACCCTCGAGAGCCTGAACACGACGGAGGACTGGGTGCGCGCCGAGGCGCGCCTTCGCGGTCCCCGGTTGTAGCGCAAGCCCGCCGAGCGTAAGCTCTTCGCGCCATGACTCCGCCGCTTGCCGCGCCCGCCGATACCGCCTCCGGCACCGCTCCGGGAACGCTCGAACGCCCCGCGACCGGGGCCGCTCGCCGCACCGCGAAGGGCGTCTGTCCGCACGACTGCCCGGATACCTGCGCCGTCCTGGTCGAGGTCGAAGGCGAGAAGGTCGTCCGCGTGCACGGCGACCCCTCGCATCCGGTCACGCGCGGATTCCTGTGCAACAAGGTGAATCGCTACGCGGAGCGCTTGAACCACCCGGAGCGTCTCCTCCATCCGCAAATCCGCACCGGTCCCAAGGGCAGCGGAACGTTCCGCCGCGCGAGCTGGGACGAGGCGCTCGACCTGGTCGCGAAGCGGCTCACCGAAGTGAAAGAGCGCCACGGCGGGCAGGCGATTCTTCCGTACCGCTACGCGGGTACGATGGGCGTGATCAATAACGGAACGCTCGACCGCCGCTTCTTCCACGCGCTCGGTGCGTCGCGTCTCGAAGAGACGATTTGCGCGACCGCCGGCGCGGCCGGCTTCTGGTCGTGTTACGGGTCGAATCAGGGCCCGCCGCCCGAATCGATTCCCCTCACGCGCCTCGTCGTCCTGTGGGGGGCGAACGTCCTTGCGACGTCGATCCACGACTGGCCGTTCATCGAGGAGGCGCGCGCGGCGGGAGCGAAGCTCGTCGTGATCGATCCGCTCCTCACTCCCACGGCCGAGCGCGCCGACTGGCACATCCGGATCCGGCCCGGGACGGACGCGGCGTTCGCGCTTTCGGTCGCGCACGAGATCTTCGCTCACGGCTGGCACGACGAGGCCTGGCTCGATGCGCACGCGCTCGGCTGGGAGGACTACCGCGAGCGCGCGGCCACGTGTCCTCCGGAACGGGCGGCTCTGCTCACCGGAGTGCCGGCGGACGAGATTCGCCGCTTCGCGGCACTCTATGCCGCCCCGGAGTCCCGTCCCGCGCTCGTCCGACTCAACTACGGACTCAACCGGCATGCGAACGGAGCGACGATGGTGCGCGCGGTCGCGCTCCTTCCTTCGCTCGTCGGAGACTGGGCCCGTCCCGGAGGCGGGGCGCGGCTTTCGACGTCGGCGGGATTCGCGCTCAACCGAAAGCAGATGCTGAGGCTCGATCTCGAACCGCACCCGACGCGCAGCATCAACATGACACGTCTCGGGGAGGCGCTTCTGTCGATGGACGAGCCGCGCGTCATGGCGCTCTTCGTCTATTCCGCGAACCCGGCCGCTTCGAATCCGGATCAGAGGCGCGTGCACGAGGGGCTCGCGCGCGAGGATCTGTTCACGGTCGTCCACGAGCAGTTCCCGACGGACACCGCCCGCTACGCGGACGTGCTCCTGCCTTCGACGATGCAAATGGAGCACTCGGATCTGCACTACGCGTACGGGCACTACCACATGCAGCTCAACCGCCCGGCGGTCCCCGCGCCCGGCGAGTGCCGTCCGCTCCTCGACTTGTTCCGCGAGCTCGCGAAGCGGATGGGGATCACCGATCCGTGCTTCGACGAGTCGTTCGAGGACCTGGTCCGGATCGCACTCGACAATCCGCAGAACCCGCGCCTTGCGGGCATCACGCTCGAGCGGCTCGAGGCCGAGCGGAGCGTCCCGCTCACGCCGCAGGATCCGCGGTTTCCGGTCTACACGCCGTTCCTCGACGGCCACTTCGACACGCCTTCGAAGAAGGTCGAATTCGTCTCGAGCCTCATGAAGACGGCCGGCGTCGATCCGGTGCTCGGCGCGCTCACGGCCGAGGACGCCGACCCCGAGGTCGCGGCGGAGCGCGCCCGCTGGCCGCTCCACTTCGTGAGCCCGGCCTCGCGCTACTTCATCAATTCCTCGATGGTCGAAAACGAGCGCGGCCGGAGGATGCAGAAGGGGCCGCTCCTCTACCTCTCTCCCGCGGACGCGTCCGCGCGCGGGATCACGAGCGGAGACCGCGTACGGGTCTGGAACGATCGCGGGGAATGGGTCGCCGTCGCCGAAGTCGGCGAACTCACGGGCCCGGGTGTGGTCGCGACCTATCGCGGATGGTGGTCGCGCTATACGGCGGACGGCCGGAACGCGAACCAGACGACCTCGCAGCGCCTCACCGACGCGGGCGCCGGCGCCACGTTCTACTCCACTTTCGTCGAGGTCGAAAAGTCCGAAGGCTGATGCGCCGCGATTGCCGTGATCGGCGTTCCGGGCGCACCCTGCTCTGCCCAGGAGGCGATCCGGAGGATCAGTACCGGATCGAGCCCTCCCGGCCGGCCGAGCGGCATCCGGCCGCCGATGATCCGCGAATCCCCGCGGAGCTTCATGACCATGTAGCTGTTCGCGCTGTCTCCGGGAGCGATCCGCTTGAACTCGGGCTTCTCCGTCGAGGCCACGTCCACGATGTTGAGCCAGGACGTGCGCGCGTCGGCGAGGCTCTGATCGCCCGCGGGGAGCGCCGAGTTGTGGCAGAAGCTTCCGAAGCAGTTCGCGGCGAAGATGGACTGGATGCTGTCGGGAACCTCGAACTCGACGATCGGCGACGGGGGAGGGGGCTCGACGACCTTTTCGGTGCAGCCGGTGGCCAGGAGGAAAGGAACGGCCAGGGCGGCGAGGAGGGAGCGAGCGCGCATCGTCACCGTATGGTAGAAATCGGCGTACAGACTGTCAATCGAGCGATTCGGAGGGATGGAGGCAGGGAGGGACCATGAATGCGGCGGGGCTCCAGGGAGTGACGAGCACGGGATTCAGGTACGTGGAGGGACGGCTGTCGGCCTCGGGGGTGGCGCTCGAGGACGTTCTCGCCCGCGTCGGGAGCGCGTACGTGTACGACGCCGCACGCTTCGACGAGAACGCGCTCGCGCTCACGCGCGCCTTCCCCGCCTCGGGCGCCCGCGTCTGCTACGCCGTCAAAGCGAACACGAATCCCTCGCTGCTCCGCCGGGCGCGCACGCACGGCCTGGGGGCCGAAGTGTCCTCGGCCGGGGAGCTCGTGCTCGCGCTCGAGGCCGGCTTCGATCCCGCGCATCTGGTCCTGAACGGAAACGGAAAGACCGCAGCCGAGCTCGATCAGGCGGTCGCGGCCGGCATCGGGATCGTGAGCGTCGACAGCCCGGCCGAGCTCGCGCGGCTCGATGCGATCGCCGAACGCCGGGGTCGCGTGCAGCGGGTTTCGTTGCGCGTGAACCCGGACGTCGATCCGCACACGCATCCCTACATCGCGACCGGTCTCCGCGAGAGCAAGTTCGGAATGACTCCGATCGAGGCGCTCTCCGCGTGCGCGCGCACGCGCGAGGTCCCGCACGTCCGCGTCGCGGGCCTGCACGTCCACATCGGATCGCAGCTATTGGATCTCGCGCCGCTCACCGCGGCGCTCGACGAGGCGATCGAGATTCTCGATGCCGGCCGGGCCGCAGGCGCGCCGCTCGAGCTCCTCGACCTGGGCGGCGGGTTCGGGATCGACTACGAAGGCCGGGGCGCCACGTTCCCGGTCGCGGCGTACGGCAAGCTTGTCGCCGACAAGATCGGCGCGCGCGGACTCTTCGCGCTCGTCGAGCCCGGGCGATACCTGGTCGGCGACGCAGGAGCCCTCGTCGGCCGCGTGCTCGACGTTAAGCGCGGCCCCGCCCGCACGTTCGTCGTGCTCGACATCGGGATGAACGATCTCCTGCGGCCTTCGCTCTACGACGCGTTCCATCGCGTGCTTCCGCTCGCCGAGCCCGCGCGCGGCCGCGAGCACATCACCGCCGACGTCGTGGGCCCGATCTGCGAGAGCGGGGACACGCTTGCGCGCGGTCGGGAGCTCCCGCTCCTCCATCCGGGCGACGGCGTGGCGATCCTCGACGCCGGGGCGTACGGCTACACGATGAGCTCGAATTACAACGGCCGGCCGAGGCTCCCCGAGGTGCTGGTCGAGGACGGTGGGATGCGGCTCGTCCGCCGGGGGGAGACGGTCGCGGACCTCGCCCGCCTCGCGGTCGACGAGCGCTTGTGACGCGGGCTTTGCGTGGTTTCTTTGAGAAACTCTCGAAATGACTGTCCCTTCGCGGGTTGACCGATCATCCTCATTTTCGTGAGCACCCCGCATCTAAACGACTGAGATGAGCCCAGAAACCACGATCCTCCCGATCCGGGGGATGACCTGCGCGGGCTGCGTCGGCACCGTCCGCCACGCGCTCGCCACCGTCCCCGGTGTCCTCTCGGCCGAAGTGAACCTCGCGACCGAGGAAGCCACCGTTGTGGCTGCTCCGGGGACTCCGGTGGATGCGCTACGGCGCGCGGTCTCCGAGGCCGGATACGAAGCGCTCGCTCCGGTCGTGGACAAGGGGATCCCGGGCGAGGACCCCGCCGTGCTCGCTGCGCGCACGCGCGAGATGCGATCGCTCACGCGCCTCCTCGTGTTCGCCGGCGCTTCGGCGGCCGTCGTCATGGCGCTCGGGTTCCTCCCGATGGTCCTCGGTCACGATCGCGTGAACGCGCGCGCTCTCGACCTCCTCATGTTCTTCCTCGCGACACCGGTCCAGATCCTCGCCGGCGCACGCTTTTATCGCGGCGCGTTCACGGCGCTCAGGCATCGGACGGCGGACATGAACACCCTCATCGCGATCGGCACGACCGCGGCGTGGGCGTACAGCTCTTTCGTCACGCTTCTTCCCGGGACTGCCGCGCGCGCCGGTTTCCCGGCGGGAACGTACTTCGACACTTCGACGGCGATCCTGGCCCTCGTGCTGCTCGGAAAGTGGCTCGAGGCGCGCGCCCGGTTTCGCACGGGCGACGCGCTGCGCGCGCTCCTCTCGTTCCGCCCCGAGCGCGCCCGGATCGAGCGCGATGGTCAGGCGCTCGACGTCGCGGTCTCCGAAGTCGTGGCGGGGGACGTGTTCCAGCTCCGGCCCGGGGACCGCGTTCCGGTCGACGGCGTCGTGCTCGAGGGACATTCGACGGTCGACGAGTCGTGGCTCACGGGCGAGAGCCTCCCGGTCGAAAAGGCCCCGGGCAGTCCGCTTTCGTGCGGGTCGATCAATCAGGAGGGCGCGCTCCGGGCGCGCGCGCTTCGCGTCGGCTCGGAGACGGCTCTCGCCCGGGTCATCCGCTACGTGCGCGAGGCCCAGGGATCGCGCGCGCCCATTCAGGCGCTCGCGGACCGCGTCGCTGCCGTGTTCGTTCCGATCGTTCTCGCGATTGCGCTCGTCACGCTCGTCGCGTGGCTCGTGTTCGAGCCGGGGGCCGCGCTCGTCCGGACGGTGGCGGTCCTCATCATCGCCTGCCCGTGCGCGCTCGGCCTCGCAACGCCCACGGCGATCGCGGTGGCCATGGGTCGCGGCGCGGAAGCCGGTGTCCTGATTCGAAACGGTGCGGCCCTCGAGCGCGCGGGCCGCGTGGACACGATCGTGTTCGACAAGACGGGCACGCTCACGACCGGCCGGCCCGAGCTCGTCGGGATCGAATCGCTGGACGGCGCGGGCTCCGAAGAGGTGCTCGCGCTCGCCGCGGCCGCCGAATCGCCGAGCGAGCATCCGTTCGCGCGCGCGCTCGTCCGAAGGGCGACGCGCGACGGAATCCCGATCGGCACGCCGTCGGGCTTTCGCGCGATTCCAGGGAAAGGAGTCCGGGCCGAAGTCGAAGGCTCGATCGTACGGGTCGGAAATCCTGCGTTTCTTGCGGCCGAGGGCGTCGACCTCGGGGGCGCGGCCGATCGCGTTCGGGCGCTCGCGGCCGGCGGGCGCGCGGTGCTCGCC
>JBOHUC010000127.1:0-12704 GCA_050733935.1 Candidatus Eiseniibacteriota bacterium | reverse complement strand
CCTCGAAGGCGTCGTCGCCCGCGACGTCATCGGCCCCGTCGCCGGCGGCGCCCTCTCCGGCCATCCCGATCGTGCGCCTCCGCATCATCGACACGGGGTTGGGCATCCCCCGTGAAGTCCTCCCGCGTTTGTTCGATCCGTTCTTCACCACCAAGCCGAGCGGCACCGGGCTTGGTCTTTCGATCTCGCAATCCATCGTCCAGGAGCACGGCGGGACGATTTCGATCGCCAGCCGCGAAGGACGCGGCACGACCGTCGTGGTCGAACTACCCCTGGAGAAACGGCATGGCCAGAGACGACAAGACGCTCGGTAACGGAACCTCGGGCACCATCCTCGTGGTGGAGGACGAGCTCGCGCAGCGCGAGACCCTGTGCGCGTTCCTCGGTGAGGAGTACACGATGCTCGAGGCCGGGAACGGGACGGAAGCGCTGGCGCACGCGCGCGAGAACGCGGTCGACCTCGTGTTCCTGGACCTTAGGCTCGGACGCGAGGACGGGCTCGACATCCTGAAGCGCCTGCGCGAGGAGAGCCCGGGGCTCCCCGTCATCATGCTGACCGCGCACGGGACGCCCGAGCACGCGTTCACGGCCTACCGCCACGGGGCGGTTCATTTCATGTCGAAGCCGTACAAGCTCGACGAGCTCAAGGAACGGGTGCGCTACGAGTTCGAGGCCGCGGCCCTGAGGCGCGAGAAGGAGCAGCTCGAGGGCGTGCGCGCGGAATTCGCGGGCCAGCCTCTCCTCGGGCAGAGTGGCGAGCTCAAGCGCGTGCTCGAGCAGATCGCGAAGATCGCGAAGCTCTCGACCTCGACCGTCCTCATCAAGGGCGAGACCGGCGTCGGCAAGGAGCTCGTCGCGCAGCAGCTCCACGTCCAGTCGCCGCGCGGGCAGGGTCCGTTCGTCGAGCTCAACTGCTCGGCCGTGCCCGAGAACCTGCTCGAGTCCGAGCTCTTCGGCTTCGAGCGCGGCGCGTTCACGGACGCGAAGCGCCAGAAGAAGGGCGTGTTCGAGATGGCGCAGGGCGGAACGCTCTTCCTCGACGAGATCGGGGAAATGTCGCTCGCGCTCCAGTCGAAGCTCCTCAAGGTTCTCGAGTCGAAGACGTTCCGCCGGCTCGGCGGGACGGTCGACATCACGGTCGATACGCGGGTCGTCGCCGCGACCAATCGCGACCTCCGGCGTGAAGTCGACAACGGCCGCTTCCGGGAGGATCTCTACTTCCGCCTCCAGGTGATTCCGATCGACGTGCCGGCGCTGCGGGCGCGCCGTGCGGACATCCCGCTCCTCCTTCGCCACTTCGTCGAGCGCTTCGCGCGCGAGATCGGCCGCCCGTCGGCGCGCCTCCATCCGGAGGCCGAGCGGCTCCTCGTCGAATACGCGTGGCCCGGAAACGTGCGCGAGCTTCGAAACGTGATCGAGCGCATCGTGCTGCTCGAGAGCGACGACGAGATTCGTCCCGAGCATCTTCCGCTCGAGATCGTGCGTCCTTCGGGCGCGGGGCTCGGGACCTCGGGCGTGCCGGGCTCGGCGTTCGGCGCTCCGGCCGGTGCGGGGGCGGGGGCGATGTCCGGCGGCGCGATCGCAGGCGGCATGGGAGGCGGGGCCTCCGCCGGAGGCTACGGCGCGGGAGCGGGCGCGAGCACGGGGGTCGGCGTCGGAGCGGTTGGGACGGCGGGCGGCGCGGGTGCCGCCGGAAGCGGAGGCACCGCGAGCGGCATCTGGTTCGCTCCCGGGCTCGTCGTTCCGCTCGCGGCCGTCGAGATGCGCGCCATCCAACACGCGCTCGCGTGCGAGAAGGGGAACAAGACGCGCGCCGCGCAGGCACTCGGCATCTCCCGCCAGACGCTCCGCACGAAGCTCAAGGAGTACGCGCTCGAGGAAGGCGCCGACGAGGACGAGGGCGCCGGCCCCTAGCGTCCCGGCCGGGACGCCCGGGACGCCCGGGGCGCACGACAGATGGCGCGATTCGATCTCGGTGCGTGGATTCCCGGCCTTGCCCTCGCGCGCCATTATCCGCGCGAGTGGCTGCGCCCGGATCTCGTCGCCGGCGTTTCGCTCGCGGCGGTCGCCCTTCCGATCGGAATCGCGTACGCGCAGCTCGCCGGCTTTCCGCCGGTCTTCGGGATCTACTCGTCGATCCTGCCGGCGGTCGCGTACGCGCTCTTCGGCTCCTCGCGCCAGCTCGTCGTCAATCCCGACGCCGCCTCCTGCACGATCGTCGCCGCGACCATCGCCCCGCTCGCGCTCGGGGACGGGGCGCGGGCGCTCGACCTCTCGATCGCGCTCGGGATCCTGACCGGACTGCTGTGCATCGCGGGGGGTGTGGCGCGCCTCGGAGTGATCGCGAACTTCCTCTCGCGCCCGATCCTGACCGGTTACTTGAACGGAATCGCGCTCAGCATTCTCGCCTCGCAGCTCGGGAACGTGCTCGGGTTCCACGTCCCTTCCGAGGGATTCTTCCGCACGGTCGCGAACGCGGCCTCGCGACTCTCTGAAACCCACCTGCCGACCCTCGCGCTCGCGCTCGGGCTCTTTGTGTTGCTCCGGCTCCTCAAGCAGTTCGCACCGCGCGTGCCCGCACCGCTCGTGGTCGCGATCCTGGGCGGGGTCCTCCTGGTTGCGCTCGGTCTCGAGCGCCTCGGCGTGGCGGTCGTCGGAGCGGTTCCCGCGGGATTCCCCGTGCCCCGCATCCCGCGCATTGCGGCGAGCGAGATCGGCACGCTCTTCGTGGGCGCGCTCGGGGTCGCGCTCGTGAGCTACTGCAGCATGATGACGACCGCCCGCGGATTCGCGTCCCGGAACGGATACGAGATCGATCCAAACCGCGACATGACGGCCCTTGGGATCTCGGACCTCGCGTCCGCGTTGAGCCGCGGGTTCGTCGTGAGCGGCGCCGATTCGCGGACCGCGGTCGCGGATGCCTCGGGCGGGAAGTCGCAGCTCACGTCGGTCGTCGCCGCGCTCGTCATGGCGCTCGTCCTTCTGTTCGCGACCACTCCGCTCGCGTCGCTCCCGATCGCGGCGCTGGCTGCGATCCTCGTCTCCGCCGCGCTCGGCCTGTTCGACCTCAAATCGCTTCGCCAGTATGCGCGTGTGAGCCCGGCGGAGTTCGTCCAGTCCGTGGTGGCCACGCTCGGGGTCATGACGCTCGGAGTGCTCCAGGGAGTCGTGATTGCCGTGGGGCTCGCGCTCCTTCGCCTGCTCGTGCTCGCTTCCCGTCCGCACGACGAGGTGCTCGGGCTCGTCGAGGACCCGACCGGACTCCGTTCGGCGACGAAAGAGGAGGGGGGACGCCCCGAGCCGGGGCTCGTGATCTACCGCTTCCACGGGGCGCCTCTTTTCTTCAACTCCGATCGCTTCCTCGACCGCGCGCGCGCGGTCGCGCACGAGGCGGGCCCGGCAGCACGCTGGTTCCTGCTCGACGCCGAGGCGATGCCGATCCTCGACGTCACCGGAGCGCAAGCGCTCGAGACGCTTCACGACGAGCTCGCCCGCTCGGGGATCCGCTTCGGCGTGGCGCGGGCCAGCGGACTGTTTCGCTCGATGCTCGAGCGCTCGGGACTGGCCGCGAAGATTGGCGAGACGGGGACGTTCAGGACGGTCGGGGCGGGGGCGCTGGCGTTTCGCCGAAGCGGACGCGCGGGCTAGCGGCGCCTCCGGGCGGGGGACTAGTTCCCGGACGCCTCGAATTCGATGCGCCCGGCGACGATCGTGAGAACGCAGCGCGCCTCGAGGATTTCCTTCGACGTCGCGCGTACGAGATTCCGATCGAACACCGTGAGATCGGCGCGCATTCCCGGGGCGATGCGGCCGAGCTCGTCCTCCGCGAAGGCGGCGTACGCCGCATCGCTCGTGAATCCTCTCAACGCTTCGGAGATCGTGAGCCGCTGGCCCGGTCGGTAGCCGCCGGCCGGATGCCCGTCCGCGTCCTGCGTGGTGACCGCGGCGTAGAGGCCGAGCCGCGGGTCCGCGCTCTCGACCGGAAAATCTGATCCAAAGCACAAGCGCGCGCCCTGGACGAGGAGCTCCCGCCACGCATACGCGCCCGCCACACGGGAGGCACCGAGACGCGCGGGCGCCCACGGCATGTCGCTCGTACAGTGCGTGGGCTGCATCGAGGCGATGACGCCGAGCTTTGCGAAGCGCGGAATGTCCTCGGGCGCGATCACCTGCGCGTGCTCGATCCGGAACCGCCGCGCTTCGAGGAGCGGCGCTGCTGCGGCGGCGCTACCTGCTTTCGCCCGCGCGGCCGCCTCGTACGCGTCGAGCACCGTCCGGTTTCCGCGGTCGCCGATCGCGTGGGTGAAGAGCTGGAGGCGCGCGTCGAGACAGAGGCGACCAAGCTCCGTGAGACGCTCCCCGCGCGTCACCACGAGCCCGCTCGTTCCCGGCTCGTCTGAATACGGCGCGAGAAGGGCCGCGCCGCGGGAGCCGAGCGCTCCGTCCGCGTAGGTCTTGATCCCGAGGATGCGGAACATCGCGCGTCCCTCGAGATCGGAGGCGCGCACGAGCCGGCTCGCGCGTTCGGCCTCGCGATCCGAGAGCATCGCGAACACGCGGACCGGAAGCCGCTGCATGCTCTCGAGCCGGCGATAGATCTCGACCGTCTGTGAATCGATGCCCGCGTCGTGAACCCCCGTAAGGCCGAGTCGCGCGCAGTGCTCGAGGGCGCGGACCAGGGCCTGCTCGGTCTCCTCCGCGGTCGGGGCGGCGACCTTCGAGTCCACGAGCCCCATCGCCCGGTCGACCAGGATCCCGGTCGGTTCGCCCTGCTCGTCGCGCAGGATGCGCCCGCCTTCAGGGTCCGGCGTCTCGCGCGTCACTCCCGCGAGCGCGAGCGCCTTCGAGTTGGCCCAGCCCGCGTGCCCGTCCACGCGCCGGAGCCAGACCGGCCGATCCGGAGCGACTCGATCGAGCGTCGTGCGGTCCGGAAAGGCTTTCTTCTCCCAGTCGTTCTGGTCCCAGCCGCGCCCGAGGATCCACGCGCTCCCCGGAGAGCGGGCGGCGGCCTCGCGGACGCGCCCCGCGACCTCGTCGGCGGAACGGGTCCCTTCGAACACCACCCGCACGAGCGCAAAGCCGAGGCCTGCGACGTGACCGTGCGCATCGACCAGACCGGGCACGACGAACGCACCGCCCAGATCGCGCCGCTCGAACGTGCGCTCGGGGTGAGCGCGCAGGCGCGCGGCGGCCAGAGACTCGGCCTCGGCATTCGTCCCGCAGAACACGATCGCTCCGTCCGCGAGGAGAACGGCTTCGGTTCGCGCGTCCCGCGCATCTCCCGCCTCGGACGCGGAGCGCAGCACGACCGCGTTCGTGAGCAGGAGGTCTGGCGTCTCGCGGAAGAAGGGGTGGGGATGCGCGGACGCGGTGCGCACGTCCGCCGCGAGCCCGAGAGCAAGTGAGACGATCGCGATCCTGAGTGTCGTCCGAGGCATGGCGCGCATCTTCGCTGTGTTCGCGCGAAGGGTCAATCGCATGTGCCGTGCGGCACCGTGCGTGGTCCGGGGCGGTCCGGAAGCGCCGATCCGTTCTTGTCCGCCCCGCGGATTCGTCCGGCCAGCCGTCCACCGCCTGCCGCTCCCATCCGCCGCTCTCCGGGACATGCAACGTGCACGATGGCGCCTGAATTCCGGCCGCAACCGCCCGACGGATGGCTTGCGATCCCGCAGGGCGGCAATCCGTTGGGGCGTGCGAGCGGCCGGGAAGGCGGAGTTTCCGCGCCGATCGTGCCCCCGCGGTCGAAGGCGCCTCTTTCAGCCGAGCGAGGCCCCGGCGGCTGGCATGGAGCGTGCTGTCTCACCGGTGCGATGCACCAACCGACTCGCGGGGGAGACATGCCGAGCATCCTGATCGTCGAGGACGAAGCCGCAACCGCGTGGGCCCTGGAGGAAGGACTCTCCGACGAGGGCTACGCGATCACGACCGTGATGAGCGCGGAAGCGGCGCTCGCTTCGGTGCGCGCGCATCGTCCCGACGTCGTGATCACGGATCTCCGCCTGCCGCGCATGGGGGGCCTCGAACTGGTGCGCAAGCTCGCGGGCCGAAAGGATCCCGCCTCCGTGATCGTCGTGACCGCGTACGGGTCGCGCGCCGTGTTCCAGGAGCTCGAAGGCTACGGCGTCCGGGCCTGCTTTCCGAAACCGTTCAAGGTCGAGCAGCTTCGCCGCAGCGTGAAGGCCGCGCTCGAGGAGAAGCGTCCATGAGCCCGCGCACGAGCGTCGAGCGCGCGCTCGCGACTCTCGATCGCGACAGCCGGATCGTGCTCACGCTGCTCTACGTCGAGGGCCTGACCGAGGACGAGACCGCTCTGGCGCTCGATCGGCCGGTGACCTGGATCCAGAAGGTGTCCGAGGATGCGCTCGTCACGCTCCTGTCGCGGGGCGCGCGTAGCGAACGGCGCGCCGCCTGACTCGAAGCTTCAGGGAGGAAGCCATGAGGAGACAGTCCAGCCGGTCGCGTGCGACGGAGCCGCCCAAGCCGGACCTCTCGGCGCGACTCGCGCAGGTGCGCCGGATGGTCGACCGCGCGGAGGCCGAGAAGTGCCGCCTGCATGACGTCGGCCTCCATCAGCTCGCGCAGGAGAAGGCGCAGGAGAAGCGCTACTGGCAGTTCGTGCAGGCGGTGCTCGAGCTCAAGCCCTGGATGGGGCAGACGACCACGCCGCACACGATGCACTAGCCGGCACACGCGCACTCGCCGTGCTTCGTGCAACGCGCGGAGCTTCCGGGCCCGGGCCCCAAAGCCCGGGCCCGGTCATTTTCTGACCGCAGGCCGGCGGCAGGCGCAAAAGCATGTTCAGTTCCCGGCCTGAGCGGCCGATAGGAGTCCGTTTCGGGTGTTCGATCTCCCGCGACTCACCGACCTGAAGTCCTTCTCCAGTAAGGCATTTCCTCGATCTCTTGAGAGTCGTTCGAGAACGCCCTCCGTGGCACGTCCCTTGCGTTTTGCCCCGGTGCGCGCCGATCGAATCGAGTGCGCTCCGAACGAACCGAATCCCGGAGAGAACGATGTCCGACCTCAAGCTCGTCCCACCCGGTCCCGCGAAGTCGAAGGCGAAGGCGAAGGCCGCGCAGCCTCAGACGCGCGCCGAAGTCCGCCGGCACTTCGCGCAGCTCGCGCGGCCGCGCGTGCGCACGATCGCCGTGACGAGCGGAAAGGGCGGAGTGGGAAAGAGCACGATCGCCGCGAACCTCGCGGTCGAGCTTGGCGCGCTCGGCGCGCGCGTGCTCCTGTTCGACGGCGATCTCGCGCAGGCGAATCTCGACCTCCTGCTCGGGCTCTCGTCGCGCTGGGACCTGGGCCACGTGCTGCGCGGCGAGAGAACGCTCGAGCAGGCCGTGATCGAGGGACCGCCCAACGTGCGTCTCGTCCCCGCCGCCTCGGGCGACCGCGATCTCGCCGATCTCGATGACTTCCGCCGCGAAGGTCTGTACCGCGAGCTCTCGCGCCTGGCCGAGGACTCAGACATCGTGCTGGTCGACACCGCGTCCGGCGCGTCCCGCCTCACCTCGTCGTTCGCTCGCGCGGCGACCGAGCTCGTGGTCGTCACCACGCCCGAACCGACGTCCTACTCTGACGCGTACGGGCTCCTCAAGGTGCTCGTCGGACAGGGACTCTCGCTTACGCCTTCGCTGCTCGTGAACCGGGCCGATTCGATCGAGGAGGCCGAGGAAGTCGCGCACAACCTGGCCTCGCTCACCCGTCGCTTCCTCTCGTGCAACGTCGACAGCCTCGGCGCCATTCCCGACGACCCCGCGGTCGGGCAGGCCGTCCGCCGTCAGCAGCCGGTCACGCTCGCGTTTCCAAAGAGTCCCGCCGCTCTCGCCGTGCGCAAGCTCGCGCGCCGGCTGTGGGCCGATCCGCACGATCCCGAATCCCGCGCCTGGCCCGACGACGGCCGCGCGCGCATGTCCGCCTAGGAGGATTGCGATGGCACGCCGTACGACGACGGGGAGCCGCACGCGCGGTCGCAAGCCGCGCCTGACGCTGGTCAAAGGCAAGCGGAGTGCGCGCCGCGTGACGTCTGCGCGAACGGCGAAGGCCGCGAAGGCGACAAGGACGACGAGGACGACGAAAGCGACGCAGGCGACGAGAGCGACGAAGACATCGAGAGTGGCTTCGATTCCGAAGGGTCGCCCGGCGGCGGCCGCTCCGCGACTGAGTCTCGTGCCGCGTGCCGCGGTGCGTGCTGGTGCGACGCCTTCGAAGTCCGGCGCGAATGCCCGACCCGCGGCGCGTCCCGCACCGCTCGCGCTCGTACGCCCCGCCCGCCCGCGCGAGACGAACGCCCGCGCCACCGCCACCGTTCCGGTCGGACGCGACGGACGCGTCGCCCGCGAGGACCTCCTCTCGCGCTACACGCCGCTCATCAAGTACGTGGTCGAGCGCCTCGCGGTGGGTCTCCCGAAGAGCGTCGATCACGAGGACCTGATGTCGGCCGGCGTCCTCGGCCTCCTCGATGCGTACGAGAAGTTCGATTCGTCGAAGGGCACCAAGTTCGAGACCTACGCGGTCTGGCGCATCAAGGGTGCCGTGCTCGATCAGCTTCGCTCGCTCGACTGGGCGTCGCGCTCCGTGCGGCGCAAAGCGCGCGAGGTCGAAGCCTCGACGCGCCGCCTCGATCAACGGCTCGGCCGCGCGGCGACCGAGGAGGAGATCGCGCGCGAGGCGAAGATGCCGCTCGCCGACTATCACCGCCTCATGGACCAGGTCCGGGGCGCGGTGCTCCTCTCGCTCGACGAAGTTCGCGCCCCCGAGGAGGGCGACGCCCTCGGGCTCGCCGACCTGATCGAAGATCCGACGGCCCCCGATGTCCTCGCGCGGCTCGAGGAGGAGGAGACCCGCCAGGTCCTGCTCGACACGTTGAACCGTCTGCCCGAGCAGGAGCGCCTCGTGGTCGCGCTCTACTACTACGAGCACATGACGCTGCGCGAGATCGGCCTCACGCTTGGCATCTCCGAGTCGCGGGTTTCCCAGGTCCATTCGCGGGCGGTGCTCAGGCTTCGCAGCCGCGTGCGCCGCGCGCTCGCCTGCGCTTGAGGTCGCCCGTGGCCGAACCGATCCGTCATCCGTCGCCCGACGAATCGCCGCTTCCGGCGTGCGATCCCGATCTCCTTGCGATCGCAGAGCGCCTGCGCGGGAGCGGGGACGCGGCGTCCGTGCGCGCGGCGGCAGACCTCGAAGTGGTCGCGGAGCGGCTCGCCCAGGAGGGTGCGGATCTCCGCCGCAGGCTGTTCGACACGCTGTCGGTGAACCACGACATCAACAACGCGCTGGTGGGCGTTTTCGGCAACGCGCAGCTCCTCTCCCTCGGTCCCGCAACCGCCCTGCCCGGCGTCAAGGATCGCCTGGACGTGATCCAGCGCGAGGCGAACCGCATCAAGCAGGCGACGCTCCGGATCTCCGAGCTCAAGCACGCGCTAATTCTCGAGGGCCGGACCGAAGGGAGGGCAGGATCGTGAGCCGAAACGCGGGGCGGACGGCCGGAAGCCGCGGGGTCCGCCGCAGGGAAAAGCCGGGGCTGCGCACGCACGGCGACGGACGCGCGGCCGCACGCCGCCATCTCGAGCTCTTGAGCGGAGCGCTCGGCTGGACGTCGGTCGAGCGGGAGAAGAACGAAGCGCTCCTCGATGCCGCGCACGCCGAGGGGGAATCCGCACGCGCCGCGTTCCGGGAGAAGCTCCTCGGCTGGTCGCGCGCGGCGCTCGAAGCGCACCCCGAGCCGATCGAATCGGCGCGCCTCTCGCTCCTCCAGGGACTCGCTTCGGCCGTCCGGACGAATCCTTCGACCGGTGAGCTCCTTCAGCACGCGCTCGAGCTCGTGCGCCGCGCCGTCTCTTACGAGAGCGCCACGTTCTTCCTCTACGACCGTCGCAAGGACGCGCTCGTTCCGGCCGCGACCTCGGGCACGCACGTCGATCTCATTCCGGACGTGCGCTTCGATCTCGGGACCGGCCTCTCGTCGTGGGTCGCGCGCTCGCAGAGACCGGTGCTCCTGGCCGAACTCAGGGGCGAGGCACGCGAGGAGGCAGCACCCGCCCGTCCGGGCTCGTTCCTCTCGGTGCCGCTCGTCGTCCAGAAGGAGCTCGTGGGGGTTCTCAACATCGGCCACACGCAGAGTGCCGCCTTCACCGAGGCCGACCGCGATCTGCTGTGCACGGCGGGAGGAATCCTTGCGTCGGCGCTCGTCCGCCAGATCGCGCTCGAGGACATGCGACTCAAGGCCGTGACCGACGAGCTCACCGGGCTTTCGAACCGGGCGCACTTCGAGTCGCGGGTCGCCGAGGAGATCGAGAACGCGCGCCGCTACGAGTACGCGTTCTCGGTCGTCCTGTTCGACCTCGACCGCTTCCGCGCGGTGAACCAGGCGTACGGGAAGCCGTTCGGGGATGCGTGCCTGCTCGAGATCGCGAAGCTCCTGCGCGCGCACGCGCGGCAGGGGGACCTGATCGCGCGGCTCGCGCCGGGCGACGAGTTCGCAATTCTCCTGTCGCACCAGGCCGCCGACGCGGCCCAGGTCGCGGCCCATCGCCTGAAGCAGCTCGTGGACGCGCACCTGTTCCCGCGCCGCCGCCGGCTCTCGGTGAGCGCGGGGGTCGCGACGTTCCCGCAGGACGGGATCGAGCGGGGGGCGCTGCTCGCGCACGCCGACCTCGCGCTCGCCGCCGCGAAGTCGGGCGGCCGACTCGATCCAGTCGCCCCGGCGCCGGACGAGCTCCCGTCCGGCTGACCCGACCGGCATGACGCCGCCTCTCCCTGATTCCCGGGTCCCCGGGAAAATCCTCGTCGTGGACGACGAAGCGGCCGTGGCCGACGTCTTCCGCGACTTTCTCGTGCTCATGGGCGGTCACGAAGTCGAGACCCGCGCGTCGGGCCAGGCCGCGCTCGAGGCGTTCGACGCGTTCGACCCCGACGTCGTCCTGACCGATCTCAACCTGCACAAGGACATGTCCGGGCTCGACCTCATGCGGAGCTTGAAGGCCAAGAACCCGGACGTGCCGGTCATTCTGGTCACCGGTCAGGTCTCGATGGCGAGCGCGATCGCCGCCCTTCGGGAAGGCGCGTACGACTACATCACGAAGCCGTGCGATCTCGAGGAGCTGGGACAGCTCCTGTGGCGCGCGCTCGGGTCGCGCAGGCTCACCGAGACGAACCGGAACCTCATGCGCGAGCTCACGGTCGCGAACGAAATCCTTCAGCGACACGAGTCCGAGCTGCGCGAGCGCATCCATGTCGCGACCTGGCGCATGCGAACCCTGTTCGAGCTGTCGAAGGAGATCGCGCAGGACCTGGGCCTCGAGTTCCGCTCGCGCGTCATCTGCGAGAAGGCGCGCCAGATCACGGGCGGAAGCCGCGCCGCACTGTTCCTGGTCGCGCAGGAGGAGGGCCCGATCCGGGCGCGCGCGGTCGCCGGTCTCGAAGGGGAGCTGCCGCTTCTCTCGTTCCTGCCCGGCGAAGGACTGAACGGAGTCGTCGCCGTCCAGCAGACGCCGGTGCGGCGTGGCGGCCGTGGCTTCCAGGCCGACCTCGCGATGCCGTCGCTCGTTGAAGGCGATCCCGAGGGGCTCTTGATCGTGCCGCTCATCGCGGACGGGCGGGTCGTGGGCACGCTCACCGTGCTCGGGAAGAACGGGGGATTCTCGCAGGACGACGAGGACATCCTGGCACTCTTCGCCTCGTCCGCCGCGATCGCGCTCTCGAACTCCATGCTCTACGAGCAGACGCTCGAGCTCGATCGTTTGAAGTCCGACTTCGTGGCGGTCGTGTCGCACGAGCTTCGGACGCCGCTTGCGGTTGTGATCGGAAACCTCGAGCTCCTCACCGACCAGCGCTACTGGCAGCTCGCTCCGCAGCAGGATCAGTTCCTGAAGGCTGCGACCACGAACTCGTACCGGCTGCTCCACCTGATCAACGACATCCTCGACTTCTCGAAGCTCGAGTCCGCGACGCTGCCCATGACCCGGTCGCCGAACGCGCTCGGCGAGGTCATCCGCGCGGCCGCAGAGAACCTGACGCGGCTGTTCGAGGAGCGGGAACTCAATCTCAAGCTCGAGGTGCCGGACCAGCTTCCACTCGCCGAGATGGACGAGCAGCGCATCTCGCAGGTGCTCACGAACCTCGTGTCGAACGCGATCAAGTTCTCCCCGCCGGGCGCCCCGGTCGAGATCCGGGTCACGCAGGACGGGGCGTTCGCGCGCGTGAGCGTGCGCGATTTCGGAGAGGGGATTAGGCGCGAGGACATGCCCCGCCTGTTCCGCAAGTTCTCGCAGCTCGATTCGAAGTCCACCCGTCGCGTCGGCGGCACCGGCCTCGGTCTCGCGATCTGCAAGGGCATCGTCGAGGCGCACGGGGGGACGATCTGGGCGGAGAGCGAGCCCGGACAGGGAAGCACGTTCATCTTCACGCTGCCGCTCGCCGCGAACGCGGCGCACGCGGCCTGATCGAAACGGAGCCCTCAACAGGCGAAGGATTCGCCGGCGAAAGGACTCGCCCCATGAAGGAACGTACGTTGACCGGAAAGACCCGTCCGAAGTCCCGCACCCGTCTCGGCCGCGCGCGCCTCTCGCACCGCGCCGCCGGCGCCGGCCGCATTGGAGCGGTCGCCTGGACGTTCTCGATCGTGCTCCTGTCGTTCGCGCTCGCGCTCGCGACCCAGACCGCCGGCCGCTGAGTCACCGGCCCCGCCGGGCGCCGACGCCCCG
>JBOHUC010000126.1:0-4968 GCA_050733935.1 Candidatus Eiseniibacteriota bacterium | reverse complement strand
GCCTTCGGGCGCTTCGACAAGCGTGTTCCACGCGCCGCAGGCCGGGCAGCGGCCGAACCAGCGCGCGGACTCGTTCCCGCACGCGTTGCAGAAGAAGCCCCGCGGGGCGGAACGAGTGGATGACTTCGTGCGGGTCACGACGGTGTCTCTCCTCCGGGAGCGGTCCCAGGGCTCAGAAAACGGAGACCTTGAAATACTTGGACGGATTCGTGCGCAGGTCGCGCACGAGCGCGGAGACCTCCCGCATCGTGCCGCGCATCTCGTCGTAGAGCTGGCGCTCGTTCACGAGCTTCGCGGCGGTCGAGTTCCCGGTGTTGATCTTGCTCGCGACCTGGGTCATGACGAGCGCGAGCGAGTCCACGCGCGCGATCAGCGAATCGAGCCGGGCGGACGTTCGGTCCACGGTGTCGAATGTGCGGGTCACGCGCGGCTCGGTGGATTCGGCGATCCGGCGGCCCGCTTCGGTCGTCGCACGCAGGTTGTCGAGGGCGATGTCGAAGTCCTCGCGGCTGTCGCTGAGCGTCCGCCTGAGCTCGTGGCTCGCGGTCTGGACGTTCGTGAGCGTGGACTTGAACGTGTCCTTCTCCTCGGCGATCGCGATCAGCCGGTCCATCGAGTCCGACAGGTTCTGGAGCGAGACGAGCGCGTCGCCCATCTGACTGATGACCTCGGGGACTCCGTACTCGTACACGCCCCGAATCGTGTCGCGGCCGGCGGCGAGCTGGCGACCGCCGGGGTGGCGGTCGATCGCGATGAACTTCTCGCCCATGAGCCCCACGTTTCGGACGTACACTGCGGAGGCGCTCGTCAGGCTCACGTCCTTTTCGAGGATGAACTCGACCAGCACTTCGCCCTTCTGGAGGCGGATCTCCTTGACCGCGCCTTTCTTGACGCCGTTCACGGTCACCGGGTCGTCGGCCGCGAGCCCGCCCACGTTGTCGAAGCGCACGAGCCAGCGGTCCGTCCCCTGCGCGAGGCGCACTTCGCGCAGGTAGGTGACGCTCCAGATCACGACCGCGAGGGCCGCGAGCACCGTGATCCCGACCAGAATCTCCGTATTCCGCGAGGCCATCCTCACCCTCCCGTGGCGACGACGTCTTCGCTCCGACCCTCGACGAACTGGCGAACCAGCGGGTCTTCGGCGCGGCGAACCTGCTCGGGCGTTCCTGCGAACCGGATCCGACCCTGGTGGAGCAACGCCAGGCGGTCTCCGATGAAATAGGCGCTCGCCATGTCGTGGGTGACCACGATCGAGGTGACGCCCATGTCCTTCTGCAACCGGCGCACGAGCCGGTTGATCACGTCGGACGTGACCGGGTCGAGACCGGAAGTCGGCTCATCGTACAGGAGAAGGCGGGGCCGGCGCGCGATCGCACGCGCGATGCCGACGCGCTTTTTCATGCCGCCCGAGAGCGACGCCGGCTTGAGCGCGGCCGTGCCGCTCATCCCGACGACCGCAAGGCTCTCCTCGACCCGGGCCCGCCGCACGGCGGCGGGTTCCGGCGAGTCGAAGCGGAGCCCGAGGTCGATGTTCTCCCCGACCGTCATCGAATCGAGGAGCGCCGCCCCCTGGAACACCATCGCGACGTCGCGCCGGAGGCGATTCCACGTCCGGCTCCCGGCACGCGTGACGTCCTCGCCGAAGACCGTGAGCGCGCCCTCGTCCGCCTGCATGAGGCCGATCACGTGCTTCAGGAACACGCTCTTCCCGGTGCCCGAGCGCCCGAGCAGGACGAGCGTCTCGCCCGGCTCGACCGAGACCGAAAGCCCGTTCAGCACCGCCCGCCCGCCGAGCCGCTTGACGATGCCCTCCGCGCGGACCATCAGAACGCCACGCGGAAGAGGAGGTTCGCGAGCACGTAGTCGAGGACGAGCACGAGCACGCACGAGGAGACGACGGCCTGCGTGGTCGCGTGCCCGACCCCTTCGGCGCCGCCCTCCGCGCGAAATCCGTAGAACGAGCCCATGATCCCGATCGTCCCGCCGAAGACGAGCGCTTTCGTGAGCCCGGCGTAGAGATCGCGCGGCTCGAACGTGTTGCGCACCGCTTCGAAGTACGTGTGGGCCGTCTGGTCGTACGCGAGGTTCGCGACCGCGAATCCGCCCAGGATCGCGACCAGGTTCGCGAACACGGTGATCACCGGGAGCATGACGGCGGACGCGAGGAAGCGCGGCATGACGAGGAAGCGGACGGGCGGGATCGCGAGCGTTTCGAGCGCGTCGATCTGCTCGGTCACCCGCATGGTGCCGAGCTCGGCGGCGATCGCAGCCCCGACGCGGCCACCGACGACGAGGGCGGTCAGGACCGGGCCGAGCTCGATCAGCACGGACTTCTGGACGACCGAGCCCACGTAGCGGAACGGGACGAGGCCCTCGAGCTGATAGGCGGCCTGGACGGCGGTGACCGCACCCGTGAACACGGCCACGATGAGGACGAGCGGAAGCGAGCCGACGCCGAGGATCGCCATCTGGCGGACGACTTCGCCGCCGTACGTAACGAGCGAGCCCAATCCGCGGAGCGACTGCGCGAGCAGGAGGCTCACGCGGCCCGTGTCTTCGAAAAAGCGCAGGACCTGCCGCCCGAGCGCGGCCGTGCCGGTGAGCGCCTGAGGCGGGAGAACTTCCTCGGCGAGCGCCGCCGCAAGCGCGCCGGGCGTCGCGGGTCCGGCCGGGGCCGGAACCGGAGCTCCGGACGCACCCGCGCGCGCGCGCGAACCCGGACCTTCGTCCGGGCGATCCCCCGGCGGGCGGGGATCGTCCGGGCTCAGCGGAGAGCCTCCGGATCGATCTCGATGAAGTTCTCGAAGCGGGTGCTCTCCTTCCGGAACGTGAGGTTCAGGATTCCGGTCGGCCCGTTTCGATGCTTCGCGATGATGACCTGCGCCTTGCCTTTGAGCTCCTCCACGTCCGGCTTGTACATCTCCTCGCGGTAGATGAACAGCACGATGTCGGCGTCCTGCTCGATCGCACCCGATTCCCGGAGATCCGAGAGCTGCGGGATCTTGCTCCGCCGCTCGCTCGACTCGGGCGCGCGCGAAAGCTGGGAGAGGATCACGATCGGGATGTCGAGCTCCTTCGCAAGGCCCTTGAGCGAGCGCGTGATCTGGGACACCTCCTGCACGCGGTTCTCGGACTTGCCCGAGCCGTGCATGAGCTGGAGGTAGTCGATCACTAGGAGATCGAGCCCGTGCTCGGCCTTGAGGCGCCGCGCGCGGGTGCGCACGTCGAGCACGGTGAGTCCGCCGCTCTCGTCGATGAAGATCGGCGTCTCGTAGAGCCGGCCGGCCGCGTGGCTCAGGGCCTTCCAGTTGCGGTCGTCGAGGTAGCCGCGCCGGAGCTTCGAGAGATCGATCTTGGCCTGCGAGCACAGCAGGCGCTGGACGAGCTGGTCGCGTGACATCTCGAGGCTGAACACGCCGACCTTCCGACCCGCGAGGATGGCCGCGTTCTCGGCCACGTTGAGTGCGAACGAGGTCTTCCCCATGCCCGGACGACCCGCGATCACGACCAGATCCGACTTCTGGAGCCCTGCGGTCTTGTCGTCGAGATCCGTGAACCCGGTCGGCACTCCGGTGACGTGCTCCTTGCGTGCCGACAGGAGCTCGATGTTGTGGAGCGCGGGCATCACGATGTCGGAAAGCGGCGAGAAGCCCGCCCCGAGCCGCTCTTCGCCGACCTCGAAGATCCGTGCTTCCGCGCGATCGAGGATCACCTGCGTGTCGTCGCGGCCCGCCATCGCATCGGCCGTGATGCGGTGTGCCGCGCCGATGAGCCGCCTGAGGAGACCCTTCTCGCGGACGAGCGTCAGGTGCTGGTCCACGTTGGCGGACGTGGCCGCGAACTCGAAGAGGCGCGAGAGCGCTTCCGGACCACCGATCGCGTCGAGCTCGCCGCGGCGCGACAGCTCGTCGGTCAGCGTGATGAGATCGGGCGTCTTTCCGCTGTCGGTGAGCGAGACGATCGCGGCGTAGATCTTCCGGTGAGCCTCGCGATAGAAGTCGCGGGGATCCTCTCCCAGCGCTTCGAGCGCCTTCTCGACCGCGTCCACATCGAGCAGCATGGCGCACAGAATGGAACGTTCAGCGTCGAGGGCCTGGGGAGGAACGGGCCCGGTCGGCGCCGTCTGGAGTTCGAGCTCTTCCATGGCAATGATTCCTTCACAATCGGAGACGGATGCGAACTGCGTGAGCGCGTGTCAGGGCGTCGCGTACTCGCGGGCCAGGAGCTGCATGTCCTCCCACACGGGGCGCTTGTAGTTCGGGTTCCTAAGACACGCCGCCGGGTGATACGTCACGATGAGCTTCGAGTCGCCATAGCGATACACCTGGCCCCGCATGGAGCCGATCGTTCCCTTCGCCCCGACGAGGAGCTCGGCCGCGAACTTCCCGAGACAGCAGATGACGCGCGGCTTCAAGAGCGCGAGCTGGCGGCGCAGGTACGGACTGCACGTGTCGATCTCGTGCGGGAGCGGGTTGCGATTCTCGGGGGGACGGCACTTGAGGACGTTCGCGATGTAGACCGTCTTCCGGTTGATCGGAACGCCGGGGATGAGCTTCCGCTCGTCCATCGCCTCGAGAATCTTCGTGAGGAGCTCGCCCGCGCGGCCGACGAACGGCTCGCCGCGCCGGTCCTCTTCGGCCCCTGGAGCCTCGCCCACGAACACGATTCCCGCGCTGCCCGTCCCCGTGCCGGGCACGGCCTTCGTGCGCGTCTCGCACAGGCTGCACTGCGTGCACGCCCGCACCTCCTCGGCCACCCGCTCGAGCGTATCGCCCTCGGGGGACCGGAGTGCGGTCGCGACACTCCCCGCTTCTTCGAGATCGGGCGCGAACAGGTCCTTGGGGCGCACGGTCGGCGCAGGCGCGCTCGTGCGCGCGGGCGGCGCGGGGGCGGAGGCGCGCGCGGGAGCCGGTGCGTCGGCCGATGCAACCTGGGGAGCAGGATCCGCGGCCCGCGCGCGCGGGCGCG
>JBOHUC010000125.1:0-19200 GCA_050733935.1 Candidatus Eiseniibacteriota bacterium | reverse complement strand
GGCCGGCACTTCCGTGACGGGGGCCGGAGCGGAAACCGAGGCCTTGCTCGCGGATCCGGAGCTCGACGATCCCGAGCTCACACCCGGCGCATTCGTCGACTTCCCCTTGTTCTTGCCGCCTGAATTCGCCTGCCGGGCCTCCCACTTCTTGTAGCGCTCCTGCATCTTCGCCTTGTCGGCCAGACCGAGCTTCTCCGCGCGATCTCCAGCCGAATGCATGACCTCCCCGAGATTCAAGCCGTGGTCCTTCGCGATCTTCCCCCAGCCCTGGCCGCTCTTCTTCTGGGCGATGATCTCTTTCACCGGGCGGCCGGTCGCGCGCGCGATCTCCTCGGCGATCATCACGCCGCCCCAGGAAATCTTCGCGTCCTGCTTCCGCTTGAGGATTTCGTCGGCGTTGCCGCCGTACTCGCCCGCGATCTTCTGCGCGACCTCGCGCGGATCCTTGTTCTTCGTGCGCGCGACGACCTCGTCGTCGAGCATGCGACCGACTTCCTGGGCCTGCTCCGGCGTGACGGACGCGGCCTTCGCGGCCGGATCACCGGCCGAAGCCGGCGCGGGCGTCTTGGGCGCGGGGGAGCTTGCCTGCGCACCCGCGGAAGCGGCGAGGACGAGCGCGAGCACGCCCGCGATCGTGTCCGCGAGGGCGATCGACGGGAAAAAGCGAGAGCGGCGAACGAGACTCGATCGGGGGCTCATCGGAAGCTCCTTTCGGAAGACCATTGCCTCGAAGGGCGGGCGCGGCCCGGCGCAAATCCGGGACACGCGTCCGAAGCGCTGAAATCGTACTCCCGGCCGGCGATCGCGTCATCCGCGGCGTTCAGCATGCTTTCGGCGTCGCTTCGGCACCTCTTTCGGCTCGCCGGATTGCCCGGCACCCCCTGGGACCGCTATCTTGAGGTTGTCCGTTCTTCGCGCTCCGCACAGCCTCGTGCCGCAGGCCGCAAGGAGTCTCCCGTGTCCGCCGATCCGATCCACGACTTGTTCTCCGCCGGCCAGAGCGTCTGGCTCGACTTCATCCGCCGCCAGCTCCTCACCTCCGGAGACCTCCGGAAGATGATCGGCGAGGGCCACATCTCGGGGCTCACCTCGAATCCGACGATCTTCGAAAAGGCGATCGCCGGCTCGGCGGACTACGACGCGCCGTTCACGCGCATGGCGCTCGAAGGACACGACGCCCAGACGATCCTCGATCGCCTCGTGATCGAGGACATCCAGGGCGCCTGCGACACGCTCCGTCCGGTCTACGATCGCACGGGCGGAAGAGATGGCTTCGCCTCGATCGAAGTCTCGCCGCTCCTCGCCCACTCGGCGGAAGAGACGATCGCGGAAGCGCGGCGCCTGTGGCGTCTCGTCGACCGGCCGAACGTGATGGTCAAGATCCCGGCCACGTCCGCGGGGAACCCGGCCGTGCGCGCCTGCCTCGCCGACGGAATCAACATCAACATCACGCTCATCTTCTCGGTCGACGTCTACGCGCGCATCGCCGAGACGTATCTCGCCGCACTCGAAGACCGGGTCGCGCGCGGGCTCGAGATCGGAAACCTGGCTTCGGTCGCATCGTTCTTCGTGAGCCGCGTCGACACGCTCGTGGACGGCTGGCTCGAGGCAAAGGCCCGCGAAGCGGCACCCGGCGACGCCGCGGTCGCGCGCTCGCTCCTCGGCACGATCGCGGTCGCGAACGCGCGCGTCGCCTACGAGCGTTTCCAGAAGACGTTCAGCGGTCCACGATGGGAGGCGCTCGCCGCGCTCGGAGCGCGCGTCCAACGGCCGCTGTGGGCGAGCACCGGCACGAAGAACAAGGCGTACTCGGACGTCAAGTACG
Source organism: Candidatus Eiseniibacteriota bacterium (assembly GCA_050733935.1). Classification (GTDB taxonomy): domain Bacteria; phylum Eisenbacteria; class RBG-16-71-46; order RBG-16-71-46; family DASYSL01; genus JBOHUC01. The sequence goes on along the minus strand of JBOHUC010000125.1, from coordinate 17,375 downwards.
TCGAGGAGCTGATCGGCCCCGACACCGTGAACACGATGCCGCCCGACACGATCCAGGCCTTCCGCGATCATGGGAAGGTCGCACCCACGCTCGTTCCGAACTTCGCGCAGGCGCACGACGAATTGCGAAAGCTCGCGGGTCTCGGCATCTCGCTTCCCGACGCATGCGATCGTCTCGAGCACGACGGCGTGCGGCTGTTCGCCGATTCGTTCCGCACCCTCATGGACCGCGTCGAAGCGCGGCGGGAAGCCGTGGTCCTCTCGGGTCCGGCCCACCGCGTGGCTTCTCTCGGCGCGCTCGAGGAGCCGGTCGCCAGACGCCTCGAGGCGCTCGATCAATCGAACTTCGCGCGCCGGCTGTTCGACAAGGACGCAAGCCTCTGGAGTGCCGACCCGCGCGAGCAGGGCGCGATTCGCGATCGGCTCGGCTGGCTCGCCTCTCCCGAAGCGATGCGCGAAGAGCTCGACGAGCTCGACGCGTTCGCCGCGGAGATCCGGTCCGCGGGCTTCACCGACGCGGTCGTGCTCGGGATGGGCGGGTCCTCGCTCTGTCCCGATCTCTTCGCGCGCACGTTCGCGCCGGCCGAGGGCCGCCTGCGGCTCCACGTGCTCGACAGCACGGACCCGGTGGCGGTCGGGCGCCTGCGTCGGGCGATCGATCCCGCACGAACGCTCTTCATCGTCTCGAGCAAGTCGGGGAGCACGATCGAGTCGAACGCCTTCGCCGACGCCTTCGAGGCCGAAGTCGAGGCGGCCGGCGTGCGCCCGGCGGGGAAGAACTTCGTCGCGATCACGGATCCCGACAGCCCCCTCGAAGCGCGCGCGCTGCGCCGCGGGTACCGCCGCACGTTCCTCAATCCGCCCGACATCGGCGGCCGTTACTCCGCGCTCTCATCGTTCGGGCTCGTGCCCGCCGCCCTCCTCGGCGTCGACCTGCCGAAGCTGCTCGAGGCGGCGCTCGCCATGCTGCGCGCCTCGGGGCCGCGTGCCGGGACGCGCGAGAACCCCGGTCTGTGGCTCGGGGCGGTGCTCGGGGAAGCCGCGAAGGCAGGGCGCGACAAGCTCACGCTGTTCGTCGATCCGGGGATCGGGGCCCTTGGCGCGTGGCTCGAGCAGCTCATCGCGGAGAGCACGGGGAAGAACGGCAAGGGCATCGTTCCCGTCGCGGACGAACCGCCCGGCGCGCCCGAGGCTTACGGTCGCGACCGCTTGTTCGTGTCGATCCGGCTCGAGAGAGGCGGTGTCGGCGCCGCGTCCGACGGTTCGCTCGACGCGACGCTCGATGCGCTCGTACGCGCCGGGCATCCGGTCGTGCGCCTCGTGATCGACGACCGGGAGTCGCTGGGCGGCGAGTTCGTGCGCTGGGAGGTCGCGACCGCCGTTGCGTCTGCGATTCTCGGCGTCAATCCGTTCGACGAGCCGAACGTAAGCGAGAGCAAGGCGAACACGCAGAAAACCCTCGCACGGTTCGAGGCCGAGGGCGCGCTGCCGGTCGAGACCGCACTCGTGCGTGACGACCGGCTCGCGCTGTTCGCGTCCGGCACGCACGGGAGCACGCTTCGCCCGGCGGCCGCCGCGCACGACGACGCGATCGCGCACGTCCTGGCCGCGCACCTTGCGACCGTGCACCCGGGCGACACGCTCGCGCTGATCGCGTTCTTCGATCCCGCGCCCGAGGAGGCCGCGCGTCTCGTGCGGCTGCGCGCGGTACTGCGCGATCGTCTCGGGGTCGCGACCACGCTCGGGATCGGACCGCGCTACCTGCACTCGACCGGACAGCTCCAGAAGGGAGGTCCGCCCACGACCGCGTTCCTGTTCCTGACGGCCGAGACCGAGGACGAACGGGCCATTCCCGGGGCTCCGTATTCGTTCGGCGTCCTGCTCGACGCGCAGGCGACGGGCGACGTGGCGGCCCTCGTCGCGCGCAATCGGCGGCTCCTCCGCGTGCACCTCGAGGGCGGAAGGCCGGCCGGCCTCGAGCGGCTGGCCGAGATGCTTCGTCGCGCGGCCGCCCTGACGCCGGTCGGTCCTGGCGCGGCGCACGCCCCGGCACGCGCGAGCTGAGGGAAACAGCGTGGCGGACGTGGCGAGCGCGACGACCCGAGCGAGCCGGGCGGTCGCGCCGTTTCGCGAAGGCCTCACGCGCGACAGCGTCGCGCCGCCCGCCTGTCTCGTCATCTTCGGGGCGACCGGCGACCTGACGAGTCGGAAGCTCCTTCCCGCGCTCTATCACTTGAAGAAAAACGGGCTCCTGCCCGCGCACTTCGCGGTCGTCGGTTACGCGCGGAAGGAGCTCGACGACGCGGCGTTCGCCGAATCGCTCCGCAGCGCGACCGCCGAGCACGCACGCACGCCGCTCGATCCCGCGCTCTGGCAGGACTTCGCCGAAGGCCTCTCCTACGTGACGGGGGACTTCGCGGATGCCGCGGGGTTCGAGCGGCTTGCGAAGACGCTCGAGCGCATCGACCGTGAGCGCGGGACGGAGGGCAACCGGCTATTTTATTTTGCGACCCCGCCCACGTTCTATCCCATCCTGTTCGAGAACCTGGGTCACGCGGGCCTTCTCGAAGAGAAGGACGGCCGCTTCGCGCGCATCATCGTCGAGAAGCCGTTCGGCCGCGACCTCGAGAGTGCGCGCGCGCTCAACGAGATCGCTCTTCGTTTCGCGCGCGAGCGGCAGATCTTCCGCATCGATCACTATCTGGGCAAGGAGACCGTGCAGAACATCCTCGTGTTCCGGTTCGGGAACGCGATCTTCGAGCCCCTGTGGAACCAGAAGTACGTGGACCACGTCCAGATCACGGTCGGGGAATCGATCGGCGTCGAAGGACGGGGCAGGTTCTACGAGGAAGCGGGAGCGCTGCGCGACATCGTGCAGAACCATCTCCTTCAGCTCGTCACGCTCATGGCGATGGAGCCGCCGGGCTCGTTCGAGGCCGATCCGATCCGCGACGAGAAGGTGAAGGTGCTGCGCGCCGTGCCGCACCTTACTCCCCGCGACGTGCCCGCGCGCGTCGTCCGCGGGCAGTACGGAGCGGGATCGGTCGGGGGCACGGACGTGGTCGGCTACCGCGAAGAAGAAGGTGTGGCGAAGGACTCGGGCACCGAGACGTTCGTCGCACTCGAGCTCGCGGTCGACAACTGGCGCTGGGCGGGCGTTCCGTTCTTCGTGCGGGCGGGGAAGCGGCTGCCCAAGCGCGTGACCGAAATCGCCGTGCAGTTCAAGCGCGTCCCGCACTCGATTTTCGGGAGCCTCGGCGGCGCCGGGAGCTCCGCCCCCGAGCCGAACGTCCTCGCGCTCCGCATCCAGCCCGAGGAGGGCATCTCGCTCAAGTTCGGCGCGAAGATTCCCGGACCGCGCGTTCGGGTCGAGCCCGTCAAGATGGACTTCCTCTACGGGAGCTCGTTCGGAGTCGATCCTCCCGAGGCGTACGAGCGGCTCCTGCTCGATGCGCTCCTCGGTGATTCGACGCTCTTCATTCGCCGCGACGAAGTCGAGGCCGCGTGGTCGATCGTCACGCCGATTCTCGAAGCCTGGTCGGACGCGCCGCCGCCCGCATTTCCCGACTACGACGCGGGCACCTGGGGCCCCGAGCCGGCGGATGCGCTGCTCGACCGCACCGGGCGTTCGTGGAGGCGGCCATGATCACCGATTCCACCGGCCGCGAGGTGCTCGGCGGCGGGGACGGCTTCCCCGTCGACGTGCGCTCGCTCGCCCGGGAGCTCAGGCGGTTGTGGGAAGGCGCCGAGGCGGAGGCGACCGCGGGCGGAAAGACGATCGCGCGCGCGTGCTCGCGCAACCTGGTCGCCGTCGCGCGCGATGCCGACGAGGCCAAGGCTCTCACGGCCGCGGTCGCGGAAGCGTCCGACCGCCATCCCGTACGCGCGTTCGTGGTCGAGGCGGCGGCCGACGATTCGGAGCGCATCGAGGCCTGGCTCACCGCACACTGCCGGATGCGCGGCGAGGGACGGCACGTTTGCTGCGAGCAGATTCGTCTCGTGGTCGGAGGCGATGCCGGACGGCGCGCGGCGGGGGCGGTGATTCCGCTCCTCGTTCCGGACCTCCCGGTGTTCCTCTGGTGCGCGGGCACGCCCCCCTGGGAGAACGAGTTCTTCCGGCGGCTCCTCGACGTCTCGGACCGCTTGATCGTCGACAGCCGCACGTTCCCCGATCCCGCAGCCGGCCTCGAAGACCTGGTCGAGCGGCGCGGCGAGGAATGGTCGCCCGCGGATCTCAACTGGTACCGGCATGAGTCGTGGCGCGAGGCGGTCGCGGTGTGCTTCGACGACCCGCGTCTTGCGCGTCGCGCGGGGGAGGTGGATCGGATCGGAGTCGGCTATGGCACGGCGAGCGCAGCGGCGCCGGGGGCGGGCGCCACATCGGCCGGTGCGGCGCACGGAGCGATCCCCGCAGCGGCCGCACTCCTCGCGGGATGGGCGCTCGATCGCGTCGAGCTCGCGCGCGAAGCCGGACCGACGGGACTTGCGGCGCGCGTCGAAGCGGGGGACGCGGCGGGCGAAGCGACCCCGCCGGAGGTCGTTCTCGAGCGGATGACCGACGCTCCCTCGGGCGAGATCGCGCGCACACATCTTTCGGTGTCGTCGGAGTCGATTTCGTTTCGGATCGAATGCCCGGGCGAGGGCGAGGTCTTGACGCTCGACGCGAACACGCCCCATGCTGGCAGCCATCGCCACCGGCTGCCGCGCGTGCGCCTGCCGCTCGAGCGATTACTCGCGCGGGCGCTCGACGATGCGAGCCCCGACGTCGTCTACGAGCGCGCGCTCCTGCGCGCCGCGTCGATTCTCTCCGGGACTTCACCCGACTGAGCGGAGCCACTCATGGTCTTCGAGCAGTTCTATCTCGCGTGCCTGTCGCACGCGTCCTATTTGATCGGCGACGGGGGCGAGGCGGCGGTCGTCGATCCGCAGCGGGACGTCGATCTCTATCTCGACGCCGCGCGCGAGCGCGGGCTCACGATCCGCTACGTGATCGAAAGCCACCTCCACGCCGACTTTGTCTCGGGCCACCGCGAGCTCGCGGAGCGTGCCGGTGCTGAGATCGTGCTCGGCCATCGCGCGGAGGCGACGTTTCCGCATCGCGCGGTGAAGGAGGGCGACGTGATCCGGCTGGGCTCGCTCCGGCTCGTGTTCCTGGAGACGCCGGGCCACACACCCGAGAGCATGGCGATCGTCGTCTACGACGACTCGGCCGGCGCGATGCCGCTCAAGGTCCTGACCGGCGACACGCTCTTCGTCGGCGACGTCGGGCGGCCCGACCTCGTGACCTCGAAGGGCTACACAGCCGAGGACATGGCCGGCATGCTGTATGACTCCGTGCACACCAAGCTCCTCACGCTGCCCGACTCGGTCGAGGTCTATCCCTCCCACGGCGCGGGCTCGGCCTGCGGCCGGAACATCGGCCGCGAACGGTTCTCGACGATCGGCGAGCAGCGGCGCGTCAATCCCTCGCTGCGCGCGATGTCGCGTGCCGAGTTCATCCGTCGCACGACGACTGATCTCCCGCCCGCACCCGCCTACTTCGGGTTCGACGCCGAGACGAACCGGCGCGGAGCGCCCGCGCTCGCGGACCTTCCGGCGCCGCCCGGTCTTGCGCCCGGGGAGGTCCGGCGACGGGCCGCGGAAGGGGCGATCGTGCTCGACGTGCGCGACGGCGCGCGCTGGGCGAACGGCCACGTGCCCGGCTCCCTCAACGTGGGCCTCGGGGGACAGTTCGCCTCCTGGGCCGGATCGCTCGTCCCGGTGGGGGCGCCGATCGTGCTCGTGACCGACGAGCTCGGAGAGGTCGAGGAGGCGCGCATGAGACTCGCGCGCGTCGGGCTCGAGAACGTGGTCGGCTATCTCGAGGGCGGAATCGCGGAGTGGGATCGCGCCGGCGAGGCCGTGGGGACGACCGAGCTCCTCTCGGTCGACGAGCTGCGCGCACAGCTCGCGACGACCGGGGACGCGCTGCGGGTGCTCGACGTCCGCCGCCCCGACGAATTCGAGATGGGCCACGTTCCCGGTGCCACGAACGAACCGCTCGACCGGTTCGCCCCGAGAGCTCTCGAGACGGCCCGGGCGGCCTCGGCGTCGGCGTCGGCTTCGCCGTCGCCGTCGCCGGGCGCGGGTCCGCTCGCGGTGGTGTGTCAAACGGGCTACCGATCGAGCACCGCGGTGAGCCTCCTTGCGCCTCATCACAGGGGACCGATCTACAACGTGGTCGGCGGAACCACGGCGTGGGTGGACTCGGGCGCGCCGCTCGAGCGTGTGGAGACGCCCGCGTGAGCCGCCCGAAGGCGCACGTCGTGGTGGCTCCTGATGCCGCTGGAGTCGCGTCTGCGGGCGCGCGGCTGTGGGTCGATTCGGTGCGGCAGACGCCTTCCGAACGCACGGTGTTCTCGGTCGCCCTCGCCGGGGGAAAGACGCCACGCGAGCTCTACCGCACGGTGGCGCAGCAGCCCGATCTCGATTCCGCCTGGCACCGGACGCATGTGTTCTTCACCGACGAGCGCGCGGTCGATCCGCGGGATGCGCGCAGCAACTATCGCCTCGCGCGCGAATCGCTGCTCGACGACGTGCCGCTTTCACCGGCCCAGGTGCAGCGCATGGAGGGTGAGGGGCCCGACCTCGAGAGCGCGGCCCTCGCATACGAATCCGTTCTCCGGACCGTCCTCGCACCGCCGCCGCACGCGCCGCCCGCGCTCGATCTCGTGTTCCTCGGGATCGGTGCGGACGGACACACCGCGTCCCTCTTTCCGTCCTCGAGCGCGCTCGACGTCCGGGACCGCTGGGTCCTCGCGGTCGACGAAAAGTCCGCCGAGCCGCCGCGACGGCTCACGCTCACGCTGCCTGTCCTGAGCGCGGCGCACCGGGTCGTATTCGTGGCCACCGGGAGGGAGAAGGCGGACATCGTGGCGCGCGCGCTCGAGAGCGACCGCGTGGAGCTGCCCGCCGCGCGGGTCCAGCCCGCCCCGGGGCGCCTCGTCTGGCTCCTCGACGAGGCCGCCGCGAGCGGCCTCACGCGGACCGCGAGGACCTAGCGCGAAAGGGTTGTCCCGGAGCCGTTTGCGGATTCGCATCGAATTTGTCGATCACCCCGGTCTCCGTTCGTCGTGGAGGTGGAAGGCGAACCACCACGAACCCCTCACGAATGGAGGCAAGACCATGAAGCCGAACCTGAACTCGAGCTCGAGCCCTTCGACGGCCGCCCGTTGGACCGGGCGGGTCCTGAGCACTCTGGCCATACTTTTTCTCGTCTTCGACGGCGTCGCGAAGCTCCTTAGGATTCCGCCGGTCCTCGAAGGCACGCGGCAGCTCGGCTACTCGACCGACGTCGTCTTCGGACTCGGCGTGACGCTTCTCACCTGCGTTCTCGTGTACCTGGTTCCGCGCACGTCCGTGCTCGGGGCGGTTCTACTCACCGGGTATCTGGGAGGTGCGGTCGCGACGCACGTGCGGATCGGAAACCCGCTCCTGAGCCACGCGCTGTTTCCGACCTACGTCGCGGCCCTCGTCTGGGGTGGGCTCTTCCTGCGCGACGCACGGCTGCGCGCGTTCCTGCCGTGGTCGATCCCGAACCCGAGGGAGGCGCGGTCATGACGCAGGTTCGATCGAAGGACGGCACCGCGATCGCGTACGAACGCTCGGGCAGCGGCCCGGCGCTCATCCTGGTCGACGGCGCCCTCTGCAGCCGCGCGTTCGGCCCGTCGCCGAAGCTCGCGCCCCGGCTCGCCCCGCACTTCACGGTCTACGCCTACGATCGCCGCGGGCGCGGCGAGAGCGGAGACACCCAACCCTATGCGCGCGTGCGTGAGGTCGAGGACCTGGCGGCGCTCATCGAGACCGCCGGCGGCTGCGCGTTCCTCCTCGGGCTTTCTTCGGGCGGCGCGCTCGCCCTCGAGGCTGCGGCGAGCGGACTCCCGGTCGCCAAGGTTGTGGCCTACGAACCGCCCTACGTGGACGTCGCGGGGAACGGCGGGGGAGAGTCGCACGAGATCGAGCTCAAGCGGCTGCTCGCGGCCGGGAAGCGCGGCGACGCCGTGAAGTATTTCATGCGTGACATGGTGGGCGCCCCGGCGCCGGTCGTCGTCCTCATGCGACTCATGCCGTGGGTGTGGCGAAAGCTCGTCGCGGTCGCGCACACGCTTCCGTACGACGCGGCCGTGATGACGGAGTTCCGGGTGCCGCGGGCGCGGCTCGCCTCGATCCGGATTCCGACGCTCGCGATGAACGGTTCGAAGACCGATGCGCGGCTCAAGGAAGCGGCGCGGGCGGTCGCGGAAGCCATTCCGACCGCGGTGCATCGCACGCTCGACGGGCAGACCCATGCGGTCGACCCCGCCGTCCTGGCCCCGGCCGTCGTCGAGTTCTTCGGCTCGTCGAGCGAACCCTTGCGGAACTGATTCGGACCCGATCACGGAGCGGATTGCATGCGATTCATGATCCTGCACAAGACGAACGCTCACTGGGAGACCGGTGCGCCCCCGAGCCGCGAGCTCGTCCAGCGGGTGGGAAGGATGATCGGTGAGCTCGTGAAGGCGGACGTGCTCGAGGGGGCGGAGGGTCTGCGCGCCACGTCTGAAGGCGCGCGCGTCCGCTTCGCGCCCGGTGGTGCCGAGGCATCGGTCACTCGCGGACCGTTCGAGGGAGAGCGGGAGCTCCTTGCGGGCTTCACGATCGTGCGTGCCCCGTCGCTCGAGGATGCGGTCGACTGGGCGAAGGCGGCCCGGCAGGAGTCGCAGCGCGAAGGAGAAGCGGAGATCGACATTCGTCCCGTGACGGAGCCGTGGGATATCGGCATGGGCTCACGCCCGGCCGGAATGACCACGCGCCGCTACATGGTGCTTCGCAAGGCAACCGCGGCGAGTGAAGCCGGTGAATCGCTGCCCGACTTCGAGCGGCCGGCGGGTGGCGGTGTCACGCACCTGGCCTCAGAGCGCATGCGCCCGAGCTCGCGGGGGAGGAGGTACAAGAACTCGCGCGACGGTGTGAGCGTCACGGACGGTCCGTTTGCGGAGTCGAAGGAAATGATCGGCGGCTACGTCGTCGTCTCGGTCCCGTCGCTCGAAGACGCGGACCAGTGGGCGCGTCTCTATCTCGACGCGGTCGAAGCCGACGAAGTGGAAGTGCGCGAGCTCGAGTAAGTCCGCAGGGCCCGACTTTCGCGTTTGCGCCGACGGCGCGCGTATGGCAATCTCGTTCCCGCCAATCCCCACCATAGAAACCGGCCCGCGTGGGCGGACGGATCCACCCGCGTCGTTGCCATTCCCGATCTTTCCGTTTTCGGGCGCCAATCCCCCAGAGACTTGGACCCGTCTTGAACGGCCTTCGGCCGGCTCACAACCTGGTCCTTTCCTCGAGGCTGTGGTGGACGGCGCTGCCCGCTCTGGGCATGCTCCTCGTCTGGGCCGTGCTGTGGTGGCCGTTCCTGCTCGACGATGCGTACATCAGCTTTCAGTACGCGCGCAATCTGGGTGCCGGACTCGGGCCGGTCTTCAATCCGGGGGAGCGGGTCGAGGGGTTCTCCTCTCCTGCGTGGGTCGCGGTTCTCGCGCTCGCGGGACGCGCAGGAATTCCCGAGCCCCTGGCCGCGCGCGTGCTCGACGTCACGGCGGCGGTGCTCCTCGTCCTCCAGTTGTACCGCGCTCTCCTTCGTTCGGGCTGTGACCGTCGGATCGCCGGTGCCGCCTGCCTCGTGCTCGCGAGCCTGCCGTCGCTCCACTCGTATCTTGCGTCCGGGATGGAAACTCTTCCCTACGCGCTCGCCCTCTTTGTCGTCGTGACGCTCGCCGCTGCAGAACCGGGTCCCGCGAAGGAGGCGGGGCTCGGGCTGGCCCTGATCGCGGTGGCCACACTGCGTCCCGAAGGCCCGATCCTCGCAGCCGGCCTTTCGGTCGCGGTTCTCCTCGAAAGTCGAACTCGCTCCCGATGGATCACTCTCGGCGCGGTGTGGGCCGTGCTCGTCGCGCTGCTTCTCGCACGCTACGAGTACTACGGGGCCTGGGTGAGCAACACGGCGGCCGTGAAGTCGCCGCCCTTTCTCCGCCTCGTCGAAGCGGGGGATGCGCGCTCGTTCCTCGCGGCCAGCGCCCGCGCGTTTCGGCGGAACTTCCTCCCGGCGGGAGCCGAGCTCGGCGGACTTCTCCTCCCGCTGTTCACGGTGCTTGCGCTGCGCGGCCTCATGCGGGACGCCGCGCGCGTGCGCGCGCTCCAGATTCTCGCGGGCGGGGCGGTCATCGTCGCTCTCAAGCCCGCCGACTGGATGCCGGGCGCCCGATTCGCCCTGCCGTATTACCCGGCGGCGTTGTTTCTCATGGCGCTCGGCGTGCAGCGCCTTTGGGCGGATGCGGCCGCGGCCCGGCCGCCCTTCCGGTGGGCGCTCAATGTCGCACTCGGTTCGACGCTCGCGGTCGCGCTCGGCCTCGCGACGGGAACTTCGTTCGAGCGCCTGCTCGGCCACCACCGGGGCATGAGTGATCCGCCGCTGCGCGCGCAGCAGCAGTACTTGACGATCGGTCGCTGGCTTGCGGATCGGGCCTCGACGGGGGAATCCGTTCTCGCGTACGAGGTCGGCGCCCTGGGTTACGGTTCGCGGCTTCCCGTCCTCGACCACGAGGGGCTGCTCCATGCCGAGATTGCGCAGGTGATCCGCCGCGCGGGCGAGTACGGCGCGGTTCGCACCGGGCGCGATCCGGTGGCGATGTCCCGGGTGGTCGCGATCTGCGCCGAGCAGAGGCCCGACTGGTTTCTCGTGCGGTCGCGCTCGGGGCGCGAGCTTCGCGTGGGCGAGCCCGTTCCTTCGGAGGCGGCGGTGGAGCCGATCCAGCGCGCGATGCTCGAGGCTTTCGGCACGTCGATGACTCTCGCGGCCGTCTTTCCGCTCGTCGCCGACACGGCCTCGGCCGACTGCTATCTGATGCTCGAGCGTTCGCGCTAGGGCGTCACGAGGCGCGGTCGGTGCGGCCCGGGCGCAGCCAGCCTTCGACTCTCTTGGCGACAGCTTCAGGCGTGAATCCAAAGTGCTTCGCAAGCTCCGCGGCCGGGGCCGAGGCGCCGAAGTGGTCGAGTCCGATCAGGAGCGCCTCGCTTCCCAGGACCGAAGCCCAGGGAAGGCTTCGTCCGAGCTCGATGGCGACCCTCGGTCCGCCCGGCGGGAGAACGCGGTCGCGCCATTTCGCGTCCTGCGCGAGGAACGCATCGACGCACGGCATCGAGACGACGCGCACCGCCTGTCCGCCGGCCGCGAGAAGCTGTGCGGCCTCGATTCCGAGCCCGACCTCCGAGCCCGTTGCGACCAGCGTGACCGGCCCGCCGCGCGCTCCCGGCGCTGCGGCGCCCGCTTCGAACACCACGTAGCCGCCGCGCGCGATGGCCGGAGCGTCGACCGGGCTCGCACCGGCCCCGCTGCGCGGAACGGGGGAGGTCTTCTGGCGCGTGAGCACGATCGCGGTCGGTCCGTGCTCGCGCCGGAGGGCGCGCGCCCACGACACGGCGACCTCGGGGCCGTCGGCCGGACGCCACAGCTCGAGATTCGGGATCAAGCGCAGCGCCCACAGGTGCTCGATCGGCTGGTGCGTGGGGCCGTCCTCGCCGAGCAGCACGGAGTCGTGCGTGAAGACGTAGATCACGCGCTGCTTCATGAGTGCGGCGAGACGGATCGACGCGCGCATGTAATCCGAGAAAATGAGAAACGTCGAGCCGAACGGGATGAACCCGCCGTAGAGCGCCATCCCGTTCAGGATGGCCCCCATTCCGTGCTCGCGAATGCCGAAGTGGAACACGCGCCCGTCGAACGCCGAGCGCGCGACGCTGGTCGAGCTCTTGATCGCAGTCTTGGTCGAGGGATCGAGATCCGCGGAACCGCCGACGAGCGACGGCACGAGCTTCGCCGCCTCCTGGAGCACGAGCGCCCCGAGCGAGCGCGTGGCGTCGGTCTTCGTGCCGGCCGCCGCGATCAGGCGCGCTTCGAGGTCCTCGGGCAGGGCCTCCGCCTGCGAAGCGTGCGCTTGATCCCATGCGGCTGCCTTCTCCGGCTGCGCTGCCCGCCAGCGCTCGAACGACTCCTGCCACGCGTCGTACGCGGGCTTGTTCCGGCGCGCGGCATCGCGCCAGTGCTGCCGCGCTTCGTCCGGCACGAGGAACGTGGGCTCGAGCGGCCAGCCTGCGGCCTCCTTCGTCTCGCGCACCTCCTCGGGTCCGAGCGGGGCACCGTGTGCCTCCGCGGTGTCGTGCGCGTGCGGGGCTCCGTTTGCGATGTGCGTGCGCGCGCAGATCAAGCTCGGGCGTGCCGTTTCGGCCATGGCCGCGGCGAGCGCCCGCTCGATCTCCGCGTGATCGTGGCCGTCGATACTCTGGACGTGCCAGCCGTACGCCTCGAATCGCTTCGGCACGTCCTCGCTGAACGCGAGCGCCGTGTCGCCCTCGATCGTGATGTGATTGTCGTCGTACACGAGGATGAGGTTGCCGAGGCCGAGGTGTCCCGCAATCGAGGCGGCCTCGTGACACACGCCCTCCATCACATCGCCATCGGAGCAGATTCCGAAGACGCGATGATCGACGGGGTGGAAGTCGTTCGTGTTGTAGCGCGCCGCGGCGAGCGATGTGGCGATCGCCATGCCGACCGCGTTCCCGAAGCCCTGGCCGAGCGGCCCGGTCGTCGTCTCGACACCGGGCGTGTGTCCGTGCTCGGGATGGCCGGGCGTCATCGAGCCCCACTGGCGGAAGTGCTTCAATTCGTCGAGTGGCACGTCGTAGCCCGTGAGATGGAGAAGTCCGTAGAGGAGCATCGATCCATGCCCGGCCGAGAGCACGAAGCGGTCGCGATTCGGCCACGCGGGATCCGCCGGCCAGAAGCGCAGGAACCGGGTCCACATCACGTACGCGATGTCCGCCTGACCCATGGGCGATCCGGGATGTCCGGACTTCGCGGCCTCGACCGCGTCGATCGCGAGCATCTTCAAGGTCTGGACGCTCAACGTGGTCAGATCGGTCGTCGTCTTCGCGGGAGGCATCGGCGGGGGTCCTTTCCGGCCCTCAGGGGGCGTCCGGGTTCCGAGTGACTCAAGGAGTGCGCGCGGCGGCGCGCGACCAGGCGAGGCCGGCGGCTCCGAGGAGCGCCGTACGTTCATTGAGGACGAGACGGACGGGGATCCGGGCGAGCAGCGGTCCGAGCCGCCCCTTGTCGCGAAACGCGGCGAGGAAGCGGCCGTCGGAGAGCCGCTCGCGCATCTTGGGCGCGATGCCGCCCGCGACGTAGACACCGCCGGTCGCGAGCACCTGGAGCGCGAGGTTCCCCGCCTCCGCCCCGTACGCGTCCACGAAGAGATCGGTGGCGAGGGTGGCGATCTCGGCTTTTCCATCGGCCTGCGCGATCGCGACGTTCGGATCGCCAGAAGCGCGCTCGGCGGCGAGCCATGCGGGCTCCTGCGCGCGACCGGTGTCGCGCAGGAACTCGTAGATGTTCGAGAGCCCGGGACCCGAGACGACGCGTTCCCACGACACGTGCCCGCCGAAACGGTCGCTCAAGTAACGCATGAGGTCGATCTCGGTCTCGGTGCGCGGACTGTACGTGCGGTGACCGCCCTCGGACGCGCGCGCGATGGTCACGCCGTCGTCGGTCGTGAGCATGGCTTCTCCGAGACCGGTGCCGGCCGCGATCACGGCGATCGAGCCCTCGGGATCCGGGCGGCCTTCCTCGAGGGTCACGACTTCATCCGGGGTGAGAGCCGCGAGCCCGAACGCCGTGGCCTCGAGGTCGTTGACGATCTCGACCCGCGGAAGCCCGAGCCGCCGCGCAAGCGGCTTCTCTTCGACGACCCACGGCAGATTCGTGCCCACGACCCGGTTGTGCACGACCGGCCCGGCGATTCCGAACGCCGCACTCTCGATTGTCTCCGAGCCGCGGCTCAGGAATTCGACGATCAGGTCCTCGAGGCTCGGATACGCGTCGGTCGCGACCCTGCGCGCGTGCCGCTCGACGAGCCTGCCGTCACGCGGCTCATAGAGCGCGAGCTCAGCCTTCGTGCCGCCAATGTCGCCGGAGAGGATCATTGCCGCGAACAATAGTCGGTTGCGCGGATTTCGCCAACTCCTGCGCCCGCGTCGTGGTATGCATTCGCCACGTCGCCGTTGCCCCCCAAGGCTGGTGGTTTCGCGGAGGACGTCACGGGATCCCCACCCCCGGTTCGCCAGTTCCGCCAGATCCTGCTCTGGCCGCTCCAGCTGTCCCCGCTCGGCGGGCGCGTGCGCTCGGGCGGGCACGCGGGCGCGTTCGGCGCGCTGCCCGGGAACGCGTGGCGGGAAGCGAAGCCCGCGGTCGGCGATCCGGCGCGCTTCCGGGAATCCGATTACGCGGAGTTCGTCGCGTTCCTTCCGCACGTGCAGCGCTTCCTGTACGGCGAGTCCTCCCGCGGTCGCGCCGGCTACGGCGGCTCACCGATCCGCGTGTTCGAGCGCGACGACGTTGCGGGCGCGCAGGTCGTGCTCGCTCCGGGGGACCGCCCGATCGCCCTTTCGGTCGAGCATTGTGCGCTCTACTTCTTCTACGACATCGACGTCGCCCTGTTCGTCCTCGAAGTCGCGAGTGCCGAGCTTCCGCTCGCGTCGGTCGAGGACCTCTCGTTCCGCTTTGCGCGCGCGTATCCCGCGTCGTGGACGGCCGACGGCCTGGGCGAGCGCTGTCCCGTGTCGGTCGAGTGGATCGGCCGCGGGGGAGGCGTGCTTGCGCGCTCGGACTTCGAGGATCGCGAGCGCTACGTCAAGGCGGTCGCGCGCACCCGCGCTCCGTGCTTCGCGCTTCACTGGGAGTGGCTGCTGGCCCCCATGGTCCCCGACGCTTCGGAGGCCCCGGGCCCGATTCGCTACCGCCAGCTCGAGTACTACCGGATGCCGTTCATGGCGTATCTCGCGTTCGACGATCCGCGCGCCCTCGAGCGCGAGGACTTCGTGCGCCTCGGGCTTGCGACCGGTCCCTCGCGCGGCCACGCCCTGCCGATCGGAGGGCCCGAAATCGCGCGCTTCGAGGAGAAGTCCTGCTACGACCGCTACTGGTCGCCGGGGGACGGGGCCGCTCCGGGAACGACACGCTTCCTGTGCACGGGCCATGCGTTCCTGCTCATCGGCCGGAACGGGGATCCGTATTTCACGAATGCGGAAACGGGGCTCCTCGGACAGTTCCGGCGCCAGTACTTCCTGCTCGGGTTGATCGCGCACTTCCACAAGGCGGCCCTCCTCATGCTGTCCGACCGGCTCGTGCTCGCGATCAGCCGCCTCGACATCGACGACGTGGAATCGATCAAGGCGTTCAAGCGGATCATTCGCCGCACGTCCGAGACCTTCCTCCGCTTCACGCACCGCTACTGGTTCCACGAGGTCTCGACCCAGGACCAGTCGCGCGATCTCTTCCGCCTGTGGACCGGGCACATCGACGTGGATCGCCTGTACGATGAAGTCCGCACCGAGATCCAGGACATGAGCGACTACCTCGACAGCGACAGCATTCGCCGCCAGGCGAACACGGTCGTGCGTCTCACCGTCGTGACGACGCTCGGGCTCATCGGCACGGTGGCGACGGGCGTCCTCGGCATGAACGTGTTCGCGCTCGCGGACCGGCCGTGGACCGTGAAGGTCCTCTACTTCCTCGTGGCCCTCGGTGCGACGGGGCTCCTCACGTTCTTCACGGTCTGGCGCTCGAAGCGCCTGTCGGGATTCCTCGAGGCGCTGGCCGAGGAGGGGAACGAGCCGCGCGAGCGCTGGGAGGCCCTGCGCGCGGTCTGGGCCCGCCGGCCGCGCAATGCGGCAGGGACGGCCGGGCCGGCGGGGGCGGCAGGAGCAGCGGGGTCCGGAGGCCCGGAAACCCGGGGTCCGGTCGCGCCGTAAAGGTTCTCGTTGGACCGGACGGGGGGCAGGGGTACACTTGGCGCACTTCGTCCGGACCGGGCGCCCTTGGGATCGGACCGTCGAAGTGCTCGTGCCCCACGAGCGACCTCGAGCGGATCCTCAAACAGGACGTTCAACGTGCTCGGGTCCAGAGTGTTGACCCTCGTTCGCACCCTCTTTTGCCGAACCCCCCAGGTAGCGGCCGGGATTCTCGTGCCTAAAGCTCTCCTCACGTGCGCCGTGCTCGTCTCGCTCACCGCGCTCACCGGCGTCGTGGCGTTCGTGAGCGTGAATCCCGCGACGGCCGCGCCGATGGCGATCTCGGGCAAGAGCTCGACGGCGCCGAGTGCTCCCGTCGTCCTCGATCGCATCGCGAGCGACTACGTGGATCTCTGCCTCGAGATCGATCGCATCGATCCCGGTTTCGTCGACAGCTATATCGGGGAGCCGGAGATCAAGCGGCGCGTCGCCCAGCGCGCGATCTCGACTCCGCAGGTGCTTCGGAAGCGCGCCGAGACCCTCGCGACCGAGCTCCGTGACCTGGGTCCCACGCCGGCCGATCTCCGCACGCAGTCCCTGCTCAAGCAGCTCGGGGCCGCGGAGACGCGCCTGCGCCTGATCTCGGGCGAGCGCGTGCCGTTCGACGATCAGCTGCGCGCGCTGTTCGATCTCGCGCCCCCGCGACCGTTCCAGTCTCAGGACTACGAGCCCGTGTTGGCACAGCTCGACCGCCTCCTGCCTCCCGGCCCGGGTGGGCTCGCGGCCCGTCTCGATGCGTTCCACGACCGCTACACGATCCGTCCCGAGCGCGTGAAGGCGTGCGCGGACACGATCGTCGCCGATCTCCGGAGCATGGGGCGCAGCATGCTGCGTCTTCCGATCGACGAGGAGATCGACGAGGTGCGGCTCGTCACGGGCACGAGCTGGTCGGCCTACAACTGGTACCTGGGCCACGGGCACTCGCGCGTCGAGGTGAATCGCGATCTCCCGCTCCGGGCGCATTCGCTCGTCGCCACGCTCGCGCACGAGACCTACTTCGGGCATCACGCCGAGATGACGCTGCGCGAAGCCGAGCTCTATCGCGGGCGCGGCTGGGTCGAGTACTCGGTCTATCCGCTCTACTCGCCGCAGGGAGTGATCAGCGAAGGGGCGGCGAACGCGGGGATCAAGGTGCTGCTCGACGACGAGACGCTCGGGCTGTGGCTCGCGCGCCGCGTGTTCCCGTCCGCCGGGCTTCCTGCCGCGCTCTCCGAGCCCGAAGAGATCGCGCGCCTGCTCGAGATCGAGCGCATCCAGGAGCAGTTGATGGGTCTCGGGTGTCAGTTCGCGGAGCTTCAGCTCGAGCGCGGCGCGACCGTCGACTCGGTCGTGAGTCTTCGCCAGCGCTTCGCGCTTCAGACGCGCGAACAGGCGCGCCGGTCGATCCGCTTCGCGCGCGACTACGGCGGCTACGCGTGCACCTACGGAATGGGGGAGCGGCTCGTTCGCGCGGCCTGCGAC
>JBOHUC010000124.1:0-30604 GCA_050733935.1 Candidatus Eiseniibacteriota bacterium | reverse complement strand
CGGACGGAGAAGCTCCGCGCGCGCGCGCAGGCCGACTTCGAGGTCGCGCTCTACGAGCGCTCGGCGTGGGCGTCGCTCGCGCTCGATGAAGGCGATTCGACGGCCGCCGACATCGCTCCGGCGATCGCGGCTACTGAAGAGTTCCTCACGCGCTTCCCCGCGAGCCCGTTCGCCCCGGCCGCGCGTTTCAACCGCGCGGACCTCGAGGTGCGGCGCGCGGTCGCGATCGGCCGCGAGACGCATCGCGCCCCCGACTACCGGAGCGCGGTCGCACGCTACGAAGCGTTGCTCGCGAGCGACCCGGGGTTCCGCCGCACGGACGCGATCCTGTTCAACCTCGCTGGCCTCGCGCGCGAGTCGGGCGACGAAGCGACCGCCGACCGGAGACTCACCGAGCTCATCGCACGCGCGCCCAACTCCGAGCTCGCTCCCGAAGCGCATCTCGTCCTCGGCGATCGCGCCTACGAAGCCGGTCGCCACGCGGAGGCCGAAGCGCACTATCGCGCGGTCGGGACGACGGGCGGGAATCTGGCCGCGATGGCGCGCTACAAGCAGGGCTACGCCGCGCTTCGTCGCCAGGACGCCGAAGGGGCCACGAATGCGTTTGCCGCCCTCCTGGCCCTCCCGGATCTCGCACCGTCGATCAACGCCGACGGAATGGCGCAGCTCTCGAAATCCCTCCGGCTCGCGGGCGGCGCATCGGCGGCCGAGCGCTTTCTCGACGCGCATCCGAACGTGCCCTACGGGCGCGATCTCCTCGTCACGATGGCGAACCAGGAGAAGGAGGACGGCGCGTACGACCGCGCGGCGCGCGCGTACCGGCTCGTGCTCGCCCGCTATCCCGGCAAACCCGAGAACCTCGGCTACGCCCAGGAAGTCCTCGCCGCGTGGGACGCTCGCGCACGCGACGACGAGCGGATCGAAGCGCGGCTCGATCTCGGCCGGCTGTTCTCGGATCCGAAGAACGCACCGGGAGCCGATCCCGCCCAGGCGACGGCGGCGCGGGCCTTCGGCGCGCGCTGCCTCCTCGAAGCCGGAATCCTTTCCCAGACGAAGGGAGAGACGAAGAAGGACCCGGCCTCGCTCGAGCGGTCGGTGCTCGCGTACCGCGAGCTCGCGCGTGCGTACCCGAAGGCGGACTCTCTCGGCTTCGCGGCGTACTACGAAGGGCAGGCCCTGTTCGATCTCGGCCGCTTCCCCGAGGCCGCACGCGCGCACGAGCGGGCGGCCGGAACCGCGGGCGTCCCCGACTCGATCCGCGGCAACGCGTCCTTCGCCGCAGCCCTCGCGCGGGAGCGGGTCGCGACCGCGTCCCACTATCGGACCGCGAGCGAGCGCGACTCGCTCGAGAAGGCGATCGAGCGTTTCGAGAAAGCGCGCCCCGGCGATTCCCGAACGCCGCCGCTCTGGCTTTCGCTCGCGCTCGGCTCGAAGGCCGAAGGGGATTCGATCCGTGCACGCCGCGTGTTCGAGCGCGTCGCGGGCCGGGACTCGAGCGAGGCGTCGCGCCGCGCGCAGTCCGAGCTCGGACGCGTCGCGCTCCAGGAGAAGCGCTGGCTCGAGGCCGAAAAGCTCTACGCGGCGTCGGCGAACGCGTATCTCGCCGCCGGCGATCGCGCCGAGGAGACGCGGCTCACCGAGCTTGCCGCCTCGGCGCGCTTCAAGGAGGCCGAGGAGCTCGAAGCCAAACGTGACACGGTGAAGGCGGCCGAGGGCTTCCGCGTGCTTGCGGAGCGTTATCCGACATTCCCGCGCGCAGACGTGGCGCTCTATCGAGCCGGGCTCGCCGATCTTTCGGCGGGCCGCGCACGCCGGGCCGAGGAGCATCTCGCGACCCTGATCGAGCGCTATCCGAATTCGAGCCTGTACGACGACGCGGTGCTCAAGCGCGCGGAAGCCCAGCTCGCGGCGAAGGACACGCTCGCCGCGGCGTCCTCCTACGCGAGTGCGCGGGTTTCGGGTGCGGGGGCGAACGCGGCACTCGCGGGAGCTGCACTCGAAGAGGCGGCACGGCTCTATCGCGCCGCCGGCAACTACACGGACGCCCAGACGACGTACCAGCGCATCGTGCGCGAAGTCCCGGACGGACGCGCGCGCAGTCGTGCGCAGGCCGGGCTCGTCACGATGGAGTACGAGCTCGGCCATCGCGCCGCCGCCTGGCAGATGCTTGCTCCCTGGCGCGCGGGGCGATTGCCCGAGGGATTCGCGGTCGACCCCGAGGCCGAGATGGAAGCGCGTTTCGTGTGGGGACGGTTGCTCGCGGATTCGTGCGTGGCCCTCCCGCTCGCCCATCCGATCAAGCCCTCGCTCGATCGGAAGCTCGCGGTCCTCGGGCCCGCGCTCGAGAATCTCAAGGCGGCGGCGCGCACGGTCCAAAGCCCGTACTGGGCCGAGAGCGGCTATCACGCGGGACTTCTGCTCGACGACCTCGGAACGCGCCTCGGACAGCTTCCGCCGCCTGGTGCGATGAGCGCCGCGGACAGCGCGGGCTACCGCTCCGCCATCGGACGCCAGGCCGCGACGTTCTACGCGCGCGCGGAGGATCTCTGGATCGCGACACTCGAGGGTCTCTCCGATGTGCCCGGCAAGGCAAAGAAGGACACGCTCGTCGCCCGGCCGACGAATGGATGGCCCGGAAGAATCTGGGAGAAGCTCGAGCCGCGCCTTCAGGAGCACTATCCCTGGCGGCTCGCGGTCGTCGATCTTCCGCCCGAGAGTGAGCCATCCCCTTCCCCTGGAGGTCTTGGAACGGTCGCGGATAGCGGCTCCGCACACGGAACCGGCGCTCCATCAAACGCCTCAGGAGCGGCCCCGACGCTCGTGGCGGACCTCGAAGGCGGCGCGGCGCCCGCCCCCGCGGGTCTCGATGCCGGGGCTTCAGAGGACCTCCGAAACCGCTTGCGATGGATTTCGCAATACATTGCGGAAGGCCAGATTGAGGATGCGCTGGCCTGGTGCGAGGGGAGCCTCAAGTCCTACCCGGGGCGGGCCGAAATTTGGAGTGACCTCGGTGCGGTTCGCATGCGGCAGGGTCGCTGGGCCGAGGCCGAAAGCGCATGGCAAACCGCGCTGCGACATGATCCGAAATCGCCCGGCGCCCTGTACAATCTGGCCGTGTTCGAGCGTTTCTACCGGCTGGATCGTGGGGCGGCGCGTCGCCATTTCGAGCGCTTCCTCACGCTCGGGGTCGAGTTCGACGAGACGCTGGCGGACCGCATGGCGGAGGATCGGAAATGAGCGCACGCGCGTTCGGAATCGGAACCGTCCTCGTGATCGGGGTCCTCGTCGCACCGCATGGAGCGGCGGCCGCACCCAAGACGATCAAGGTTCCGGAACCGAGCGCGGCGCCGAGCGTACCGAGCACCACGAGCCCGTCGAGTCCGACGAGCGCGCCGAAGGCAGCACCACCGGCTGCGGCCGCGAAGCCGGCTGCGAAGCCGGCGACGCCGTCGCGAACGGCCGCACCGGCCACGACGCCGGCGAAGGCCGATCCGGTGGTTGCGCTGCCGTCCCGGCCCGGAGTGCGCCGGCCGCTCATGCTCGATGTGCAACGAATCGAAGGCCGCGCGGACGGTCCGCGCGTCCTGTTCGTCCATGCGGGACCGCAGATCGCGCTCGAGGATGCCCCCGAGCACCCGTCGTATCTGCGGGATGATTTCACCGCGGCCCTGTCGTCGCCGGTTCGCGTTCGCGTCCGGCCGTACGAGCCGCTTCGCCTGCCCACGAAGGGAGAGAGCCGATGAATCCGCTCCAGACGTTCGCCACGTTCTTCAAGGCGGGCGGACCGTTCATGTACCCGATCTTCCTGCTCGCGGTCCTCATCGTCGCTCTGACCGCCGAGCGCTGGTGGGTCATCATGATGAAGAGCCGGATCTCGAGCCGTCGCCTGCTCGACCGCATCCTGCCGCTCGTCCGGCAGGGCCGGCGGGACGAAGCCGCGCGCTACTGTCATGACTCGGACGCGCCGCTCGCTCAGGTCTCGGCGGCGGTGCTCGAGCGCCCGACGCGCGGGACGAATCCCCTCGAAGTCGAGGCCGAGCTGTTCGCGCAGGCCGATGCCGCGGCGTCCGTCGCCCTACCGCCGCTCAACAAGCGCATCCTGTACCTCGCGATGATGGCGAACGCGGCGACGCTGCTCGGGCTCCTCGGCACGGTCTCGGGCCTCATTTATTCGTTCAGCGCGGTCGGCCAGGCCGATCCGGCGCAGCGCTCAGCGTTCCTCGCGGCCGGAATTGCCGAGGCGCTCAACTGCACCGCATTCGGGCTCATCGTGGCGGTGCCGACCCTGTTCCTGCACTCGTTCTTCTCGTCGCAGGTGACGGCGATTTCCGACGACGTCGAGTCGACGTCGGTCAAGATCATCCACGCGCTCTCGGGCCTCGATCAGCCGGCGAACGTGATTCCGATGGCGACGGTCGCGGGCGCAACGCCGGCCGGCGCAGGCCCGGGAAGCGCACCCAGCACGTCGGGGGGCCATGCTCCGCAAGCACGGTAACCGGAGGAAGCGGAACGGCCACGATGAGCAGGAGGAGCTCAATCTCCTCCCGCTCATGAGCCTGTTCGTCGCCCTCGTTCCCACGCTCCTCTACTCGGCCGTGTTCGTGCCCGTGAGTGCCATCGGACTCGACTTCCCGGGCACGGGCGGAAGCGCGTCCGCAAGCCCGCTCGCGCTCACGGTCCGTCTCACCGAGACGACGATCGGACTCGAGGGCGTGCCCGAGCGCGCGTATCCGGTGCGCGATCGCTCGTCCGAAGAGACGAACACGGCCGCGCTCGACTCGCTCCGGGTGGAGCTCGACGAGGTTCACGGCGCGTATCCGACTTCGCGCGGGGCGATCCTCGTCGTGTCGCGGAACGTCTCCTATCGCGACATCGTCCGGGTCATGGACCAGGTGCGCGAAGCCGGCTTCGGCAACTCGACCCTGCTCGGGGCGGCCTCGGCCCCGATCGCCGTGCCGACCGATGCGTCGAGCGAGGCGGAGGGCGTGCGGTGAGGGGATACCTCGCGCACACGGCCGCCTTGCAGCGGCGCGGCCGGCAGAACAACGAGGCCGTGCTCGCGCGGCTCCAGCTCACGTCGCTCATCGACATCTTCACCGTGCTGCTCCTGTTTCTCTTGAAGAGCCTCGTCGTGGGCGGGACCGTCGTGACACCATTCCCAGGCGTGACGCTTCCGTCGTCCTCCGCGAGCGAAGCGTTCAAGGAGTCGCCGGTCGTCGTGATCACGAATCAGCAGGTCGTGGTCGACGGCGAGGGCGTGTGCCCGACCGCGGACGTCGCGAACTCGGAGCGCCTCCGGATCGAGCCGATCGAGCAGGCGCTCGCCGCGCTGCGCCAGAAGTCCGACGCCCTGGCCGCAAAGAGCACCGCACGGAAGTTCGAGGGCCGGCTGATCGTCCAGGCCGACGAGCGGATCCCGTTTCACATCCTGCAAAAGGTGATGTACACGAGCCAAACCGTTGGTTTCTACGACATTACCCTGGCCGTCATTCAGAGCCAGTGAGCCCGGGACCCGACCTCCGATGAGCCGCCCTGCCGACACGTTCCGACCCGGCCTGTTCGAGGAAGTGGACCGCCCCGCGCTCTACTCGAACGCGGTGTGTCTCACGCTTGGCGCGCTCATTCTTCTCGTCGTCTGGAAGACCCCGGTGAAACCGTTCGAGGAGCTCACGCTCGACCAGCTTCCCGATCGCGTGACGCGGCTCCTCTTGAACGAGTCGGAGCTGGCCCAGCTCACCGCCCCGGAGCGCGAGGCGCTTCCGCCCGAGGCGATCGCGCAGACACCCGAAGGCACGACTCCCGAAACCACGCCCGAGACGTCGACCGAATCCGAAATCGCTCCACCGTCGGACGCGGTCGGTCTCCCCGGCTCCGAGCCCAAGGGCGGAGGCAGCGGTGGCGGTGGCGGCTCCGGCGCGAAGGGTGCTGCGGTCGCAGCGGGCGTCGCGCAGGCGGTTGCCGCGACCGGAGCGCTCGCCGACGTGGATCGCATCGTCGGCGATTTCACCGGTGTCGTGGCGAGCACGCGCGGCTCGAATGCGCTTCGCCAGGGAGCTCCGGGCTCGGGCGTCGAGCGTCGTCAGGGAACGCCCGGTGCGCGCGCGCGGAGCGGCGCCGATCTCGGCGGCGTCGACGAGATCCTGGGATCGGCCGGCGGATCGGGCGGACGCGGAAGCGCTGGCACGGCCGCGGGACTCGGCGGCGGTGGCGGCGGTGGAAGCGGACGCGCCCAGGTCAGGATCGCGGCCCCCTCGACGGTCGCAGGCAGCGATGCGGGCGGCGCCACGCGGAGCACCGGCGCGCTTATGGCGGTCGTCCAGAGGCATGCGGCCGCGGTGCGCTTCTGCTACAACCGGCTCCTCCAGAAGAAGCCGGGCGCGAGCGGGCAGGTGATCGTTCGTCTCACGGTGGCCGGCGATGGATCGGTCTCGGACGCCGCGATCGCGCGCTCCTCGCTCAACGACAGCGAGCTCGAATCGTGCGTGCTCGGGCAGGCGCGCGAATGGCGCTTCGCGCCCGCGGACGAACCCAGGTTCACGTTCGACGTGCCGTTCGTCTTCACTCCCCCGACGAGCGAGGGCTGATCCACACGGCGTGATATGTTGCTCCCGGATCCGGACCCGACGGGGCCGGACGGGAGCGCGCATGACCGACGGGCCCACGACAACTCCGCCCTCGACTCCGCGCAGGCGCGGCCAGATCGCGAGCACGCTCTTCATCGTCGCGCTCGCGCTCGTCGGGGTGGCCGCGATCCTGCTCTGGTTCATTCCGCGCTTCGCCCCTCGAAAACCCCTTCCCTCGCTCCAGGAAAGCCGAAACCACGCCCAGCTCCAGGCTCTCCATCGTTACGCGTCGCGCGCCGGCCGCGGGGCGTTCCTTCCGCCGAACGCGATCTCGATTGGCATTCGCGAGGAATTCATCCAGCGCGCGCTCAACGCGTCTCTGCCCGTCGAGCAGACGTTCGAGGACGGCCGCTATCGCGTTCGGTTGAGCCAGGCGCGCGTCGATTTCCTGAACGGGGCCTCCGTCGTCCAGCTCACGGGGCGGGGCTGGCTCGTGTCCGACACGACTCTCTACGCGGATCTCCTCACGCAGGGGACGATCGGCATCGGCGATCTCGATTTCGAGCGGGCGCGGCTCGAGCCACGGATCGTGATCACGGACGTCCGGGTCACGGGGTCGGGGCCGGGCATCGGAGGGCTCGTCAATCCGGTGGCGAGCTACTTCGGCAAGCAGAGGGCGAGCGACTGGAACGATCTCCCGAGCCCGCGGATCGCGATTCCGGTTCGAATCGCGGAGTCGATCACGATTCCCGCTCTCGAAGGAGACGTCGATCTGCCTTCGCAGAAACTTCCGCTCGCGGTGCGGGTGGCCGCGCTCACGACGCTCGAGCGGCTCATGGTCGCGAGCATCGAGATCCTTCCCGAGACCGATCCCGGCCAGGTCGCGGGCCCGCCGAGCGGACCCTGGGACGCCGCTCCCGGCTCGCAGCGCCTCCGCCAGTTCACGGTCGTCTCCCACGGGCACGAGCGGGACTCCGCCCTCATCGTCACCCTCCGCGACAGCGTGAGGGCGATGGCCGCGCGGGACAGCCTGTGGCGCGCGCTGCGCGATCAGGAGCGGGAGATCGCCGTGATCGTGCCGGAGGTCGTGCTCCAGGACCTCGTGAACCGGATGACCCGCAGGTATCGCATGGGCGCGTTCGTGGATCTCGAGCCCGGGCTCAAGGAACACGTCGAGGAGAAGATTCGCGTCAAGGCCCTGATCGCGAAGGTGACAGCCGGCACCGTGCGGCTCGACATCGACCTGCATCATTTGAAGGGGCGCATCTCGACCGCCGGGGAAGCGCGCCTGAGGCTCCTGCCGCCGGACGGACTCGAGCTCTTCCTTCCCGTCCGCGTCGACTCGGCCGCCGCGACGGCGACGCTCGACGTCGCGTGGGATCCCAAGGCCTACGCTTCACCGATCTGCCGCGGGTTCGAGACCCGTCAGACGCTCTCCGGGTACTCGCCCCCCCTGACCCACACGCTCAAGGCCCGCACCCGTTTCGTGCTCGCCGACGGCAGGGCGGAGGGGCGCCCGCAGCTCGAGCGCGAGAAGGTCCGCGTGCGCTTCGATCTCATCGATCGCTCCTGGGCGAAGGTGCGGCAGGTGTTCGTCGAGCAGGACGAGTTCCTGAAGTGCGGGATGGCGATCGATCCGGACCGCATGGTGGGGCTCGTGCGGAAGATCGGCGAGAAGGGCGTGCGGATCCGACTGCCCGGGGCGCTCCCGCGCTTCACGATTCCGGTCTCGTTCGCGGAATCGATCGCCGACAGCGCCTATCAGATCGACGTCGAGATCCTGCGCCCCGAGCTCTCGGTGCGCCCGGATCATCTGCGCTTCGGCGCGGACGCGGCGTTCAGCGTCCGCCTGCACTGAGCGCGCGCTCGCACTCGGCGAGCACGGCCTCGAGCACACGATCGTCGGGGCGCGAGGAGCGCTCGAGCAGCGCGTTCGCGCGGACCTCCTCGAGCCGAAGCCGGCGACCGGAGTCCGTGCGCGCGAGCGCACGGGCGAGCTCGACCGCGATCACCGCCGTGCGCACGCGCGCGTCCCGCAAGGAGTGCGGCGGCACGGCGCCCTCGAGCGGGTCGTCCTTCGCGCCTGAGCCTTCGAACAGGAAGAACGACTTCGTGCCCTGTCCGTTGGTCACCTCGAGAACGGCGACGCGGCCGCCCTCCGTGCCCTCGAGCTCGTAGCGGCGCTCCCCCGCCGCGGTGACGGGCCCCGGCGACCCGGCGAGCACGCGCACGCGAGCGCTCGGATCGGGAGAGATCTCGAGCCCCGCACCCGGCGTTGCCGCAGCCGCGATGACGAGAACGACCCCGGGATCGTGGGCCGATCGCACCGTGGCCGAGAGCGGTCCGTGCCGTGACACGTCCGCGACCTGCGCGATGACGGCCGCGAGGTCGAACGCCCCGTGCGGCGTTCGATAGTAGACCTGGCCGGCTCTCCCGCCGCGCATGTGCAGCGCGTCGGCCGAAGGTTGATCGGGCTCCTTCGCTTCTTCGTTCACTTTCTTCTGTGCGGTGCCGGCAACGCTCTTCGCCGCATCGCCCGAGGCCGCCGAAGGCGGCGGCGCCGGAGCGGGCGCGGGAACCTGCGCGCGCGAATCGATCGCGCGCTCCCTCTGCGTGGTCACCTGGGTCCCGCCCGGAGGCGTTGCGAATCCGCTCCTGGGCTCCGCCTGATTCGCCGCTTGGTCCCGTCGCTCGATCTTCTGATTCAGGCTCTCGCGACTTTGGGACTCCTTCGCATCAGGGGCGCCGGCGCCGGCCGAGAGCTCCTCCTGCGTCACGATTTCAGGGGACGCTTCTCTTCGATCGCGCGACCCGACCCTGGCTCGCGCGGACGGTGCGGTCGGACCGGACGGCTCCGCCGGACCCGAAGGCGCGGTCGGAGCCACTTCCGACGCCGGTGCGGGCGCGGGCCGTTCGTCGAGCCCTTCTGTCGCGATGCGGACGCGATCGCTTTCGGAGCGCATCGGGGAAGTCGGATTCTGCTGCACGACCCAGACGACCGCGACCAGAACGACCGCAAGCGCGGGCACGCCGTAGCGCACGGCCGGAAGCGCGAACCAGCCGCGCCACCACGGCTCGCGGCGCTCGGTGCGAGGCGCCTTCCCGCTCGCGCGCTCGCGCGCGCGGGATGCTTCGGATTCGGCCTCGACCTCCCCGGGAATCGTGCGCACACGCTCCCAGAGGCGGCGATCCTCCTCCTCGGTCATGCGGGGTCCGTGATCCTTGAACAGGTCGCTCATGATTCGCTCACGAAGGGCGCGGCCTCCGGCCGGTCCTTGAGAAGTTCCTGGAGCGCTCGACGCGCTCTCAAGTGATGCACTCGCGCGGTCGCCTCGTTGCACTCGAGCGCTTCGGCGACCTCGCGGAACGAGAGGTCCTCGACTTCGCGCAGAAGAAACGCCGACCGCTGGCGCTCGGGCAGCGTCGCAAGCGCCCGGTCGAGCACCGTCCGAAGCGGAAGGTCGCTCTCGCCGGGCCCGCGCGGGGCCGAAGCTTCCATCTCGCGGGCGATCTCCTCGTCGTCCACCTCGTGCTTCCGGCGGCGCACCAGGCTCCGCTTCCAGTCGCGCGCACGCCGGATCGCGACGATCGCAAGCCACGCTTCGAGCGGGCCTTCGCCGCGGTAGCGCGCGAGTCCCTGGAACGCGTGCAGGTAGACGTCCTGCAGGAGCTCGAGAGCGTCCTCGCGGCTTCCCGTGTGATAGGCGAGGAGAGCGAACAGGCGCTGGCGCGTGCGGTCGTAGATCGTCCGCCACGCCGCTTCGTCGCGCGCGACCGCGCGCCGGGCGAGCTCGACGTCGGCCGGGTATCCGGCCGCGGCCGATGCAGCGGCCGATGCCGATGCGGGCGCTTGAGCGCGTTCGGCGGTCATGTCGGCGGGTGGAGCTCCTGCCCAGAGGATGTCCAGCGCAAGTGCCGTTCCCATGCCGCCTCCCGGTTCCACACAGAGAGTCGGCGGCGGACGGCGATCCGTTTACCCCCGAAGGACATGCGGGCGGGGCACTTGCCCTCGCGGGCCCTGCATTGAGTGACCCACAGGACGAGAACCGCCGTCAAGCTCCGGGCCCGATCAATGCGGGACAGGGAGGAAGAAAAAAGCGACCGCGAGCATGAGGTAGACGGCGACGAGCTGGGCACCCTCGAGCCAGTTCGATTCCCCGTCGATCGCGATCAAGGCGGCGATCATCGAGCCGCCCGCGATCGCGACCACCTCGAACGGCGCGAACACGAGTGTCAGCGGGTGGCCGAGCGGAATCGAAAGAAAGACGAGCACCGGAGCGGCAAAGAGCGCGATCTGAGTCGCCGAGCCGAGCGAGACGGCGACCGAGAAGTCCATCTTGTTCTTCATCGCGAGCTGGACGGCCACCATGTGCTCGGCCAGGTTGCCGACCACCGGGATCAGGATCACGCCCAGGAAGAACTCGGAAATGCCGAGCGTGTGGACGACCGGCTCGACCGAGCCGACCAGGATTTCGGAGATCCACGCGAGGAGTCCGGCCGAGACCGTGAGCGCGAGGAGCGGCACCCGCCAGCCCCCGGGCGCATGCGCGTGCCCGACGTGTACAGCCGCCTCGTCGCCCGAGCGAACCGTCTCGCCGAGCGGCCGTGTCAGGTCGTACACGACCGAGAGTCCGTAGAGAATGAGCAGGAGAATGGCGACTCCGATCGTCACGTTCTCGATTGGCCAGAAGTTCTCGGCCAGCTGCTCGCCGCCGACGAGGAGCGCGAACGTCGCCGGGACGATGAGGCCGATCGTCGCGAGCACGAGCTGAACGGCGTTCATGCCGGCGGTGCGCGGATCGAAGCGCTGGATCCCGTGGCGGGCGCCGCCCACGATCAGGCTCGCGCCGAAGACGAGAAGCAGGTTGCCGAGGATGGATCCCGTGATCGAGGCCTTGACGAGATCGACGAGCCCCGCGCGCAGCGCAAAGATCGAGATGATGATCTCGCCCACGTTGCCGACCGTCGCATTGAGGATCCCGCCGATGCGCGGGCCCGCATGCGCACCGAGCGCCTCGGTCGCGTGTCCGAGGATCGAGGCGAGCCCGAGAATCGCAAGACACGAAGCGCCGAAGACGACGACCGGGTTCACGCCCGTGTAGCGCAAGACGACGGTCAGAACGGTGGCGGCGAGCGTGGTCCAGAGGATGAACTTTCCGGGCATGCGCGGCATTGTAGGGGCGCGCCCTGCAATCGGCTACAACGACGTGTGCTAGGCTCCGCCGAATCCCCACTCCGGAGGAAGCGCGACTTGGACTCGAGGCCCCCTGCACAGACGGCACACGACGGTGCTTCGACCGTACAGGGATGGGCGGCCCCATCGGCCGGGTCGGCCGGGTCGGCGGGACCGGGCTGGTCGCCCGCGGGGCTCGAACGGGTCCGGGCGCGGGAACCCCGGGCGCTCGAAGAGTTCTTCGAAGCGTATTTCGATCGCGTCTATTCGCTCGTGTACCGGCTCCTCGGCGACCGGACGCGCGCCGAGGATGCCGCCCAGGACGTGTTCCTCAAGGCCTACCGCTCGGTGGATCGGATCGACATCGAGCGCGATCCCTGGGGATGGCTGAGCACGATCGCGACCAATACCTGCCGCGACCTCTGGCGATCCGGAGCCGATCGCATGGGTCGGAAGGCGCTCGACGTGGACGATCCCGCCGTGCGCGACGCGCTCTCGACCGGGCGAAACGATCCCGAGCACGATCTCGACCGGAGCGAGCGCGAGAAGATCGTGCAGGCAGCGCTCGCCGCGTTGCCCGAGGACCTGAGGATGAGCGTTCTGTTGTTCGATTACGCCGGTGTCTCGCACGAGGAGATCGCGCAGATGCTCGGCATCAGCCACGACGCCGCCCGCAAGCGCCACTCGCGCGCGCTCGCCGCCCTCGGCCGGTCGCTCGAGGGCCGGCTCGGGGTGCGGACCGGGGATCGCCCATGAACGACCGACCCGATCGCCCGCCGGACGCGGACGAGCCGCTCTCCCCCGCCGATGCGCTCGCGCAGGAGGCCGTGCGCCGGCTTCCACCGGTCGCGGCCGATCCTGCGTTTCGCGCGCAGCTCAGGGAACAGTTCGCGCGCGGCTCGATCGCAGACGCGATCTCCGAGCCGACCCGGGCGTCCGCGTCGCGTGCCGCTTCCGTGCCGACGCGTCGCCCCGGACTTCCGCGCGTGCGCCCCGCACTCGCCCTGTCCGCGTTCGCGGCCGTGCTCCTGGGCTTCGTGCTCGTCGTATCCGTTCTCAATCCGGGAGAGCGCTGGCGCGTCGCCGCAACCCAGGACGCGACGGGAAACGTGCTCGTGGACGGCGATCCCGTGCCGGCATCGGACTTCGCGAGTCTCGGGGATGCGCTCCTCCCCGGCTCCGAGATCGAGTGGCGGGGTGAGGGCAATCTCGAGCTCCTTTCCTCCGGTCAGGTGGCGCTCGTCGTCCTTTCAGGAACGGTCATGACGCTTCCCGAGGCGCCGCGACGGATGTTCGCGCGCACCACGCGCGGAGAGGTGACCGAAGGCGAGATCCGGATCACGACCGGCCCCGCCCTGCGCGGCGGCGGGCTCATGATCGCGACGCCGGAAGCCGAGGTCATGATCCATGGCACGACGCTCGCGGTCATCCGCGAGCCGATGGGCACGTGCGTGTGCGTGTACGAGGGAAGCGTGCGCGTGAAGGCCGGGGAGCACGACATGGGAGAGGTTCCTGCGGGCCATCGCCAGGTCGTGTTCCGGGACGGGCGGGAGCCCGAGCGCGCGGAGATCCGGCCGATCGAGAACGAAAAGCTCGGCACGATGCGCGAGACGATGCGTCCGATGCTCGAGCGCCCGGCCGGCCCGCCGACGGAGCCGGTCGGACCCTAGCTGGCGCTCTTGACGACCTGCGCGACGTCGGCGGCTTCGGTCGCGCCCGCAATCAGGTCGTCCACGTTGTAGACTCCGCCTTCGAGCCACGTGAGCTTGCCTTCGAGAACCTGCTTCGCGACGCGATATCCCATCTCGTCGTCGTTGTCGGAGACGCGCGCGAACGAGGCGGCAATCCTCCGCCGCGCGTTCCGGCAGAAGAGGTCCGCGAGCTCGACGGGCGTGGCATCGGCAGGATTCGCGCGCCGCATCGCGTCCGCGCGCACGATCGACGCCGACATGGCAAACAGCTCGCACGCGACGTCCACGAAACGGAACAGGACGGACTGCTTGCGCTCGAGGCCACCCTGGTAGCGCATCATCGCGTGGAACTGGGCGCGCGCGAGGCGCTGCGCGGTCCGGTCCACGAAGCGAAGATGCCCGGCGAGACGGCCGAACTCGCCGTAGCGCGGCCAGCGGCCCCAGCCGAGCCACCTGGACGGATACCACACCGCGTAGAAGAGCCCCGCCTTGACCATGGCAGCGAGCTTCTTCCCGGCCGGCGCCTTGGGATCGATCAGGTCGCCCGCGACCTTGAGATGGGTGTCGACGGCTTCACGCGCAATGAAGAGATGAAGGATCTCGTTCGTCCCCTCGAAGATCCGGTTGATGCGCATGTCCCGCACCATCCGCTCGACGGGCACTCCAATCTCCCCGCGCGACATGAGCGAGGCCGCTGTCTCGTAGCCCCGGCCGCCCCGGATCTGGAGCGTCTGGTCCGCAAGCTCCCATGCGGTGTCCGAGTTCCAGAGCTTCGCGACTGCGGCTTCGAGGCGGATGTCCGACTTGTGTTCGTCGGCAAGCAGCGCGCCGAGCTCGGCGATCGCCTCCATCGCGAACGTCTTCGACGCAATGCCTGCGATCATCTGCGCGACCGCGTCGTGCCGTCCGACGGGTTTCCCCCACTGCACGCGATCGTTCGCCCAGTGGCGCACCACGTTCAGGCAGAACTTGCCGGCTGCGGCGCACGAGGCGGGAAGGGTGAGACGCCCCGTGTTGAGCGTGACGAGCGCGAGCTTGAGGCCCTTCCCTTCCTCCCACAGGAGGTTTTCGCGCGGGACTTTCACGTTGTCGAAGCGGATGACCGCGTTCTCGATGCCCTTGAGTCCCATGAACTCGAGCCGGTGCGTGACCTTCACTCCGGGCCACGACGTCTCGACAATGAACGCAGAGATGGGGCCGGGCTTCCCGCCCTTTCCGGGCGTGCGGGCCATGACGACGAGGAGTTCGGCGATCGCGCCGTTCGTGCACCAGAGCTTCTCGCCCGAGATGCGCCAGCCCGAGCCATCCTCGAGCGGGGTCGCGATCGTGCTCATCCGCGCGGGATCGGAGCCGACATCGTTTTCGGTGAGCGCGAACGCCGACACGGCACCCTTTGCGCACCGGGGAAGCCAGCGCTTCTTCTGTTCTTCGGTGCCGAAGAGCTTGACCGGCTGCGGAACCCCGATCGACTGGTGCGCCGAGAGGAGGGTGACGAGAGCCGAGGAAATGGATCCGGCGAACGAGATCGCACGCCCGTACGTGAGCTGCGAGAGTCCGAGTCCGCCGTACTCGCGCGGGATCTTGATGCCGAACGCGCCAAGATCACGCAATCCCTGGATCACTTCCGGGGGCACGCGGCCTTCCCGCTCGATTCGTTCCGCGTCCACGTGCTCGCGCAGCCACGCGTCGAACCGGGCAAGCCACTCCTCGCCGCGCTTCTCCTCCTCCGGCTCAGGGCGCGGGAAGGGATGGATGAGCGACAGATCGAGCCTTCCGTCGAACAGCTCGCGGACGAAGCTCGGGGCCGTCCATTCCGTCTCGCGCGAAGCCTCGGCGACGGCGCGGGCCTCGTGCTCGGTCACATGGGTGCGGGCGTTGGGATCGCTCGTCATTTCCACTCCGGTTCCGGGTTCAGGGGAAGCGCAACCTCGCCCTCAGAATATCGGCCGGTCGGACCCCGAACAAGACGCCTTCCGCGCCCGCATCAGGCGCGCTTCGCGAGCAGGTCGCGGATCTCCTTGAGGTAGGTCTCGGACGGGCTGGGCGGGGGCGGCGTCGCCGCCAGCCTCGTGGCGAACCGATTGAACGGCACGATCACCATGAAGTAGAGACCCGCGGCCTTGATGAGGAAGCTGATGATCGAGTTGATGAAGCTCCCGATTCCGATCGAGCCGATCTTGAAGGCCGAGAAGTCCGGCTGACCGCCGATCATTCCGACGATCGGTGTGATGATGTCCTTGACGAGCGAATCCACGATCGCCCCGAAGGCGGCCCCGATGATCACGCCCGCGGCGAGGTCGATGACGTTTCCGCGCGTGATGAACTTCCGGAATCCCTGAAGCATGGTCTCCTCCCTGGCGATCGTCAGTTGTTGAGGGTGATGATGAAGATCATGGACACGGCGAGTACGACGATGATGGCGAGCTCGGCGGCCGATTTGTCGCGCGTCTTGGTCGCGACTTCGAGTGACTGGATCTCGGACAGCTGCAGGCTGTCGGCACGGGTCAGGTCCTCCTTCTGAAGCGGCTCGGGGTGGGGTTTGCTCGCGGGCTCGTTCGACGCGCCGGGAATCGCCTCGAGGGGGGTGCGTCCGTACAGCGTCTCTCCCGAGCGGTAGGCATCCTGCCACGCGAACGCGCGACCATCGAGCGTCGTGCCGCGCGCCCGCGCGTAGTGCTTTCCCTCCTCGAGCTGCGCGGAGAGCGGAGCTTTGACGCCCCTCCAGCTCGCACATCCCGATCCGAGGAGCGCGATGGCCAGCGTCAGACCGACCGCGGCGAAACGACGGCCCCTGGAATCTCTCATCGCGGATCCCTCGAAAAAAAGAAGGGGCCGGCCGTCGAGCCGGTCCCATCGGCTCACGCCCGCGCCAGACCTCGCAGCACCGTCTGCAGGATCCCGCCGTTCCGGTAGTAGTCCACTTCCACCGGAGTGTCGAGACGCGAGAGCGCCGAGAACTCGACCACTGAGCCGTCCTCGCGCCGGGCCCGCACGGTCACGGTGCACCGGGGCGCGAGGCCCTGGGCAAGCCCCGTGATCTCGAACGTCTCGCGTCCGCTGAGCCCGAGACTCTCGGCGTTCTGGCCGGGACCATACTGCAGCGGCAGCACTCCCATGCCCACCAGATTCGAACGGTGGATGCGCTCGTAGCTCTCGGCCAGAACGACGCGCACGCCGAGCAGGAGCGTGCCCTTCGCCGCCCAGTCACGCGACGATCCGGTCCCGTATTCCTTGCCCGCGAGGACGAGGAGTGACGTTCCCTCGGCGCGATATCGCTCGGCGGCGTCGAACACGCTGAGCTTTTCGCCGGTCGGGAAGTGTACGGTGACATTTCCCTCCGTCCCCGGCACGAGCAGGTTCTTGAGGCGAATGTTCGCAAACGTGCCGCGAACCATCACGACGTCGTTGCCGCGCCGCGAGCCGTACGAGTTGAAGTCGCGCTTCTCGATCCCGCGCTCCTTCAACCAGCGCCCGGCCGGGCTCTCGAGGGCGATGTCGCCGGCCGGTGAAATGTGATCGGTCGTGACCGAATCCCCGACCACGACGAGAACGCGCAGACCGCGGAAGTCACCGACCGCCTGGGGCTCGGACTTGAGCCCGTGGAAGAACGGCGGCTCGTGAATGTACGTCGACTCCGAGTCCCAGCGGTAGAGATCGCCGCCCGAAACCGGGATCGCGTTCCATCGCGGATTCCCGTCGAAGACGTTGCCGTACTCCTCGCGGAACTGCTCGGGCTTCAAAGCCTGCGCGATCGTTTGCGCAATCTCCTGCTGCGAGGGCCAGAGCTCGCGCAGATAGACCGGCTTTCCGTCGCGCCCGACGCCGAGTGGCTCGCTTTCGAGATCGAGATCGACCGTTCCGGCGAGCGCATACGCGACGACGAGCGGAGGCGAGGCGAGATAGTTCGCGCGCGTGAGCGGGTTTACGCGGCCTTCGAAGTTTCGGTTTCCGGAGAGCACGGCGGCTGCGATCAGGTTGCTGGATGCGACGGCTTCTGCGATCGGCTCGGGCAGCGGGCCGCTATTGCCGATGCAGTTGTGAACGGCGACCGTCCTCGCGACGAACGCGTGCGGGCCGTCGACGCTCAGGTCGAACACCTCACGCTTCCCCGCCGGCCGTCGATCGAGGAGCTGAAGCGCCATCGTCGGAAGCTCGAGCGACTCTTTCTCGACGCAGTAGCGCTTCGACGCATCCGTTTCGTCCCGCGATTCGAGCCTGGCGAACCAGTCGCGAGCCCCGATCTGGCGGAAAACTTCCAGCGGAGAAGGAAAGCCGCACGAATCCCGATGCAGGGGCTGGAACTTGCGTGCGTCCGGGCTCGGGAGCCGGTCAAATCGATCGTGCCCTTCCAGAAGTGAGTAGTGCGGGAAGATCGGAGCTTCGCGCTCCGTGAGCGCAAGGGCCGCCTCGCGCCGCGACTGCCCAAACGAAAGAGCCGGATTCTCGCGATGTCGCGTCACGAGACGATCGGACATCCACAGGCGCTGTTCGTGGATTCGCGCAACGGTGCGCCAGTAGACGGCCGCGGCGCTCGCCCGCAGCGCCTTGTCCACGCAGTAGCGGTATCCCACACGCTCCACGAAGGAGAGCCCATCGGGGAGTTGCAACCTCACTTCGACGCGCGGAGCGCCATCGAGCGCCGGCGGGTACGAGGAGTCCACCCGGCGGGTCAGGTATTCATGGACGCGAGCACCCTCGGTCTTCACGCCGCACCGATCGAGGAGCCGAATCAGATTCTCCATGAGCTCACGCAGCGGAACGACGTGCTCCGGCCATGCGGTCTGCGAGTACGCCGGAGGCGCGAGCGTGGCATCCTCATCCCGATCGCTCGTCCGATGGAGACTCGGCGCCCATCCGTCCGCGCCGAAAACACCACCCAGGAATTCGCGAACCACGGCCACGGGACAGGACGCGTCGAGCACGAAGGCCGGCAGACTCGCGGGCTGTTCGATGCGACGCCCGACTCGAACTCCAGGAAGGGCCATGATCCCGGCCGTGAGCGCGAGAGGCAGAACGATCGACCATTTGCGGTCGTCGTAGCGGTTGCCCGCCGGGCGCTTGCCGGTGATGCACTCGATGTCGTCAAGAATCGTCTCGCGATCGATCGCCTGGCCGGCGTTCATCCTTCCCTGGCCTTCGACCGAGATCGAGCCGTCGCCGAGAAGGTGGCCGACGAGCCTTGCGAACGCGAGCAGGCGGAGACGCTCTCCCGGAGATTCCGTCGTGAACCGGAACGCGCCCGCGTGCAGCTCGTACCCAGCCTCGTCCTTTCCCGGCTCGTCAACGGGCGCTTCCAGACCGACCACGAGCCGATCCTTTTCCGGCTCGAGCTGGTCTGCGCGCACCCACGTCCCGTCGGAGCGCAGGATCTCGTGGTCGGGCGTGCACACGAGCGTGCGTCCGTCCTGAAGGACGAGTGAAACGCAGTCCCGGACCCCCTGATCGATTCGTCGCGTCTGCCGCGCGGCGCGTAGCGTCGTCCCATCCGTCGGCGCAAGCAGTTTGGGCCCGTCGACGCTCGGCATGGCCTCGATGCGACGCGAGGTTCCGTCGGCCTGAAGGATCGGCGTTCCTTCCGCGATGCATGTCGTACATCCGTACCCCACGACGTTGAATCCCAGCGTCTCGAGATCTTCGAGCAGATTCGCTTCGCGCAGGTAACGCGTCACGACCTTCGAGCCCGGCGCCATGCTCGTCTTCACGTGCGGCTTGACTTTGATCCCGCGCTCGACGGCCTTCCGAGCGAGAAGCCCGGCCGCAACCATGACCGACGGATTCGACGTGTTCGTGCACGAGGTGATGGCCGCGATCACGACCGATCCGTGGCTCAGCGTGCTGCGATCGCCGTTCGTTCCCACGTCGACCGTGCGTGTGACTTCGGCTTCCGGAAGCCCGTAGCCGCGCTCCTTGACGGGAGCGACGAGCGACTTGCGGAACGAAGCCTTCATCTCGCGAAGAGCCACTCGATCCTGCGGCCGCTTGGGCCCGGCGAGGCTCGGCTCGACCTCCCCGAGGTCGAGCTCGAGGAGATCGCTGAACTCCGGGTCGGGAGTCGAATCGGTCCGGAAGAGCCCCTGCTCCTTGTAATAGGCCTCCGTGAGTCGCGCTGCGTCCGCGCGTCCCGTCCGATCCAGGTACCGGATCACCTCCGCGTCGACCGGGAAGAACCCGATGGTCGCGCCGTACTCGGGCGCCATGTTGCCGATCGTCGCGCGATCGGCGACCGACATCGCGGAAATCCCGGGCCCGTGGAACTCCACGAACTTGTCGACCACTCCTCTCTTCCGGAGCATCTGGGTCACGGTGAGGACGAGGTCGGTCGCGGTCACGCCCTCGCGCAGCGTGCCGGTCAGCTTGAAGCCCACGACCTCCGGCAGCACGAGATAGAGCGGCTGCCCGAGCATCACCGCTTCGGCTTCGATTCCGCCGACGCCCCAGCCGACGATCCCGAGCCCGTTGATCATGGTCGTGTGCGAATCAGTGCCGACGAGCGTGTCCGGGAAGATCCACTCGACGTCCTCGTCCTTCGCGGTCATCACGCCGCGGGACAGGTACTCGAGGTTCACCTGATGGACGATCCCCGTGGCCGGTGGCACGACCCGGAAGTTCGAGAACGCCTGCTGGCCCCAGCGCAGGAACTCGTAGCGCTCGCGATTGCGCTCGAACTCGATCTCGGCGTTGCGCTCGAGCGCCCGCACGTTGCCGAAGACATCCACCTGAACGGAGTGGTCGATCACGAGGTCCACGGGCACGAGCGGATTGATCCTCTTCGGATCTCCACCCAGCTTCCGCACGGCGTCGCGCATCGCCGCGAGGTCGACGACACAGGGAACGCCCGTGAAGTCCTGGAGGATGACGCGCGCGGGCTTGAACGGAACTTCCGCGGCGTCGGTGGCTTTGGGCACCCAGTGCGCGAGGCGTTCGACGTCCTTGGCCGTGATGACGTAGCCGTCGCACGCGCGGAGCGCGGCCTCGAGCAGGATGCGGATCGAGAACGGGAGCTTCGCGATCGAGATCCCGAGCGAGGACGCCAGGGGATCGAGTCGATGGATCGCGAACGAACCGGCA
The DNA here is from genome assembly GCA_050733935.1 of Candidatus Eiseniibacteriota bacterium. GTDB lineage: Bacteria > Eisenbacteria > RBG-16-71-46 > RBG-16-71-46 > DASYSL01 > JBOHUC01. The sequence goes on along the minus strand of JBOHUC010000124.1, from coordinate 10,109 downwards.
GGTGTGGCGAGGGAGGACTGCGTGCCGAAGGGATCGGAGGCAGAACGAGCCTTCATGACGTTTCCTTTCCGTCGTTGCGGAGGCACACAGGGCCTCCGGTTGGAAGGTGGGGACACACAGGATCCCCGCAACGTGCCCGGCTCTGTTCGGGCGCAACCATTATAGCTCGCGGGCGCCCGCGGATGGAAGCGGGGCGCGGCTCGCCTCCGCCGCGCCCGTCCCTGGAACGCGCGCTACGTGTTGGCGCGCGCGGGTTTCCGCGCCACGAACAGGGCGGAGACGACCGCGTGCGCAGCGGCCGCTGCTTCTCCCCCCGTGATGCCTTCGATCCCGTCGAGCATGTTGCCGATCGGCGCCACGCGCGGGAGCGTCACGTCAACGAGTCCCGCATCGAGGAGTCGCGCGACGTACTCGCCGACCGCCGAAGCCCCGGCGATGCAGCCGACGTGAGCGAGCACGTTCGAGCGCACGGACTCCGGAAGCTCACGGACGAGCACGATGTCGCTCACGCTGATCGTTCCGCCCGGCTTGAGAACGCGCGCGATCTCGGCGAACACCGCGGGCTTGTCCGTGCTCAGGTTGATGACGCAATTCGAGATCACGAGATCGACGCTCGACGACTCGACCGGAAGCCGCTCGATCCGCCCCTCGCGAAACTCGACGTGGGTCGCGCCACGAGTCTGTGCATTGCGGCGCGCGAGATCGAGCATTTCGGGCGTCATGTCGACACCGATCACGCGTCCCGTCGGTCCTACCTTCTCCGCCGCCAGGAACGCGTCGAACCCGGCGCCGCTTCCGAGGTCGAGCACGGTCATCCCGGGGCGGATCGCAGCGAGCGCGAGCGGATTCCCGCAGCCCAGGCCCAGGTTGCCCTCACCGGCCGTGGCCACGTCCTCTTCCGAGTAGCCGAGATCGAGCGCCACCGCGCCCGCATCGGGCCCGCTGCCGGCACCTCCGCAACAGCTCGTTCCGCAGCAACCGGACGAATCGCCTTCCTGCGCCCGCCGCGCGGTCTCCCCGTAACGCTTCTGCACTTCGAGAGTCAGGTCTTCCGGTGTCACTTTCACGTTGGTCCTCCCTTTCGCGTCGCGCTCGTGCGCAGACGCACGGGCACGGGTACAGGTTCCTCGTTTTGATCCAGAACGCGTGCGGCACGCACGAGCGTCGTGAGCGCGTCGAGCACCTTCGGACGCTCCGCAGGCGGTACGGCTCGCCACAGCTTCTCGATCGATCCGTAGATCGTGTTCTCGACGGATTCGAGTGCGATTCTCCCCTTCGGCGTGAGCATCAGCCGAAGCTCGCGACCGTCGGTCGGGGCTCCCTTTCTCCGCACCAGGTAGCCGCCCTCGACGAGCGGATCCACCCGCCGGCTCATGCCGCTCGGCGTGAGGCCTTCGCGCTCGGCGAGATCGCTCAGGTTGATGTCGGAATCGCTTCCGATCGCGCGCAGGACGCGACACTGCCGCGGAGTCAGTCCCTCGCAGCAGGCCTCGTCCGGCCCGAACGTCGAGAGAAATCCGCGCACGTCCCAGCAGCACTGCTCGAACCGATGGATCTGGCTGGCCATTCGAACCTCTCCTCTCGCAACCCAAGCCTCACCCATTTAGTTGCGTGAGTCAAACATATTGTGCGCGAATTCTGAGCTCCCGAGCGGGAGCACGCCCTCTGGTAGACTGCGGGACGCCGTCCGATTCTCGCCGTGCCACTCGACTTGGACCTATTGTCGGACGGCATCATCGGGACCAACTCAACGGTCCACCGAGCGGCCACCCCCGCCCGGAACCCCTGGAGGTGTGCAGTGGCCAAGAAGGCGAAGCGCCGGCGCTACACGGTCGCGGAGAAGAGACGAATTCTCGCACTCGCGGCAAAGGAGGGCCTCACCGGCGCTCAGGTGCAGAAGAAATTTGGAATCGCTCAGCTCACGTTCTATCGCTGGCGGGGACCCGTGCGCCGCCGCCGCGGCCGCGCCCGTGCGGCCGGAGCCGGCGCGGGCCCGATGGTCCGTGCCGCCGCACTCCGACTCGGCTCGATTCGGGACGAAGTGCGATCCGGCGTGCGCCGACTGATTCCGGACATCATTCGAGAGGAGGTCTCGGCCTACCTTTCGGAGATCCTCGGCGGATCCCGGAGGCGGGGACGCAAGCCCGGTCCGCAGCCGGGTCGCCGTCGTCGCCGCCGCGGTCCGGGCCGTCCGCGCAAGGGCACCTGAAACGCTCCCACCTCGTCTTCGAAATGAAACGGGCCCGCACTGCTCGGGGCCCGTTTCTCTTTAGCCAGCAACCGATCGCGAGCGGCACTCGCCGGTCCGCCCCCTTACTCTCCCGTCAGGCGCACGATGCGCGCCTTGACGACCTCGCGGCCCGCCGCGATACGCGCGAGATAAATTCCGGCCGGCACCGACGCGCCGAGCGCGTCACGACCGTCCCACGAGAACGACGCGCGGCCCGCGGTGATGCGCGCGGCCGGTAGATGCGCGACGAGATGTCCGCGCACGTCGTAGAGCGAAGCTTCGGCGGTCGAGCCTTCCGGACCGGCGAGCGCGACCCGCACGAGTCCGCGCGACGGATTCGGGGCGACACCGAGAATCGCAAGCGGGCTCACCCGCGGCGGCCCTGCCCCCGCATCCACGGTTCCCGGCCGATCGTAGAACGAGAGATCGTCGATCCCGGCTTCGACGACGGACGGGAGGTTCACGTCGGCCGCGATGAAGCGCACGCGCATCGTCGCCGTCGGAACGAAGTAGTCGAGCACGCGGATCTCCTCGCGCACCCAATGCGAGGTCGGAGTGGCCGTCGAGGAGATGTCGAGCCACGAACCGCCGTTGTCGTTCGAGAGCTGGACAAGCAGGACGTCGTCCACGTTCGAGTTGCCGTCGTTCACGAACCAGCGGTAGTAGGCGATGACGGGATCCGCGAGACCCGAGAGGTTGAGCGTGGGGCTCGTGAGCGTGGTTCGCCCTTCGTCGACGTCGTGCGCGCCGATCGAACCACCCGGAGAGCCGAGCCCGGTGACGAAGCAGCGCGTCGCGGGAGCCGGCGAGTGATCGTTCTCGGGAGCCACCGGACCGGGACCCGCGTTGTCCTCGGCGTCGTGATCGGGATGGTTCACGACGGGGCCCGGCGTGCCGGACATAAGGCCGAAGGAACCTCGCCCGCCAGCGTCTTCCGCGACTTCGGCGACGGCCGCGGAGCCCGTGCCGTTCGGATCCCCGGTTTCCCAGCGGCCCGAGATCGCATCGTCGCCGGCCGTGAACAGCGACCAGGCGTCCTGCGCCTCGGTCGCGTCGTACTGCGTCACGGGAACGAGATCGAAGTTCTGCGACTCGTCGGCTCCTCCCACGATTCCGAGCCAGCGCTCTTCCGGAATGTACGCGGGGTGCTCGACGTGGATCTGCCAGATTCCCTGCGGGATCTCGCCGACCCGGTATCCGCCTCCCGCGACGGCGACCGTATCGAGCGGCGAGTCGTCGACGTGAATCTCGCTCTCGGGCAGACCCGCCCCCTCCGGGGCAAACGGACCGGCTGCGCCCGCCATCACGGATCCGGTCACAGCGGCGAACGGAATCCTCTCGAGCACGATCGTGATCGAGTCCGTGTTGCCGGCCACCATCGTTCCGCCGGCGGATCCGTCGAGATAGCCGAACTTGTGGCCTTCGAATTCGTAGCTCCCGGGGTCGAGCGCAACGCGGAAGATTCCGGACGCATCGGTCGTCGAGCTGTTCGCGACCAGGCTTCCGCCCGCGTTCCCGGAATGCAGATGCACGGACGCCCCTGCTACGAGTGCTCCGAACTGGTCGAACACCTTGCCGGCGACGATTCCGTAGTTCGGCTGCGGGCTGAAGACCCACAGGCCGCTCTCGATGTCGCTCACGATAAAGATGCCGGACGGGTACTCGGCGCAGACCTCCCAGTTCCCGTGGAATCCCGTGAGCGCGCCGAGATACGTGTCGTAGTAGCCCCACTCGGTGGGCCGGGCCGGATCCGAGATGTCGAGGAGACGAACGCCTTCCGTGTAGTGGGAGGCGAGCAGGAGATCCCCGCGATTGTGCACGTTGTGGCAAATCGCGCCCTCACGCGCGCGATAGGTCCACGTCTGGCGGATGTTCGACGGATTGCTGATGTCGAACGTCCGCATCATCCCTTCGTTGTTCTCGTTCGTCACGTACAGATACTGCTTGTTCGGGGATGTCCACGCGTTGTGCGGGAACGGATTCGAGAACGTCTTGGCCGCGATGAGCTGCGAGGGATTGTTGAGGAGCGCCGCGTTCGACGCGTCGAACATCCGGAACCATCCCTCGTTGATGTGCGCCGTGTAGAGAACGCCGTCGCGGATGTGGGAGTCATGGACGTAGGGCCCGGTGTAGGACCCCACCTCGACCGGGATTTCGGGATTCGCCAGAGAGAGGACGCGCATTCCGCGCGCCTGGCCGGCCAGGTTGCGCGTGCCGTTTGCGTACAGGCGGGCGTTCGTCGTGTCGATCGTGACCGTGTGCGCCATGTTGAACGTCGCCGTGTAGGTCGCGGCGAGGACGGGCGCGTCGGGGTTCGTCATTCGGATGATCTGAAGGCCGTTCCCCGCTCCGTTGCCTTCGCTCACCACATAGAGCCAGTCCCGGTATTGCTTCATCTCGCGCCACGGACTGGGCGGGCCCGCGATGTGGGTGACGAACGCCGGGTTCGTGGGATCCGTGAGCCGATAGATCGCCGTCCCGGTCGAAGTGCCGATCGCCGCGTATTCGCGACCGTCCGAGTGCACGTACGACCAGCACGCCGAGTACTGCGGCGAGGGCGGTGTCACGTGGCTCTTGAACTCCACGTTGCGCGAAACCTGCGCCGACGCCGGCGTCCCGGCGGCGAGCGCGAGCAGAAGCGTTGCGGCAGGAGCGATCCATCGACATCCGAACGGCAGGACACGCAGGTGCGGTTCACGCATCGTCATCGAGCTCCGGAGAAAGGGCAGGTAAAGGGGGAATCGCCCTCAAGCATAGGCGGCCGGGCGGCGGGTGTCGAGATCCACGAGCTCGTAGGCGCCCGGCTCCGCGAAGTTCATCCCGCCATCGGCGAAGAGCATGGCCGCAGCGCGACCGTCCCGCACGCTCTCCTCGTCGGTTCCGCCGAGCGGCCCGCGCGCATAGCGGACGGTCTCGCCGTCGGTCCACAGATGGCGAAGCGGACCGTCCTCGGAGCGCGCGCGGTCGTGCCAGCGCGGCATGAGGTCACGGCACTTGTTGTCACGAATGTGCCCCACGACGAGCGTGAGGCCTGGCATCCCGCGCAGAATGCGAGGATCGAACCGCCTGCGGGGCGGCCCGCGGAAGAGGTCGAGGTCACCGGTTTCGGGATCGGCCGGCCGCTGCACGAAGATGCCCCGCGCCTCCCCGTCGGCGAAGCTTCCCGGGCGATAGAGCGGATCGAGCGACAGCGGATCACCGTTCCCGGACGCGTTCCAGGATGCGACGGTACGCTCCAACAATCCGTCGACCGCCCGCGCGATCGCAGGCGCGCAAGCGAGATCCTCGGGAGGAAGCGAAATGAGCTCGAGGTCGTCGGGCGTGAGCGCGGCGTGCACGAGAAGAAGATTCTCGTCGGCCGCCCACGCGGCACGATAGCGGCCGGCCCGGAGCAACGCAGCGACGAGGTCGCGCTGCCGGGCCTCGAACGTGCCCCAGTCGCGTGCGGCGACGCCGACCGAAGGCAAGACGCGCCAGCGCGAGAGGAACGCGTGACGCCTTTCGGCACGGCCGGCCGAGCTGATCGGGATCGCTCGCAGCGCGAGAGCCTCGCGCCGCACTTCGGCGAACGATGTGTCGTCAAACGTGACGAGCTCGCCGACGCGCGCGAGGTCGTGGTTGTTCGCCATGAGAACGACCTGGTCATCCGGATGCGAGGCGAGCCAGCTCAGGAGGCGATAGCCGCTCGTCGCGGCGCGATCACGATCCTCGATCGCCCCCCAGTCGAAGTGATCCCCCATCGAGACGAGGAGCACCTCTTCGTGGAGCCGGCCGTCGTCATCGAGCAGGTCGTGGCGATCGAGGATTTCGAAAAAGCGCTCGACCGGAGCCTGAGGATCCCCGATCGCAATGCGCCGCGAGCGGCGGGCGCCCGGCGAGCCCGCTCGGGCGTCGGAAACCGCGCGAAGTGCGGCCTCCGGATCGGCCGTGAAGCGCCGCTCCTCCTCGCGCGAGCGATCGAGGGCGTTTCGGACACGTCGGGTGAGCGAGGAGGCGGGATCGGTCATGAGATGGCTGCATCCGGGCGAGACGGATGCGTGCGCCGTCATTATAATGCACGCCATGCTCGAAGCGAATGGCTCCGGCTGTTCGAGCCTCAGAAGAGGAAGATCGCGACCACCTGGATCTGTCGTGCGGAGCCTTCCTCACCGTTCTTGTTCCGGCGGGTGCCGTAGATGAATTGAGCGCCCAGATCGACGCGGGGATTCGGCGAAGCAATCAGGTTCGCGCTGAAACGGCTCGTTCGGTTGTAGGCATCGGAAGGCTGCGCGTCGAGGTTTTCGACGTTCACATAGCTCCAGATGAAAGAGGAGCGGAGCTTGAGAGCGTTCACTTCCGGCACAAAGTGCCAGGTGTGCTCGTAGTCGGCGTACCACCCGAGCGCCTGGGTCACGCTCAACTCTCCGGTCGTGGGATCGAAGAACCCGTCCTCTCCCCCGAGCGAGCTCAGATCGTTGATGTAGCGCGAAATGCCGCCTCCTATGTTGACCTGGAAGATCACTCGATCGGTCGGCTTCTCGGGCTGCAAGGGAACGACGCCGCTCACGCTCACCCCCCAAGCGGGTGAGCTCTGCGTATCACCAGGATTGACGAATGGCTCTCCCCGTACCTGACGCAGGACCACGGCGGTCTGCAGGTGGCCGTTCTTCGGGTAGGTCCAGTACAATCGTCCGATGAAGTCGGGAATGACGTTCACCCCCGTTCCATTGGTCACGGAAACCTCCGGTGTCTCCAGAGCGAATGCCGTCCGCACATTGGGCCGGGGACGCCACGAGTAGCGAAGCTGGGGTTGCCGAGTCACGTTTTCGGAGCTGATCCCTTCGAAGTCGAGATCCTGAACGTCCGCTTCAGGGTCCGAGAAGGTGGACCAGGTCTGGCCGATGATGAGGCCCTCCCACTGCGCGTACGCGTGGCGTAGGCGGAACCCGTTTCCATTGCCCTCGAGGTTGCCCGCAAAATCTCCCTCGAAGAATGCGCGTACCTGCCGGTGCCCCGTCGGGGTCCGGAACTCGATGTTGACGCGGCTTGCGCGTGCGGAGAACTCCGTCCGGTTGTCTTCACCGATGATGGCGGAGTCCCCGACAGGAATCGAATTGGTGAGGAATCGGTCGGTGGTGCCGAGCGGATCGAGCGTAAACACGTACGCCGTGCGGATTCGTCCGCCGAACTTGACGGCCGCGTCCGTGCCTGGAATGCGGATCGAACCCGGAAAGTCGCCGGCGGAGACGACGTCGGGCGGAAGCTCGGGGATGGCTTTCGTGGCTTCTTCGATTCGCTTGAGTCGCTCGTCGATGCCGGGCGGAGCGACGGCGCGCGTCGAGTCCTCCTCGAGCTCTTCGATTCGCCGGTTCATGGAGAGCAAGCGCTGCTCGAACTCTTCAATGCGGCGTGCCTGGGCCTTCAGGGAGTCCTGTTGCGCGTCGCCGAGCGCGATCTGCTCGTCGAGAGCTTTCTTCTGCGATTCGAGGAGGGCCGCCTGCTCTTCGATGAGCTTCCGGAGACGGCTCACCTCGGCGGAGTCGGCGAAGGCGGACGCCGCGGGGCGGGCCGTCGAGCTTCTCGTCTGGGCGAACGCCGTTCCGGAAAACGCGACGACCAGACCGAGGGCCAGGACCACGGCGAGCGCAAGCGGCCCTCGGAGACTTGAAACCGCCCGAGGACCGGCGGACACCATCGGACTCGAAGGCGACGTGCTCACGAGAGCAGGTGTGGGGACATGCCTCGGGTGGCGGTCGCGGGGCGACCGGGTCAGAGTTGGAGGCGGCAGCGGGAGTTGAACCCGCGAATAACGGTTTTGCAGACCGTCGCCTTAGCCACTTGGCTATGCCGCCTCGTGGCGGCACAGTAACAACTTAGCGGGTTTTCGGCAACCGGCGGGGAGCCTATTACGGAATTCCCGCCGAGCGAGCCTCGACCCCTTCGGCATCGTGAGGACGAATCATCGACGGTTGGCTTTGAGCCTTCCCCAGGAGGTTGCGACCGCCGGTGTTGGGCCGAGGCCAAATCTCTGGGGCCTGTCCTGATTTCTGTGTAAACGCCATTCCCGGTCACGCGGGCAGTCGTCCGTCGAACATGATCGAGAACTGATTCAGGGCGAGATTCCAGCACTTCGGCTGCCGTGTCCACTTCTTCTCCATGTTGCGGATGCCGAGGTAGACCAGCTTGAGTGCGGCCTCGTCGCTGGGGAAGTGGCCGCGGGCCCTGGTCACCTTGCGCAGGGTGAAGTTCAACGACTCGATGGCGTTGGTCGTGTAGATGATCTTCCGCACCTCCTTGCCGAAGGCGAAGAATGGCCGCACGCGCTCCCAGTTCGAGCGCCACGCCTGGGCCACCATCGGGTAACGCTCCAGCCACCGCTTCTCGAACTCAGCGAGCGCGACGAGCGCCGCCTCCTCCGTGTCGGCCGCATACACCAGGCGGAGATCGCCGATCAGGGCCTTGCGATTGACCCAAGCCACGAAGCGCGTCGAGCTGCGGATCAGGTGGACGATGCAAGTCTGTACCACCGTCCGCGGGAACACCGCCTCGATCGCCTCGGGGAAGCCCTTGAGCCCATCGCAGCAGATCACGAACACGTCGGCCAAGCCACGGTTCTTGAGCTCGGTGATCACCTTGAGCCAGAACTTGGCCCCCTCGTTGGGCTCGATCCACAGCCCCAGCACTTCCTTCTTGCCCTCGAGGTTGATCCCGAGCGCCATGTAGACGTGCTTGTTCTGCACCACGCCCTGGTCGCGGACCTTGAGGACGATCGCGTCCAGGTAGAGGATCGGCCACACCGCATCGAGCGGCCGCGCCTGCCATTTGGCGACCTCGTCGACCACGGCGTCGGTCACGGTCGAGATCAGGCTCGGCGAGATGTCGGTGCCGTAGATCTCCGTCAGGTGCGCCTGGATGTCGCGCACGCTCATCCCACGGGCGTACATCGACAGGATCTTGTCGTCGAAGCCGGTGAAACGCCGCTGATGCTTCTTGACCAGCACCGGCTCGAACGTGCCGGTGCGGTCGCGCGGTGCGTCGATGGCGATGTCGCCTTGATCGGTGGTGAAGGTCTTCGGCGTCGTCCCGTTGCGCGCGTTGCCGGCGACGGCGCTGCCCGCCGCCCCGGGTTCGTAGCCCAGGTGCTCGGTCAATTCCGCTCCCAGCGCACGCTCCACCAGCGCGCCGGTAAGCTGCTTGAGCAGCCCGTCGGGACCGGTGAGATCTTCGGGGCCCTTGTAGTCGGCCAGCAGCTCGTCGAGAAGTTCCTTGCGAATCCTTCGCTTCATGGTGTCCCTTCTTTCCAGGGAAGAGACTACCTGCGTCACGCGGTCCCACGCTTACACAAAATTCGGGACACCCTCAATCTCTGAATTCGAAAGTTCAAGCAGTCAGCGATATAGATGTGCCCTTCTGTATCCACGGCGATTCCAAACGGATCCGCAAATCGTCCGTCCGCCGTCCCACTCCCTCCCCACATGGACAGGAAGCTTCCCTCCGCAGTGAATTTCTGGCAACGCTCGTTGCCGATCTCCGTCACGTAGATTGCACCATCCGCGTCAATTGCCAGGCCGAAGAGAAAGTCGAACTGCCCTTTCCCTCTCCCTGGAGCGCCTCAGCCACTGAGGTATGCGCCTTCCGCGGAAAATCGCTGAATCCGACCCGAGAAATCCGCGACGTAGATGTCGCCGGAAGGACCTACCGCGACTCCCTCGGGGTTGTCGAACTGCCCAGGGCCATGCCCATAGGCGCCCCACTGCGCCACGAATGTGCCAGTTGTCAACGATGAGGTAAAACCGGACCAAGATGATGAAGTAAAAGTGGACCACCCTCGGTCGGGCGGGGCGCTTCTGGCGAACTCGGCTCCCTCCTTTCTGCTCAGGCTGCCCCGACGGACTGCGGC